>JAEUUS010000141.1 GCA_016787545.1 Saprospiraceae bacterium
TTTTCTGCGTTACATGTAATAACTACTTCTCCATGGTTAATCCCTCATGGGCCAATACCAATTCTTCTATTGCGGCCTCACTGCTTTTCGCATTGAGGCTGGCGCCTGTAACTTTTTTGGGAAACGCATTTTTCAACCTCCAGGTGAATAGTGGCTTGTGTTCTTCATCCAACAGCTGGATTGTGACCGTTTCACGGGCTACCGTATTCATTTTGACACTGGCAAAAAAATCGAACAGTGCATGATCGTTACTAAACATACCCTTTTTGAGGGTAACGTCACTGGTTTTTTTAAGACCAGGCGAAAAGTCAATACTGTTTCCGCCACGGTATTCAATAACGTCATATTCCGTGTCTAAACCAGACACTTCCTGAAACGCGATTTCCCCCAAGCTTCCAAAGGTTACTTTGAATTGAAACGCGGGAACAGGCCAGGGGGATTCTTGTTTTTCACCTGCCATAAGGTCAAATATAGGTTGGTTTTTTATTAGACATCCTGTCAATGTTGCCGGTGGTGTAGGGTAGGTCTTTGTCGATATATTTAATTCGTTCCTTGTTTTAGGATGCAGGATTTTGAAACTATCGGTGTGAATGATGCTAATTTTCACCGTCACTCGCACAAAAGTGAAAAACCTAGCATGCGCTCAAAAACTCACAATCCCCAGATTTTGATCACGACAAAGGCCGCCACAACAAAAGCCAGGATATAAACCAGGTAGGCCAGTAATACCACCATGGTAGATTTTAGCGTTCTGTGCAACCAATTCGTTTCTTGTGTGAAGGTAACAAAATTGAAAAGAATCAGCAGCAGAACAGAGTAGAGATTGAAGGCTACAACCGGGGTAGAGTGACGTAAAATGGGGAAAAATACCAATCCGATGAGGCTCATATTGCAAACGATAAATGCTTGAATATAAATGTTTTCGATTAGATTGTAGCGAGTATTTACCCTGTAAAACTGGCTGGACCAAAACGCTAGTGGAAGTACCATGAGCGCCTCAAAATACTTGGACCAGTCGCGGAACATAGCAGCGGCTGTTTTGCCAATTTTATATCCTATGGAATAGACCTCACCCCTCAGCGGCTTGGCTTCAACTTTGATAGGTACTTTAAAAGTAATTTCCACGTAGGCCAAAATACCGCATACAAACAGCAACAACACGATCGGATTGTAGAATCCTACTCGTTTGCCTGCAATGTAATCCCGGATAAGTGAGGGCATCCAAATGGTTTTCAGGTTTTTCAAAACACCTTTATCCAGATGCAGCAGTACGTGCTGCAGATCGTGCACAATCTGATGAAAAGTAAGTCGCGCAGTAGTAGCTTTCTGGCCGCATTCAGGGCAAAAATTGCCCTCATACTGGTTGTCACAATGTAAGCAGGTGTTCATAGGGTGGCAAAATTAGGGTGAAAAACAATAAACATATTCCATCTAAAAAATAACCCGCAACAAACCCCTGTTGGAGCCTTCTGATTTGCTATTTTTGCGCCAGTTTTTGACCTGTATTCCCTTCCAGCATGTTACAACCAGGCGACAAAGCCCCGGATTTTGCCCTCAGAGCCAGCGACAAGTCGCTGGTAAAATTATCGGAACAAAAAGGAAAGAACGTTCTGCTGCTGTTTTTCCCATTCGCATTTACCGGCGTTTGTACCAAAGAACTTTGCATGATGCGCGATAGCCTGGCAGAGTATGAGCGTCTCGACGCGCAGATTTTTGCTATTTCCGTCGACAGCCCATACACCTTAGCCAAATGGCGGGAGGAGCAGGGCTTTAATTTTCCGCTGCTTTCAGACTTCAACAAAACAGTTAGTAAAAAATACGATTCCCTGTACAAGGAATTCGGACTCGGACTAAAGGGTGTTTCCAAACGTTCTGCTTTTGTGGTAGACAAAAAAGGCATCATTCAGTACGCTGAGGTACTCGAAAATGCCGGAGAACTCCCGAATTTTGAGGCGATAAACCAGACTTTACAGCGGATTGGGTAGTTTGTTACTGGTTAGTGACGGGGTGACTGCCAGTCACCCCGTCACTAACCAGTAACAAACTACCTGTAAAAACAACACACAATGCCAGCAACCAAGCCATTTTGGGAAGAAGATGAGGACGTACTCGTGATGGACGAGTCTGATATAGACGCTGCTTCGCCAGCGCAGATAGTCGTTTACAATGACGATGTAAACACCTTTGAATGGGTGATCGAATGTTTCATGACGGTGCTTGGCCATACCAGCGAGCAGTCTGAACAGCTGGCCATTATTATTCACAACAATGGCAAAGCCACGGTTAAATCCGGTCCAAAAAGAGAACTTTTACCCAAATGTGAGGCATTACAGGACAGGGGATTGAGTGCCGAGATTGAAGAAAATTGATTTTTTTTGAGAAAAATGGACAAATAATTTGCCGGATAAATACTTTAGCGTCGAACAATCTTCCTTGTAGCAAGGATTACACAAACACAAAACCCAATATTTTTCACCAAATCCAATTTTCTCATTTTATGGAAATTCTTGATCAATCTGGCAACCCTGAACTCCGCAAAGC
>JAEUUS010000409.1 GCA_016787545.1 Saprospiraceae bacterium
CCTGGTGCCGCTGAAAGTGATGCTGGAAGCCGGAAAATATTTCCTGAAAAAACAGCAACGCAGCGTGGGCGTCAGCGAATCGGAACTGATCAAAATTGCGGTTAAATCCATGGGCCTGGATGAACTGGCGCCCTTTGATCCACAACAAAAAATTATTGAATACAATTTAGATAAAGGCAATCCGGCCCAGGCCAAAAAGCTGGTGCTCAAAAACCTGGTCGCTTTTGCCGACGAAACAGCCAGCGAAAGTCCGGCCCCGGGCGGCGGCTCCATCAGCGCCTACGTGGGCGCACTGGGCGCTTCCTTAGCCACCATGGTAGCCAACCTGAGCAGTCACAAACGCGGCTGGGATGAGCGCTGGGAAGAATTCTCGGAGGCGGCTGAAAAAGGCCAGTACATCAAGGATGCTCTCCTGCGCGCCGTAGACGAAGACACCGATGCTTTCAATCTGATTATGGCCGCGTTTGGCATGCCCAACGGTACGCCAGAGGAAAAAGCAGCGCGCAAAGCAGCCATTCAGGCAGGCACGAAAAAAGCCATGGAGGTGCCGTTTAAAGTGATGCAACTGGCATACAGTTCCCTCCCGCTCATCCGTCAGATGGCCGAAACTGGAAATCCCAACTCCGTAACCGACGCCGGCGTAGGCGCCTTGTGCGCGCGCGCAGCCGTACGCGGGGCCTTCATGAACATCCAGGTGAACGCCACCGGACTGGACGATAAGGACTTTGCTGCGCAAATCCTGGCTGAAGGCCAAAAAATGGTGGACGCTGCGGATAGGGAGGAACTGGAGATTTTGGGGATAGTGGAGGGGAAGTTGTAGGGATTTACCACGGAGCGGTAGGGAGATTTTTAGTGACGGGGTGACTGGCAGTCACCCCGTCACTAAAAATCTCCCTACCGCTCCAAACTTTACCACAACCTTAACGCCTCTTCACCAATTCCTAACAAGCCCGCCACGTTATATCCCCAAAATTGACAAACATGAAAATCCAATCCTTGCTCTTAACCCTTGCCATTTTAGCTGTTTTTCAATCAACCACCGCTGCCCAAAACCGCAACCGGTGGTCGTATGAAGACGATGCCCCGGAGCAATCCTGGAGTGTAGGTCTGGCGCCGCTTAGTCTGCTGCTGCCCAGCGGTAAAATCAACGTTCGCGGCGAATGGGCCTATGCCAACAATAAATCCCTTTCCCTGCAGGTGGGTATCCCCCGCCCTACCAAAATGCCTAACTTGCTGGAAAACACTTTCGACCTGACCGGCGAAGGCAAAACCGTGAAAAATCGCTACACTTCCTTTGGCGCAATTCTGGAAAACCGCTTTTATCTGGGCGGAAAGGCGCCCCGTGGCTTTTATCTGGCCCCCTATGCCCGGTATAACCACTTCGACCTGGCCAGAACTACTGAAATAGATGAAACCAACTATGCCACTACCTTCAAAGGTGCAGTCAATGGTGTAGGCGTGGGCGGCTCCCTGGGTTTTCAGGTGCGTATGGGCGACCACATGACCCTGGACGCCACCATTGCAGGTGTAGACGTCAAATGGATGCGCGGCACACTCACCTACTCCAGCAACGACCCCAATAACGACATCGAGCAACTCCGTCAGGAGGTGCAGGAGGCTGTGGAAGACATCCCCCTGATTGGCGACAGGCTTTCAGCTGCTATTGATGGCGACCGTATACGGGTACATACGCCGGGCTTTGTGCTGCCGGCTTACCGGTTTAACCTGAGTGTGAATTACGTTTTCTGATTTTTGGGAGTTTTTTTACAGTTGAGGCCCGGAATTTTTTAGTGACGGGGTGACTGTCAGTCACCCCGACACTAAAAAATTCCGGGCCTCAACTGTAAAAAAACAGCCTTCTCGCATCTATATAATAATTCTACTTGATCGCATAAATTGGAGTACCTTTGCGGCCGTTTTATGAAAGGAAGAATCCTTCCGGTAATTCATATTTCACCGTTACATGAAGAACATCCGCAATTTTTGCATTATAGCACACATTGACCACGGGAAAAGTACCCTTGCTGACCGCCTGTTGGAATACACCAACACCATTAGCAAGCGCGATATGCAGGACCAGGCGCTGGACAACATGGATCTCGAACGCGAGCGCGGCATTACCATCAAAAGCCACGCGATCCAGATGCGTTATGTGCATCCTGCCAACGGAGAGGAATATATTTTCAACCTGATCGACACGCCGGGGCACGTAGACTTTTCCTACGAAGTAAGCCGCTCCATTGCCGCCTGTGAGGGTGCATTGTTGCTGGTAGATGCCACACAGGGCATTCAGGCGCAAACCATCAGCAACCTGTACCTGGCCGTTGACCACAACCTGGAGATCATCCCGATTGTGAACAAGGTGGATATGGAAAGCGCCATGGTGGAAGAGGTACAGGATCAAATCATTGACCTGATTGGCTGCGAAAGAGAGGATATCATTTCCGCATCCGGCCGTACCGGCATTGGTGTTCCTGACATTCTGGCCGCTGTGGTAGACCGCGTACCAGCGCCCAAGGGAGATCCTGATGCGCCCCTGCAAACCATGATTTTCGACTCCATGTTCAACTCCTACCGTGGGGTTATAGCCTACGTGCGCGTGATGAACGGAACGATGAAAAAGGGCGACAAAATCAAGTTCTATAATACTGGCAAAGAAGTAGTGGCCGAGGAAGTGGGCGTTTTGAAAATGGGCCAGCTGGAAGCGGCTGAAATTGGCACTGGAGATGTTGGTTATGTTATCACCGGCATCAAAGTAAGTAAGGAAATCAAAGTGGGAGATACCATTACCCATGTGGCGCGTCCATGTACGGAGGCGGTTAAAGGTTTTGAGGAAGTAAAACCCATGGTATTCGCTGGCGTTTATCCGTTGGATAACGACGATTTTGAAGACCTCCGCGACGCCCTGGAAAAACTCCAGTTGAACGACGCCTCTCTGGTTTGGGAGCCAGAAACCTCTGCTGCACTGGGCTTCGGTTTCCGTTGCGGCTTCCTGGGTATGTTGCACCTGGAAATCGTACAGGAACGTTTGTACCGCGAATTTGACCAGGACATCATCACTACGGTTCCAAACGTACCTTATACCGCTACGGATATGAAGGATAAAACCTTCACCGTACACCAGCCTACCGAGTTGCCGGAGCCCAACCACCTGAAAAGTGTGGAAGAGCCGTTTATCTACGCACAAGTCATTACCAAACCGGAGTATATTGGCAACATCATGACCCTGTGCCTGGAAAAACGCGGCATCCTGATTAAGCAACACTACCTCACCCCTACCCGACTGGAAATGATTTTCCACCTGCCGCTGGCAGAAATCGTGTTCGACTTCTACGACAAGCTGAAGTCCATGACACGCGGGTATGCCTCCTTCGACTATCATCTGCTTGACTACCGCGAAACCGACCTCGTGAAACTGGATATTAAGCTGAATGGCGAACCCGTGGATGCTTTATCGGCGCTGGTGCACCGCTCCAAGGCGGAATACATGGGCCGCAGAATGTGTGAAAAGCTCAAGGAACTGCTGCCTAAAAAGCAGTTCCAGATTGCCATCCAGGCAGCCATAGGCCAGAAAGTGATTGCCCGCGAAACCATTTCTGCGTTGCGCAAAGACGTAACAGCCAAGTGTTATGGTGGTGATATTTCCCGTAAGCGTAAGCTGTTGGAGAAACAGAAAGAGGGTAAAAAACGCATGAAACAATTCGGCGATGTGGAAGTACCACAGGAGGCATTCCTGAAGGTTCTGAAGCTCAATGATTAGCGCAAGCGGGTGTATTTTACCGCAGAGGCGGAGAGTCGCAGAGAGTTTGATAGCCAATAGTTTACACCTCTACGTCTCTCCACCGCTGCGGTGAAAATATTAATGCGACTTTTAGAACAGCCACTAATAAAACAGGCGATTTCGCGGGAGCGGGGTCGCCTGTTTTTTTGTATTTTGCAGTTATCATCGTACCTTTTGGGCGGAAGCCATCATACACCTATGCATCATGTTGACCCGTATTATTAAAACTGCCTTCCTTCTTGTTCTAATTTTTGCCGTTTCGGGCATTTCGCTGTTGGCACAGAGGCCTTGCGACACCCTGTTGTGCAAGGATGGCAGGCGTATCCCGGCACAAATTTTACAAACCAAAGAAGGGTACATTCACTACTATAATTGTGAAGATTTTGTCAAATCTGAATTTACGATAGAAAGGGCCGAGGTGATTTCCTTTCTGCCAATGCAAAAAAAAGAGGAGGTCCCGGCATCAAAGGGCGATGGGCTTCCATCAAGAAACAGGGTAACCATTCTGGCAGGAATGAACCTTACGGATATTCTTGGCAGCGATTATTATGACTTGGAAGATCCATCTCCCTTTCAATATGGCGTACAATTACAGGCAAAAAATCAACCCTTGCAGTTGCTGCTAACTTTCAGGCCTTATCGATACGATCAAAATCAGGCAACCTCGTTTAATGCTAACGGTTTGAATGGAGAATTCACTTTCACCATTAAAAAGATCAGCATTGGGAGGTTTACCGGCAAACAAAGCAAAGGTTATTGGGGCGGCGAATTTCAGTTTGGGGAAAGGAAGTATTCCTATATGGAAGATTTTGGGTTTCCAACACGTATCCTTCAAATGGAGGCCCGAACCTGGGCTTTACTGGCCCGATTTGGTCTGCAACATGCTGAAGGCCCCTTTTTCTGGGATTTAGCTTTTTCTGTCGGCTATCGAAACTCGAAAAGAGCAGGTGACCTTGTTTTT
Organism: Saprospiraceae bacterium; assembly: GCA_016787545.1. Classification (GTDB taxonomy): domain Bacteria; phylum Bacteroidota; class Bacteroidia; order Chitinophagales; family Saprospiraceae; genus M3007. The sequence goes on from JAEUUS010000409.1 coordinate 4,743, forward strand.
ATTCCAGACTTTGAGGAGGAACATATATTTTCCATTCAACCGATGCTAAGTGCCGGCATCAGGTTTTAATCAATTGACGTTAAATATGAAAATCCTTACCCAATATAGCCTGTATTCTGCACTTTTCTATTGCATTCTGCTGTCCAACGGGTGTTACAGTGCCCGACAACTCCCGGCAACCAGACTGCAGCATTCACTACAATTAGAAGGCATTCAATATGTGGCTATGGACGCTACCCAACCTGGTTCCAAAATCTGGTTACTGTCAGATATCACCACGGAAGATCAGGCTTTCACGGCCAAATTTAAAGTTGCTCCGGAAGGATTCGGGGAATACGTACAGCGTATCCGAAGTAGTCGGGCACAGAAAATGAACCGCGATTTTGTTTATATCTATATCGCATCCGGGCATACTGAAGCCATTCAAGACCAGTCATTTCAGAGGGTAGAATTTTCGCATATCAAAAAGATCGTTGTATTCGAACCCGATGCAGCCGAAAACACCGGAGCTGCCTGTATGGGCGTATGGGGAACGGCCTTATTATTTGGCATTGGGTATTGGATACTTGACGGTTTTTATTAGACATCCTGCTAAGGCCGGAAGCCTGATAAAAAACAGTCAAATGACTAAAAATAGCCAATTCGCATCACTCAAGCAGAAATGAAATGAATATCCAAAACGTATACTAAGTCAAACAGTTAACGTATATGCAATCCTATAACCCATGAAAAACTGTACGCTTATTGTAGGATTAATCCTTACAAACTGTTACGCCCTTTTCGCACAGCGTCCCTGCGACACCCTGATTACCTCGGATGGCGTCCGTATTCCGGCTCAGATAATTCGCAGTAAGGAGGGGTATATTTACTATTATAAATGCGAGGATTTTGTAAAAACCGAGCAGTTAATTGTTAAAACTGAAGTGACGGGCTTTTTACCTGCAAAAAAGCCCGTAAATGATTCAATTACCTCCGGACATAAGTCTCTTCGGTCATACTTTACCCAAAACAACGAAAATGAGTGGCATAAAAATGGCTATTTCGCCACAATTGGACTTGCCCTGACCGACTATCTGGTTGGAGGGGTAGAATTAGAAGCAGAGTCTGCCTTACAGTTTGGCCTACAGTTCAAACCTGAAAAATCCTTGTTTCAGGTGGCAATATTTGCACGTCCGCTCACCTACTATGGTACCAGCCGATTGGAAGAGTTTAAGACGCATGGGATAAATGCAGAATTCACAATAACCATTAAAAGGCTGACTTACGGCCGATTTACCGGAGTAATAAAAAATGGATATTATGGGTTAGAAATTCAGTCCGGCACCCGATCCTATTCCTATAATAAGGAGCAGTTTGGTTTGGGAATACGATCGCTAAAAACTAAAGCAACCTCAAGAGCAGTTTTAGCCCGGTTTGGGATCCAAAGAACCTTGGGTCATTTCTATGTCGATTTTTCCATGTCTATTGGCCCAAGAATGTTGAGATCCCAAACTACTGGTGGTCTGAATCGGGAATCAGATTCCTATGACTACATTTCCATTCAACCATTGATTGGCGCCGGAGTCCATTTTTAATCCAAATGCACCACTTTAAAAATTTTTAAATATGCAAAACATTGTCATTAAATATATTAAAACTGTAATCTTCCAATTTGTAGTACCCATAATGATACTGTCCGGATGTTTTAGTCCCCAGCATCTAAAAACCACTCGATTGCCACATTTGAACGAAATTCAGGGTTTGCAGTATGTGGTTATTGATGAAAACGACCCAATAAATCATATTTGGCTCCTAACCAATGTGCATCTTGCGTCTGACCACCTGATTGCCCAATTTGAGCCAGCCAGTACAGAATTCGGAGAACGTGTTGATCAAATCCATAGCAACAACGACTACAAGGTTTACAAAGATTTTGTATTCTTTTACGTGGAAACATCCGTCATTACTCAAATAAGCAATCCGTTAGAAACCAGACTTGAGTATAGTCAGATCAAAAAAACTGTTGTGTTTGAACCAAATCCTGAGAAAACAAGCTGCCTGGCCTGGATAGGCATAGTTGGAGGAGCCATGCTGTGGGTAGGCGTGCAATTATTTACCCTACTTCCATTTTGACCATATCATAACCCCAAAAATATCCACCAAAAGCGCTACTTTTGCGCACTTCCGATCTTGCAGCCCCATGCAGACAGATTCGGAAGCGTTCAAAAAATGGTCCACCTTACGCCCAGCCTCGTACTTATTGTACTCTTTGTTTACTTCGCCTTACTGGTGGGAGTAGCCTGGTTTACCGGACGTAATACGAGTAATGAGGGCTTTTTTCTGGCCAATCGGAAAGTCCCCTGGTATGTAGTGGCTTATGCCATGATTGGCACCAGTATCAGCGGAGTTACTTTCATCAGCATTCCCGGCGCCGTGGGTGGCACAGGCATAAACATGGCCTTTTCCTACATGCAGGTGGTATTAGGCTATCTTGTAGGTTACCTGTTTATTGCTACTGTGCTGATGCCGTTGTATTACCGACTCAATCTAACCAGCATTTACGGTTATCTGGAACAACGATTTGGGTGGTGGTCCTACAAAACTGGTGCAGGTTTCTTTTTGCTTTCGCGCACATTGGGCTCCGCAGCCCGCATGTTTCTGGCGGCTGGCGTGTTGCAGGTTTTTGTTTTTGGTCCCCTGAATGTGCCTTTTGCCTTGACGGTTATTCTGATGCTGGCCCTGATTTATGGCTATACCTTTAAAGGCGGGCTCAAAACCATCATCTGGACCGACTCCATTATGACCACCTTTTTTCTGGCGGCCTTGGTGTTTACGGTTTGGACCATTGGTAAAGCCTTGAATTACAATGGAATAGACCTGTTTTCTCAGGTCATGAGCGGCAAATACGGTCAGGTGTTTTTCTTTAAAAACTTCTTGTCAGATCCCAACCACTTCGTCAAACAGTTTGTGAGCGGCGCTCTCGTGGCCATTGCCATGACCGGCTTGGATCAGGATCTGATGCAGAAAAATCTGGCTTGCAAAAACATCAGGGAAGCGCAGAAAAACATGTTTGTATTCTGCATTTACCTTGTAGTGATCAACTTCCTGTTTCTGATACTTGGCGCACTGTTGTACCTGTACGCAGGCTCAATTGGCCTGGAAATTCCAGCGCGCACCGATCAGCTATATCCCAAAATTGCCTTTGGACATTTGGACGCCGTGGCCGGCATTTTCTTCATCCTGGGCTTGATTGGCAGTACTTATGCCAGCAGCGATTCGGCCCTCACGGCCCTCACTACCAGCTTTTGTGTTGACTTCCTGAATTTTGAGAAAGAAAAGCAGCAAGACAATCAGGTGTATGCTTATGAGTCGGAAAGGGTAGCTGCCCTTCAGGCCATGGAAGCAAAACAACGCCGCGCCCGCACCCTTGTTCACCTTGGTTTTTCGGCCTTGTTTGTGGTTATCATTCTGATTCTCAATGCCGTAAGTGATTCGGCTGTAATATCCCTGATCTTCAAAATTGCAGGATATACCTATGGTCCGCTGCTCGGACTATTCATGTTCGGACTTTTCACGGAACTAAAAGTTCACGACAAATATGTGCTTCCGGTTTGTTTGGCAGCACCGGTGCTTACCTTTTGTTTTGAGTACGCCTGCAAAACCTGGGGCGGCATGGATGTTGGCTTTTTGACCATCCTGATCAATGGAGGGTTCGCTATAGGCGGCCTTTGGGCCATTTCCTACCGGGAATCCGGCGCCTGAACAAGTCGCAACCATCAGGGGAATATTGACTCCTATTAAACCCAAACTGTCTTTTCTTCCACACTACCCCGTTGCCCCTGGATTTCTGCAGGCATTTCATGCACAGCTACATAGAAAAAGCCCAGGCAACGCTCACCTGCTTCGAGTTGCAGGAATTCTCCTGATTCAAGTGCTGATTTTGGCGTGCTCCAGAAACCGCCTAATCCAATGGCAGCACAGGTCAGCCACATATTCTGTACGGCCATAGCTACTGAGGCAATTTCTTCAAATTCCGGCAGATTTGCAGCAGGATCAGGATGCAGCACGATCGCAATGGCAGCGCCGGCGCGGAGTGGATTGGCGCCAGCGCCTTTCATTTTTTCTTCCGTAAACTGATCAGCAGGCGTGTTTTTGCGGTAATACTCGGAGAGGTAATCCGACAATTTTTGCCGGCTTTCTTCTGAATGAAACACTTTAAAACGCCAGGGTTCGGTGCGTTTATGCGTAGGCGCCCAGTTAGCATTCTCTATCAACTGCTTGATGGTATCCTGGTCAATGGATTTACCAGGCGTATAAAATTTAGGCGGAACAGCCCGGCGGCTTTTGATCAGGTGGGAAATCTCGGAAAGCGTCATGAGTGAGTGGAAGGGTTTGATGGGTTTGAGGGGTTTGAGGGGTTTGAGGGGTTTGAGGGGGCAGGGGGCAGGGGGCGGGTTTGAGGGGAAACGTTTGACTTGTCCTAAAATAGGTTTACACGAAAAGTAAACTTAAAACAGGACAAAGATGAAAAAAGTAAACCACTACTCGGACGAGTTTAAAAAGCGAGTTGTTGAGGAGGTATTGAACGGGGCGGAAAGCCTTGAGCACTACAGCCGGAAATATCGGATCGGCGGTAGTATGACCATTTCGCGCTGGATAGATAAATTTGCCACAGAAGAGACACCCACTATGGCAATAAAAAGAAAAGACAGCGAAGAATTGGCCGAATTAAAGGCTGAACTGGCACTTTTGAAGCGGGAATTAGAGGATGAACGCTTGCGTCGGCAAGCGTATCAACTGATGGTCAAGATAGCGGAAGAGGAATTTAATATCCCGATCGAAAAAAAGTTTGGTGTCAAACAGCGCAAAAAATGAAAGACCTGCATCCACAAATGCCGTTGGGGCGTTTGTGTGGGCTGTTTGACAAGAGTCGTCAAGCCTTTTACCAAAGGCAACAGGTCATATATGAGCAAGCTGTAGAGGAGCATTTTATCCTTAGTCAGGTACAAGGAATCCGGAAACGCCAGCCGAGAATAGGGACCAGGAAGTTGTTAGTGAAATTGGAAGAAATCGGG
>JAEUUS010000441.1 GCA_016787545.1 Saprospiraceae bacterium
GGCGCATCAGCCTTGTGGTTGATGGTGAATTTGACATACCCGTGCGATGCAGGCTCATTCACATTAGAATCAGGTAGCAGAATGTTTTCGAACAGGAAGGTCAGCAAGCCCGCGCCACTCAAATTCCAGGTGTAGGCATGACTACTTGCCCCAGGCCTGAGGGTAGCCGGATCGAGCCATTGGGAAAGTGTGTCCTCAATGCGCACAGTAAAGGCCGTATCGTTCCCGGTATTCTGGAACCGAATGAGGTATTCCAGCGGAGTACCCGGGCGGATGTAGTGGTTCGCGCCATACCCCAGCGGGTAGCCGGTTTTATCGTTCGGATCGTAAGAGCCGGTATTGGCCTGACAATGAATATCAAGATATGGATCCAGGTCGTCTTGCGGAAACATATTGACAAAGCCCGTGGAAAACACCGGATTGGTGGTACAGCCCTCCACAGAGATGGATGGATAGGAAAAGCCGGGATGGAATGGCACCTGCTCCACTTCCAAACGCCAGGTGCTACCATTGGCCGGCACACTAACCTGGGTCGACTCCCCAATATCCAGCAGTATCGGGGCGCTCATCAGCATCACCTGGTCTTCAATCACGATGTAATCAACCGCTGCGTTCATATTGCCAATACCCACGTTTTTGATCTGGAAACGAACAGAATCCGGGCTGCAGGTGCTTTGAATGCGCAAGCTGGCGCCACTCCAAAGCGGGTTGGTGGGAAGGCAGGTAGTATCCGGATAGATATGCGCTTCTGCACAATGCGTTTGCCCGAAGGCCGCATCGCAGCTCAGGTGGGTTTTTATGTTGAACGATCCGCAATCGCCCGGATCCAGATCGCCAATCAGGAAACGATACACGTTATTTCCCTGGTTGAGAAATGGAATGCTGGTATTTACAATGGTAAACAAGGATTCCAGGGTAACATCTACGTAAGCATCAGTGGCAGGCTCGGTGCCATTGTTGCAGTAATGAACACTAAATAGATTATTACTGAAACACCGCCTCAGGTTACCGGAACTGATATCAACCGTGAGCAGCGGACAACCGGCAACTTTTTGAAACAACAAATCCTGTGCAGGATAAGTCTGATTGGGAAAATTGACCGTTACATCCGGTATGGAAGGACAAGCTGCCCAAAGCAGGCTAAGTGGCACGGAGGTTACCTGGTAAGTATCGCCGGGCTCTACATAAATTTCATACGCACCGGTAGCATTAGTTAAGGCAAAATAGGTGCCTGTGGCTCCGGTTGCCTGCACAATCCACTGATTTAGGCCGCTATCGCCAGCATCAGACAGGCAATTGAGGTTGACATCCTCCAGTACATTGCCCGCAATCCTGCCACAAAGGGCAGAACTACCACTCACTACCACCGTTTCATCTGTGGCCGTGCAGCCATTCTGGGTATTCACCACCAGAAGTTGGTATACGCCAGGTTCATCTACTATCGGATTAATGGTATTACCGCCGCTAACAATATTGCCATTGACTGTGGCCCAGGAATAGATAAAATTAGCCCCAATACTGCTGTTTGCCATCAATGTTGTAATTCCACCGCCGCAAGGCAGCTCCACTACAGGCCCGGCATCTGCCGTGGGCGGAACAAAATCTTCTACAACCGTAGCTGCAGCAACAGAGGTACATCCATTGGTCACATCTGTTACCACGATGGTATAGGTACCCGGCGCGGCGATTGTAGGGTTAAGGGTATTTTGACCGCTGACAATACCGGGCCCTGTCCAGGTATAGACATAATTAGGCCCTTGTGAAGTGCAACTAGCGCTTAAGGTAATGGTAGTAACCACACAAGTGAGCACTTGTGGTGGAGCAATGCAGGCTACGGGCGTGGATGTGTTTTGGGTAACAGTAACAGATCCGATTTTTGTGCAATTATTGGCATCTGTTACAGTTACGGTATAGGTACCCGCCGCTTGCAAATTTATTACTGCTGTAGTTTGGCCATCACTCCAATTATACCAATAAGGCCCCACACCGCCATTAACTGTAGGGGAAACTGGAATCGAGGGTGTGGTACAATTCAGGATGTTACTTCCTTGAAAAGTTACACTAATTGAAGTGGGTTGGCTAATGCTTGCATTGGTCGTTGCAGTACATCCCAGGCCATCTGTAACGGTTACGGTGTAACTACCGGCTGTCAATCCTGTGATATCCTCTGTGGTTGAATTATTTGACCACAAGTAAGTAATTGGTCCGGCACCGTTGGTCACCGTCAGATTGATAGCGCCGTTTGAGCCGCCAAAGCATGAAACGGCACTTGGGATTGTGCTGGTTTGAAAATCGCATTGAGTATGTCCGACAGGCAGAAAGGCCAGGCCAAACAGGCATAAGGTAAGTAGCAGGTAGCGCATGGGTATCATGTTGTTCTTTTTTTCAGGTTAAAAGGGCACAAAACATTGGCCCGGATAAGAAAAAATCAGTACGAATTCGTTTGACACACTTTTGATACTGCAAATGTTCGTCATGCTGCCCGGATTAGCAAAGACATTTTTTGGCATTTGTTCCCATTGTTTTTATAAAATAAAATATTTATATATTGATAATCAAACAATTAAAAAACAAATATTAAAAGCAAACAGTATTTTTTATCCTTAAATCATAAAAAATAGTGCCCCAACAGCGAACTGCAGGGGCACTATTTCTCTTTTTAGTTGCCGCGACTATATCTTTTCTGAAAACCCATCCTGATCTTCTGCCAAGCGACCCTGGCCATTAGCAATGTATTCATCATTAGGATCGCCATGGTCGTCTACCATGAACAAGGAACGCTGTAGATTGCGGATGCCATTGGGCTCCAGAGTGCCTGAATAAACTTCTGTTTGGAGCAACCGGTGTCCACTTCCATCTACGGCATCCACTTTCACATATACTGTAAAATTGTTTCCGCTTCCGGAAATAAAACTGCCATATCCCTCTCCCGTCAGGAACCCTTCCGTGATCGTTACTTTAATGGTCAGATCACTTGGATTAAAATCTGAAAATTCAACTTCACTGTCAACAAACAGATGACCCGGAGCATACGGATCATTGAAATTACTACTGACCAATACGGAAGGCGACATTCTAAATTTACCTTCCAATGCAGGCGGAGTATAGCCATTGTAAATCGCCTGACCATTGTCTTCAATAGCCTGTAAAATGTCTTCGGGAATAAAGTTTTGTCCTGGAATAATATCGGAATGATCCTTGCAACAAGCGCTTAAGAGGATGGCACAAATCAAGACTGAAAGAATGTATTTCATGATGTGTATTTTTAAAATTGTGAAAGAAGAAAGGAAGATACATTAGTGACTTATCTCCCAAAACGAAGTGCCAGGCCAAGGCGGGCACAGGAGATTTGATCGCCGCCATATTCCGCCATAATGCCAAAGGCCCGGTTAAAATAATAGCGCAAGCCGCAAAACATGCTGACATCAAACCGACTGTTGAGCAGATGAACAGCTCCGCCTGGTCTTTCTGCATCGAGGGATGCAAAGCGTCCGGAAATGGCCACCCCGGTATAGAGGTCAACCTGCTCCACCAAATTAAAGTGATAGGCCACTCGGGGGGAGAAACTGAAGTATCGAAGAGTGGATTCATCAGAGCCTTTAGGCGACCATTGCATCCATCCACCGGATACACCTACACCAATATTGTGTTTCAATGGAAGTTCCATTACTACCCACACAGGAGGAACCGAAATACTGTTTTCGCGGTACCGAATGCCCACATTATTGTCGACGCCGATACCCAATCCGAGTACAAATTGTCCGGGGTGGAAGGCCGCAGAGGTGGCAAAGGGCCGGAATTGATAACCGTTTGCCGGTTTAGGCGCTGAAGTCTTGGGAGCAGGTTGATCAAAACGCACAATGCGGCCGTCTGCAAAAACAATCATTTCTACCTCTCCTATTGCAATCTCTTTTTCCTGCACTTCACTGAACTGGCGGTAGCGGATCATACGTTGGTCATATGTCCGTATGATACCACCTCTTTTCTCGCCGTTTCGCAGGACGATAATATCCTGCAGTTGTTTTACCTGTTCTGTTTTCAGAATTTCCAGTTCCACCCGGCGGTTTTGGGCCCTTCCTTCTGCAGTGGTATTTTCCACCAGTGGCTGGGTACTGCCAAAGCCGGTGGCCGTCAATCGACTGGAAAGGATGTGCTGAGCCAGAAGGTAATCCCGCACAGCCAGGGCTCGGTCAGTGGAGAGCTTTTCGTTTACTGTGCGGGAACCAGTATTGTCTGCATGGCCTTTGACGGCCAATTGCATGTTGGGAACGGAACGTAAGAGACGAGCAACCTGATCCAGATAAGTTTTGGCTCCAGACTCAAGGGTTGCGGTGCCGGTAGCAAAGTTGATATCGCTTAGCCGAATCAACATATGCTCTACAGATTCTCCGCGGTCCAATTTGCGGAGCACTTCCTGCAGATCCGAGTCGGGTGTTTGGCTGTATACACATACCGAACCGAAGAGCAGAATGGCAAGAAAAAGGATTTTTTGCATGGCAGATAATACTTTGAAGGTGAAGAAGATATTCTTGACCTATGAGTACCATCTGCCGGATGGAGGTAACCATCCTGATCAAACTTTTTTTAATTAATTTTTGCCAGCAAGTTTATATCTGAAAAATCAGTTTCCATTAGCCTTCCTATACATCGCAAACTTTGCAATACCCATGCGTTGCAGCCAGTGGTTGAAAGAAACCCGGAGTACACCCAGGCCATATTTCATACTGCGCCGGAAATTGATGCTCGACGCCTCTTCGAAATACTTGGTAGGGCAGGTTACCTCGCCAATGTCGAAACCGGCGTAAACGATTTGCGACAACATCTCGTTGTCAAACACAAAATCGTCGGAATTCTGGTTGAAATTGATGCCCAGCAGCACTTCTTTGCTGAAAGCCCGGTAGCCCGTGTGGTATTCAGAAAGCTTGTAGTTGATCAGCAGGTTCTGGCTGAACGTGAGAAAGCGATTGGCAATGTATTTGTACATCGGCATACCTCCTTTCAAAGCGCCCATACCCAGAATACGCGAACCCAATACCACCGGATACAACTCCTCGCCAATGATATTCACCATGCTGGGAATGAGCTTGGGTGTGTATTGATAATCCGGGTGCAACATGATCACAATGTCTGCACCAATGGCCAGGGCTTTGTTGTAGAGCGATTTTTGGTTGCCGCCGTAGCCTTTGTTTTTCTCATGCACGATCACATGCTGAATGCCCAGCGAGCGGGCCAGATCGGCTGTATTGTCACGACTATGGTCATCACACAAAATCACCTCATCCACCAGATCAAACGGTATTTCCCGATAGGTTTTTTCCAGCGTCAGCGCGGCATTGTAAGCCGGCAAAACCACTACAACTTTTTTGTTTTTGTACATATTTGAGTGTTCTGGTGTTCTGGTGTTTTGGTGTTTTGGTGTTTTGGTGTTTTGGTGTTTGACGGGGGCTCAGCCTTCCGGCTCAGTTTAACTATCTAAACTCTTTATATTAGGCGTCAGCCATTTCAGATACTCAACCGAACGCCAACTAAAACACTAAAACACTAAAACACCCAAACACTAAATCACAATATTGATCATCCTTCCTGGCACAAACACCACTTTTTTGGGCGCCTGGCCTTCAAGCCATTTTTGTACCTGATCCAGCGCCAATGCTGCCGCCTCGGCATCTGCGGCAGAGATGTCGGTTGGTAGTTCAATGGTTGCTCTTAGCTTGCCATTGATCTGAATCGGATATTCCTTGGTATCTGTTTTGATCAGAGCTTCATCAAATGCCGGCCAGGCTGCATCACAAACGGAGTCTGTATGCCCCAACTGATGCCAGAGTTCCTCTGCCATATGCGGTCCGAAAGGGGTCAGCATAATGACCAAAGGCTCCAGAACCGCACGCTTATTGCATTTTAAACTCCGCAAATCGTTGGTAGCAATCATAAAATGACTGACGCAGGTATTCATGCTCATCCGCTCAATATCGTCGGTCACTTTTTTGATGCAGTGGTGTAACACCCTTAATTCATCGCGGGTAGGTTCAGCATCTGATATGCTGAACTGTTCTCCTTCAAAAAACATGCTCCAGAATTTGCGCAAAAAGCCGCTAACACCGGTAATACCTTTCGTATTCCAGGGTTTTGCATCTGTAATAGGCCCCAGGAACATTTCAAACATCCGAAAACAATCCGCACCGTATTCCGCTACCACATCGTCCGGGTTGACCACATTGAACTTGGATTTCGACATTTTTTCAACCTCCCAGGAACAGGTGTATTTACCCTCAGCATCTACCTTGAAATTTGCATTGGCAAACATGGGCAACTTGCGGGCCTTGTCCAGATCCAGCACATCGTTATCCACTATATTCACATCCACATGCAATTTGGTTACAGCATCCGGGCTATATTTATACATCAGGCTATGCGACACAAACAAATGTTCAATCCGAAATGGCCCTTCTGTGGCGCTAAAATCCTCCTTGCCTCCTAATGCCTGGCGTATTTTTTCTGCAACTACTGTTGGTTCATTAATATGTTGGGTCAGCCACTCCGTATGCAATACCAGGAGGCGTTTACCGTCAGACAGCGCCGCAGTTCGGATACGCTCAATCTTGTCAAGCTGCTTACTGGAAGTTACTTCAATCACCAAATTATTGGTTTCAAAAGCAAAATCATATTTAATTTCCTCCTCAAATTCCGCCCCGCCAATCATGATCGGACCAAATTCGTCCAAACACGGCTTGAGTACTTTGATCATCAGGTATTCTTCAAAAAAGCGCTCCTTGGCCCGATAAACAAAGTTCGAACGGCCCTGAATCATGCCCTGATTTACCAATTTTTTGGCAAATTCACGATTGGGCACCAGACCCAGATCATGCAAAAAATGGTTCCAAAAACGGCTGTACAACAGGTGGCCTACCGCATGCTCTGATCCGCCAATATAAAAGTCTACCTGCTGCCAGTAATCCATGGCTTCCCTGGAACAGAAAGCCTGGTCGTTTTTGGGATCCATGTAGCGGTAAAAATACCAGGAAGATCCTGCCCAGCCCGGCATGGTCGACAACTCATAATCCCAGCCTACCGCGCGCGCCAAAGGCGGCTCGCCGGATTCGGTGGGTAAATATTTATCTACTGCAGGCAATACCAGCGGCAAATCCTTTTCTTCCAAAACATAAGGCACATCATCCACCCAGCGGGCCGGCACAGGCTCACCCCAGTAACGCTGCCTGCTGAATACCGCGTTGCGCAATTTGTACTGAGTTTTGCCCCTGCCAATGCCTTCTTTTTCCAACCATTGAATCAACGTTGGAACGGCTTCGGCGTAGGTCATACCGTTGATGAGCCCGGAATTAATATAATGGCCTTCCTTGGTTGGATCAGCGGCGGTGTCCAGCCCTTGTTGGCTGTCAAGGATAGGTATAACCGGCAGATTGAATTCCTGTGCAAAATTCCAGTCACGCTGGTCACCAGAAGGCACGGCCATAACAGCGCCTGTTCCGTAGCCAGCCAATACATAATCTGCAATCCAGATGGGTACCCGTGCGCCATTGGCAGGATTGATAGCATAGGCGCCTGTAAATACTCCTGTAGCTTTTTTACTATCAGCCATACGCTCAATTTCACTGCGTCCGGCCGACCACTTAATGTATCCTTCCACTGCATTTCGTTGCGCATCTGTAGTAAGGACTTTAACCAGGTCAAGCTCCGGCGCCAATACCATTAAACTCACTCCGTATATCGTATCTACCCGAGTGGTAAACACCTCAATGGATTGATTATCAAATCCTTCAACTGAAAACTTGACTGAAGCGCCAACAGATTTCCCAATCCAGTTGCGCTGCTGTTCCTTGATGGAATCCGACCAATCAATGGTATTCAAGCCCTCCAGTAACCGGTCTGCATAAGCCGTAATGCGCATGACCCATTGTTTCATGAGTTTGCGTTCCACAGGGTGACCTCCGCGCTCACTTACACCATCTTTAACCTCGTCGTTTGACAACACAGAACCCAGCGCAGGACACCAGTTTACAAATTCTTCGCCGGGGAAAGTGATGCGGTATTTGAGCAGGAACAGCTGTTGCTCTTTCTCACTCATGCCATTCCATTCGGCAGCAGAAATAACCGGCGTATCGTCGTCGCATACAGCACGCACTGTGGCATTACCGGATTGTGCAATACGTGCAGTAAGGGTACTGATCGGCATGGCCTTATCTGCCTCCAGATCGTAATAATGATTGAACAACTGGATAAAAATCCACTGTGTCCATTTATAATATTCCGGATTTGATGTGCGTACTTCACGACTCCAATCAAACGAAAACCCGATATTTTCGAGTTGTTCCCGGTAACGGGCAATATTTTGCTCGGTGGTAATAGCCGGATGCTGGCCGGTTTGAATGGCATATTGCTCTGCAGGAAGCCCAAAGGAGTCGTACCCCATAGGATGCAATACATTAAATCCCTGGAGTCGTTTGAATCGCGACAGAATATCCGAAGCGATATAGCCCAGCGGATGCCCTACATGCAAGCCTGCTCCGGATGGATACGGAAACATGTCAAGAACGTAATACTTGGGCTTATCTCCTTGGTTTTTAACCTGATATACATGGTTTTCTTTCCACCACTTCCGCCATTTAGGCTCAATGTCACCGGGTCTGTATTCCACTGTAAAGTTGATTTTGTTTTGCGAAGCGGCAAAATTACGGCTTTTTTTAAAAATGATAGGAGGGTAAACGATGGACGATGGGACGTTGGAACGATGGACGATGGACGATGGGATTGCGTGGGCATTTATAACAACGTGGGTTGTCATCCCGCACAGCGGGACCTACACAGGCCAGGCTACCCACAATTTACTTGAGCAAAGGAAGAACCACGAAACATGGCTTGTGTAGGTCTCGATTCTCTGGATGACAACCCACGTTGTTATAAATACCCACTTAATCCCGTCGTTCATCGTACCCTCGTCCCATCGTCCATCGTTCATCGTCCATCGTCCATCGTTCATCGTTCATCGTTCATCGTTCCAGCGTCATCCCAAGGTTTATGCCCAAAAAATACTGCCCCCATTTAGCATTTCCTTCTTTGATGATTGGGAATACTTGATAACCGACCATGGGTTCCAGGAACCATTGCATTTTTTGGCCTATAGGAAAAGTGTAACCAAAGCCGAGGTCGCTGCGCAGGTTCAACTTGGGAATCGAACGATATTGTTCGGATATTTCTTCCTGAACTTTTTCATTGGTTCCATCCAAAAAATGAAAAATGATGGTCTGTTTACGCGATAAGTTATACAAACCAGAAAAGCCGGCAATGAGGTAAAAACGATGATTTCCTGATATGGGATTCGCTTTTATAGAAACAGGGACTAATAGATCAAGATAGTGTAATTTCCCTTCAAAAGTGCCTTTGAGCATTCCTTCTGGTAAATCAGGTGTGGTTATAATTAAATCTTGTTCCTTAATCCTGGCCCCGGAAAGCCATACACCCAGGCCGATTTGTAAGGAAACACGGGTTGTCAAACGATACCCCGTCGTAAATATCCCTCCTGGCGCAAATCGCGGGTAATATTGATCACGAACGCGTGTTTCATAGTTCGGATTTGTTGGATTCTGATAAGTCAGAAAGGAGAAATTAGCCTGTAATTGTGCCCCAAACGTCCAAGGATGATTTTGGGCATAAAGCTGTGTAGTGGCTGCAACCAATAAAAGACAATACAGTAACCGCATGTTTATAGCATGTTTAGGAAACAAAGATCAGAGATTTGAAGAACAAAAAAAGCCCTGCAGCCTTCTCAAGCTGCAGGGCTCCATATCACCTACATCGAATTACTTCGATTGAATCATCTTTCTGGATGCCATATCCTTGGCTGTTTCCAACTGATAGTACAATACGCCTACCGTGTTCAACAGCGCGCGGTCAAGCACCACGGTGTTCTCACCTTTCGGGAACTGTCCTTTCTGCTGGTACACCATACGGCCGGCTTCGTCAAAGATCGACAGCGTAGCCTCTGACGCCTCCGGAAGGAAGAATCCGATCGTCGTCTTGTTCACAAACGGGTTGGGTTGGTTCTGATACAATTCAAAGCCTACACCTGCCACCGTTTTGTGGTCGAAGCGGAACGCTACGTTCAGTCGTCCAGCGTTGCCGTATGCTTCTGCACGGGTGATCGATCCGCTTACACCGAGCATCTCGCTCAGTTTACCGGATTTCTCAGCGCGCATTTGCAGCGTGAACGACTGCGGACCATCCACAGATACTGTAGTTGCGCCCTCGAAGATCGTACCGAAGTTGCCGGCTGTGATGCCGTCTTCTTCTTTAACGCCCACCGTTTTCAGACCATCCTGCAGCATCGTGAACTGGAAGCCTTTCAACTGCTCGGCAGCCTTGAAGGTCACTTCGAACACTTCACCCGCAGCCACCGCACGGTCCTCGATATCAAGGATCGCTGTGCCACTCGTCCGGTCTTCTGCCTGCATGTTGGCGTTGGCCACTGCCGTGCTGTTCACGTCGCCCACTTTCACACCCACAAAGTCCTCCCCTATCTGACTCACCATGGCATCTGCCACAGAAATCGTTTCAGGGAACTGGCTCTGGAATGGATTGTTCGCATTCGGGAACACAAAGGCTTTGTCCACAAACCTCCAGCTGGTGTTGTTCGGAAGTTCGGTGTAGATACCCAGGATCAGTTTACGCAATTCCACAATGTCGAACGTCGTGATCGAGCCGGATTTGTTTGCATCCGCTGCAATCATCTTGTACGGACTGTTCAGCGGTTCCAGACCCAGAATGTGTTTAGACATCAACACCAAATCGTAAGTGGTAACACCGTTGAGCGGGTTGTCGTCTTTCTCCGGAGCTATCGTGAACGTAGCTGCCAGCGGAACACTGTTCGTTACCGCGTATAGACCCAGCGTATCAGACAAATCGAAGTAGCTGTACGGTGGCGCGAAGGTGCTGGTACCGTTGATGTGTACCATGGCTTCTTCCACACCTTCCGTCATCTCTGTCTTCAACTCACCCACTACATTGAGCTTGTCTGCATTCGGGCAACCTCCCAGGTTGTCCTGTACGATTACATACGTCTCGCAGTAGTCGGCATTGCCGGCTGCATCCATGGCCCACAGTTCCACACACTGCGTACCCAATTCGGTGCAATCAAAGGTCACATTCGTGATCGGGTTGCCTTGTGCATCAACCGGGAAGCCGGTGCCTGTACCGCACTTGCGGATACCAATCCTGATCTGACCAGCCGGGGTGCAGTTGTCTTCCGTGTATTGCAGGAAGTCTGACGCCCACAATTGGATCATGCCGGTTGGCATGATGTTCACACTCAGGCCGTTGATACAAACCACTGTTGGCGCTTTGCAATCCTTCACCGTGAAGGTGTATTCGTATTCGCTGTTGTTACCGCAGCCGTCTGTTACAAACCACTTGATCTTGTGCGTGCCGTGTGGCAGCTCAGGAGTCACGTAGGTGTTTTGCTGCTGCTGGGTATTCCAGCGTACGCTTGCCGTTTTGTTCGTGCCTTGTACCGTTTCCTGGATGGAGAAGCCATACTTCTGGTTCGTTGGAACCGGACGCTCATCGAAGGCGCGTGGTGTACCACCACCAAAGTTTGGTGTGTTCAGGTTGTTGTACAACACGTTGTTCCAACCCAAACCGGCTAATCCCGTGTTCACGGAGTTCACCACGGTTTCCATCGTGCCATCGTTGTCCAGATCCAGGAACAACAGGTATTCGATATTCACATTGGCGCCGGAACAGGCATCTGTGCCTACAATGCTCAGGTCGGTTGGCTCCTCGCACAGGTCGTGTGTCTGGATGCCATTATCCCACCAGTACATCTCGTTCCAAAGCTGGTTGTTGTTTGGTGTAAACCAGTTCTGGTTATCGCAAGTTGGAACGATGTAGGTACCCGTTGGCGCCTGACCATCCTGAACCTTGATGATCTGTTTGTACTTGTAGCCGTTGGCATCGGCCTGCCAGAACGTGCAGTAGTTCGTGGCTGTCGGATCTGTCGGGTTGATTTTCACCACCGTCGGAGCCCATGGCGCTATCGTGCCGCAAGCAGATACGGTTGGGCCAGGCAGGTTCGCAGAAGCATTCGTGATTGGGTTTGGACTCGGATTTGGCACCTCAATCAACGGCAGGTTCGGGTTGAACGTACACCAGTTGATGATCTGCCAGGTCCGCTCAATCTTGAAGCAGGCATCTGGTACTACGGTGAAAATATCATCTGTATGAGACACACCCAACAGTTCGCAGTCTTCACCGAAGAACAGCGGCTCGCCGAAGTTGCCTGTACCGTCGCAGGTAGTCACGATGGCATCGTTCGGGAACTTCACGTAGTAGTCTTGCAGGTAGGTAACGAATACCCGCTGCGTGCACTGACTGGAGTTGCCCGAGCAGTCGAACGCACGGAAGGTGCGTGTGATCGTGCCCTTGTTACAAACCGTGTCGAACAGCGTGTAGTTCACGGAGTGTGTCAGACCAATCTGACCCAGGAACACCTTGTTGGTATCAAGGCAGCAGTTATCGAGCACATCCGGGATGCCATAGCTCCACAGACTTGGATCGAAGTTTTCGCAGTTAACAGATACGTTAGCCGGTGGCTGGCAAGCTGGTTTGATCTTGTCTTCAACCAGTACAGACACCATGCAATCGTTGTAATTGCCGTGACAATCCCAGGCGCGGAACACCACCATAAGCGTGTCGCCGATGTCGGAGCAGCAGAATTGTACTTCCGGTGCGAAGTCGGTACCTGTACAAGAGCCGCCGTCCATGCGCCGCACTTCAAAGAAGTCGAGGCAGCAGTTGTCGGCAGTGCCATCGTTGAGGTTAGCGGCAGGGATAATTGCCACACCATCGTTGGAGAGTGCCACCTGCGTTACCTGATCACAGGAAACGGTTGGTGGGATGAGATCCGCGATGGTCAGTGCGAAGTTACAATAAGAGGTATTGCCACATTCATCAGACGCCTTATAGCGAACGTCATAAGTACCAAGCGGCAGGCACTGTGTATAGTTAAACACGGCCAGTGTATCCGGATTCCAGTAGTTGTTGCCTGGGAAGTCTTCCAGGTGACCACCTACTGTGAACGTGATGATATTGCCGTTGTTCGGATCAATGCCGGTAACCTTAGCCTCCAATCCAAGAATGCCAGAGCAGCCTTCAGACACCAACATACTTGGCAGTGCCGTATTGGAGCAGCATTCAAATGGATTGGTAGAAACTGTTACTGCAGGTGGACAATTGAAAGTTGGACCGCCAAGATCGTTCACCAGGATACGTTGGGTGTAAGTAACCGGATTACCAGGGCCCAATGGCTCACAATTGTTCAGTACACCCCATTCCCGAAGAATAGTGAATGTTCCACCGCAACCATAGAAGTAGGTATCATTAAATCCTACCTGCGCACCGCACCATGTACTTCCGATGATGGAAGCGCCATTAATACTTGGTTCGCCGGTATTTACGGATGCGATACCATCCGGGTTCAAATAGGTTACCTCACAATCCACGGTCACATCATTCGGGAACACAACATCATCCAGATCAAACTTGGTGATCGTGATAATTTGTTCACAAGCAGCTTGATTGCCCCATGTATCTGTTACTATCCAGGTACGAACCAATTGACCACGCGGGTCGCTGCACTGACCAAAATCGGTATATTCATCATCCACAACTGTAATGGTGTTACTGCAGTCTGCAATGAGTATATTACCAGTGTGTTGCATTTCAGTTGATTCACTGCAAGCAATGGTAACATCTACCGGGCAGGTGAGCGCTGGCGCTAATTTGTCCTCAATTTTGATTTCACCCCAGCAGATATTGGCTGCTCCGGTGATTCTTATGACGCGGTATTGGTATGTTTTACCAATATCAGAAGCGTTGAAATCAGCTGGCACCCAAGGACCGTTACCATAAGGCAGCGTTTTATCAACCTCTACCCGATAATCATCCAGACAGAAGTAAGTGCCTTCCAGCACATCGTCAGCATCTATGGATTCTACACAATCTGCATCAATGGATACATAAACCAAATCATTACAGATCAGCGTAACAGGTGTTTCCACCACGTTTACCACCTTGGTAATTTTCTGATTACATCCAGGATCTGCAATCGCCGCAGCTTCACTACCTGCAACCACCACACCATTTACTTTCGTAAACGGCTGCGCTGCACCCGCATTGAATGTTGCCATTACAGTATGCGCTCCAAGTCCCAGATTGCCTGCATCAAACACCGTTGTAACAACACCGTTCACCATAATGGAACCGGGTACTACTCCACCGGCAGCATTGTTTACTTCAGCTACTTTAATGGTAAATGGAGGCGTCCCGATACAAAGCGGATCATCCAGATACAACTCGTCGGTGAAATATGGTGTTGGATAGTAGCACTTGTTTTCTAACTGAACCTGATCGTTCAGGTTACTACGGATGATTGCGGAATAACCCTGACCATCCACGTGGCGACCTGTGTAGGTATAGTAGACACGTTCGTCCAGTTCATCAATAACCGTATCTCCGTCATTGTCATATCCGTCCACCTGACCATTGGTCAGCAATGCATTGGATGGAACCGGAATTGGTGCTGCCGGAGGGGCCGGGCTGGTAGCCAGGTATAGACCGGTGCTGGAGAATACTCTCCAGGTTTGGCCAGCCAGGCCATGAATTTGGATAACCTCACCAAACTGACCATTGTCCAGTGTGGTGGCATTGTCCAGGCAAATACATGGATCGGAACCATCAATATCATACTCTGGCGTACAATCGCCATTGCCTTCCAAAACAGTCACAATAGCCGTGCAGGTCGAGAAGTTGCCACAAGGATCCGTTACAGTTAAGATAACAGTAATCGGGCTATTAGGCAGGTCTGCACAGGTAAATAAGGTTTGGCTGGCAGTAAAGGTTAGATACTGATTCTCTGCACAGTTATCTGTAGAACCGCCGTCCAAGTCCCGTGGTGTAATGGTAGCATTACCAAAATCATCCAGGGTAACGGTTATGTTCTTACAAACCGCAACTGGCTTGGTCGTATCCTGCACTTCAATCTGCTGGGTATGAACCAATTGGTTGCCAGCACAGTCAGTCACTGTCCAAATACGTGTCAGGTCGTAATCGTAATGACCACAAACTGCCGGATCTGGATTTTGTGTGCTTATTTCTTCAAATGTAATATCCAGATCTGCAGGACTGGTGCAGTTATCATTTACATCACTGTTGGTCAGTGGCGTGCACACATTCGGACCGTGGTACACACAGTTGGTTGGCACCTGGTGACAATTTACTGTTGTGTCGTTTGGCATGATGATATCTGCATCAAACTCTGGCTCTTCTGTATCCACTACCATAACCTGGAAGGTGCAAGAGGAAGTGTTTCCGTTTGCATCTGTAGCGATGTAGGTAATGTTAGACGGTGTTGGAGGACAAGTAATAGCCACTGCTGTTCCCGGCAACGGACCTGTGGTTTGTACCACTGTGCCAGGCAATGGAATACCTGGAGCAGAAATCGGAAGCGGCAAACAATCATCTACAGCAACCGGAGGCTGCCAGTTCACTTTTCCGCTGCACTGATCCGGGTCGTTACCGATCATGATCATGGCAGTTGGGCAGTTCAGGAAGTCTGGCTCATCATCGTCTTCAATAATAAGCAGTACCACACAAGAACTTACGTTACCATTCACATCTGTAACAGTCACCGTAATATCTACGCTATTGCCATTGGTTTGACCAAAGTCCAGACCAGCAACAGGATCCTGCACAACACTGGCTACGCCGCAGTTGTCAGCTTCATCCGTAATACCGGTAATCACATCCGGAACCAGGTCATCACAACCATCCACAGTGATATTATCCGGGCATGTGAAGGTTGGAGCCACACTATCCACAACAGTTACCGTTGACACACAAATAGAGGTGTTTTCATTACCATCCTCTACAGTCAGGGTTACTAAGTTGTCGCCAATATTGTCACAATCAAACTCACTTACATTAATAGACAAGGACAAGTCGTCGCAATTGTCGGTAGATCCACCGTCTACATCATCAGCTACAATGCTCACATTGCCATCGTTGTCCAGGTAAACCGTAATATCCTGGCAAACGGCTGTTGGTGTTTGCATATCTGTAACGGTGATGGTGAATTCACACAATAC
>JAEUUS010000444.1 GCA_016787545.1 Saprospiraceae bacterium
ACTACACGGCCTTTATCGCCAAAATGAATGATGTAATCATCCTTTTCATCTCCGTCCAGGTCGCCCATGAAAGTAATTTCATTCGGATAATCGTACTCAGGCTTGTTCAAGAGCTGCTTTTTGTTGTCACGCTTTAAATACAATTCACCTGGCTTCCATTCCTTGAGGCCATCCAGCTCAATAAGTTCAACGGATGCACGCTCCAGATCAGATTGGTTTATTGGATTAGCCTGATTGTAATGGTAGAGCCTGATGCTTTTGCCCTGTACAACTGAATTGCGGGAAAGTCGTCCTTTTTTGTTGCCAATAATGAAAGAAAGGCGATCGTTCTTCGAGGCGGAAATGATCAATTCGCAGGTAATGGTTCTTGTTCGATAATAGCTAATGTTAATTTCTTCAATGGTGTAATTTCCATGACTATCCTCGAAGTAACCAAACCATTTCCAGCCAGATGGATCATGTAAATTATTGAACGCACAGCCGCAGCCGGGAAACAGCAAAACAAATTCTTCTGTAAAATTTTCGGCGAAAAAGTTTTTATTGTCTGGTGGGTAGCCCAGGTAAATATCGAGCACATACCCTCGTATGTTTTGGTATTCCACCTGTACCCAGTTACCTTCTATCAGTTCCTTTTCTTTATTATGGCTATGCCGAACGTAAAGAGAATCGGGTTTAAATGATTTTTCCGACAAATATCTAACCGAGGAGCCGAAGGGGATATTGGCAATTTTCTTCGAATCAACCCCAGGTTTGCTTCTGAGATTTAATCCGCCATTGGCTATTACAAATGTTGCATTTGTATCAACCGGGATATTTTGACCAGACAAAAGTGTGGCAAAGAAAAAAACAGGGCTCAGGAGCAAAAAAAAATTCACAGACAAATTTATCCTGTTTTATGTCAAAATTCCAAACAGCCAGCGGGCCTCAATTCTTGCTTAACGTCGGAAGGGTTTCAAACGCTGACTATTACGCACAGATTCCACGCCTATCTTCGGGGCTTTAGCCCCAAAATATTGGTAGCCCAAGAGAGTTCCAAGAGTCCCCTGCCGCATCGCGGCAAAATCCTTTAGCCGGAAGTCTATTACATTTTTTGCTTATAATAGTGTTATAAAAAGAAAAGTAACTGTGCCATAGTGTGCACGCTGCCGGGTTTTAAAACCTTGGTGGCTCCCATTACACCCCTGGGGTGTGTTTTGCCGCGATGCGGCAGGGGATTCTAATTACTCCTTGGGCTACCAACAGTTTGGGGCTAAAGCCCCGGGGATTAGCGGGGAGTCTGTGCTTAATGTAACTTCCTTCTTGCAATTTATTTCTTTGCCTGATCTTTGCCCCCCCAATGAAGGTACTTCTCACCACACTCAACGCAAAATACATTCATACAAATCTGGCGATCCGGCTCCTGTATGAGCTGAACCGCGATTGGCCGGGATTGGCGTGGAAGGAGTTTACCATCAATCAGGACCGCGACGAGATTGCGCGCCAGTGTGCTGAGTTTGAGGTTGTGGCTTTCAGTTGCTACATCTGGAACATCACCCAAACCCTGGAA
>JAEUUS010000515.1 GCA_016787545.1 Saprospiraceae bacterium
GGCTATTTTAATTTCATTTGTGCAAAGTATGGGTGATCCGGATTCACGATCAGCTCCTGCCGTTGCGGGTGTACCAGTACATCCATGTCCTCCAATGGTATAGCTCCCAGGAGTGGCTCACTGTCACCGGGCAAAATCATGGCACGGCAGGTGGTTGCCCGATTTTTAAAACGAAGCTCAACATTACTTGCCACGTCGAATTCTAAAATTCGCCCGTCGGCAGTTTCTGCCTTGCGCTTTTCCACTATCGGAAATTGTAACTGAGCCTGAATTTCTTCATTGATGCAAAGCATATAAGAGCCGGTATCCACAAGGGCACGGATGGTCATATGTTTCACATCCTCCTCCCCAATCAGATTGCGGCGCATCAGTGTGAGATCCTCTCCATTTATGAGTTCAATTTCGGTATATACGAGTCCCATTTTTTCGGTTTTTAGCAAAGTTAAGGCATTGTGTGATATCGCGCAAGAGCCAATCATTTGTCAACTGATGGCAAACGCAATTCCATTCTTAATCGTTATTTCGTAATCTTGCTATCTTCGCAGGCGATTTTTTCACCTTAGAACATACTGCGCATCGTCCAAATTTTTGTTATGAACGCTAAAAACGTGTACACTTTTCTGTTTTGTTTGCTGCTCATCCCAGCCATTCAGGCACAAAACAGCGCCTTTTTCACCAGAATTCCTTCGGATATTGTGTTACAAGCCGAAGGTTCAGGTAAAATCCGCCTTCCCAAACAATTTGAGGCTTTCGAACTGAATGAAGCCGGATTGAAAGTTGCGCTTGAAAATGCGCCCTGGGAATTCACCCATGAAGCTGATCAGCGCCAATATCAGGTATCCATGCCTATGGGTAACGGCAAATCAGAAACCTTTGCTGTTTGGCGGGTAGCCATGCTCGATCCGGAGCTGGCTGCGGCATTTCCGGAAATCCGTACGTATGCAGGTATTTCTATGGTGGATTCCCGGCGTACCGTTCGTTTTAGTATCACGCCCCGTGGCCTCAAAGCCATGGTGATGCATCCGGACATGAGCGCTTCCATGATTAAGGCTGTTTTTCCTGGCGAAAACAACCTGTACCTGGCATACTATGGAATGGATATTCCGGAAGATCGCATGCCAGGAATGCAAAGCGGATACAATCCGGATGGTTCTGTTTGGTTTAATGCAAAAGAAAAAGGACTGCCTCAAGCTTCTGCAGACCGGGGTTTGGAAGTAGAACCTGTTCGCTTGAAGATATTTCGCTATTGTGCAGCCGCTGTAGGTGAATTTACACAAGATCATGGTGGCACCAAACCATTGGGCCTGGCTGCAGTAACCGAATATACCAATTTGGTAAGCGCCGTTTTTGAGCGGGATATTGATTTGCGGATTCAGCTGACCAATGCCACGCAGTTTGTGATTTTTACTGATCCTAATAATGATCCATATCCTGTGCTGGCCAACGATGCTTGTATGTCAATCAACCCTTCCGTATTGAACCAATACACCAATTTTAATTCACATGATATTGGTCACGTGTACATTCGTGGCGGAGGTGGTGTAGCAGGCGGTAATGCCTGCCTGGACGGAAAAGCACGAGGCTGCTCTGCCGGCCAGGGGTTTAATGATTATGGCGACTTTTTCCTGTTTGTGATTGGTCAGGAGGTTGGTCACCAGTTTAGCGGAGGTCATACCTGGAACCGTTGTGGACCGGGTAACGATCAGCGGGTTGGATTTACCGCATTTGAACCGGGAAGTGGCAGCACCATCATGTCTTACGCGGGTTTGTGTGGTTCGGATAATATTGTCCCAATTGGCGACTTGTATTACCATGGAGGAAGCATTGAAGAGATTGGCTTTTTTATCAACTTCATTGCTCAATGTGGTTCCTATATCGAAACCACCAACAATCCGCCTACCGTAACCCTTCCGTATTCTGACAACTTCAGCATCCCGATATCCACACCATTTGAACTTCGGGGCAATGCGGTAGACCCTGATGGAGATGCGCTTACGTATTGCTGGGAAGAAATGGATGCCGGCCCGGAAGCGCCATTGGGCGAACCACAGGGTAATGCCGCCATATTCCGCAGCCGCCCGGCAGTGGACGTAAGTAACCGGATTTTCCCACAATTAGGCACGATCCTGGCCAATGCAGAGGATTTTTCAGAGCAACTGCCTTTTTATTCCCGCGACCTGACTTTCCGTTTAACCGCGCGCGACAATAAACCAAGTGGGGGAGGGGTACACTGGCAGGATGTGGCGTTTAAAGCAGTAGAATCTGCAGGTCCGTTTCTGGTTCTTTCTCCAAACTCTGCAAGTACCATCTGGCGTGTAGGCGAACTCACAGAGGTGCGCTGGGATGTTGCCAATACCAATACGGCTCCGGTAAATTGCCAGAAAGTCAACATACTTCTGAGTACCGATGGAGGACTTACCTATCCCATTACACTTGTATCTGACTCAGAAAACGATGGCACTCATTATGTATTAGTGCCGAATATCCTCACGTCCACCGCCCGCGTGCGCATTGAGGCTGCAGATAATGTGTTCTTCGATTTGTCAAATGCCAATTTCAAAATCCAGAATCCGGTTCAACCTTCCCTGACGCTTGGGTTGTCTACCGATGCTGCTACCGTTTGTTTGCCTGACGGTTTTGAAACAACCGTTAATACCGCAACGGTGCAAGGTTATACCACGCCCGTAGCCCTTGACCTGGTAGGCAGTGTGCCGCCGGGAGGAACGTACACATTCAGCGCTACCAACATCAACCCTGGAGAAGCGGCTACCTTAAGCGTAGATTTATCAGGCGTAGCCGTGGAAGGCAATTTTTCCTTTACCATTCGTGCAATCTCTGGTACGGATACTATGTTACGACCGGTAAGTTTATTCCTCCGCCGGAATGATTTTGCAGGTTTTGGGTTGGTTGCACCAGCCAATGGACTCACGGAACAACTGCTGTCGCAGACCCTTCGCTGGAGCAAGGGTTTAGACGCCGACACCTATGATGTGCAATTTTCCGACAGCCCGGCATTTACCACCATATTGGCATCGGCAAATAACACCTCTATTGACTCCATGAAAATCACATTCCTGCTGGAAAAAGGCAAGGCCTATTTCTGGCGCGTGCGCCCGCGCAACGAATGTGGTATTCATGAATGGAGCGAACCGTATTTCTTTTCCACATTTGCCGAAAACTGTCTCAGTTTTCAGGCAAATGACCTTCCCAAACAAATTCCGGCAAATGGCACTCCGGTGATTGAATCCAAGATCAATGTGGTTTTTGGTGGCCAGATCAGCGATATTGTCGTGAGCCAGATCAATGGTTATCATGAGTATTTCAAAGACCTTGAAGCGCATTTGATTAGTCCGCAAGGCACCGAAATCCTGCTTTGGAAAGACCGCTGTGGCAATTTCAATGGTGGATTTAATTTTGGCCTATCGGATGCAGCGCCTTCCGCTTTTGCCTGCCCGCCACCCAACAACGGTTCGATCAACAGACCACAAAGTCCGCTGTCGCCATTGCTTGGACAAAACTCTGCTGGCGTGTGGACCCTGCGTGTGCGCGACAAGGTTTCAACAGCCGGCGGTAACCTGAGTGCTTTTGCGCTGCAATTCTGCCAATCCGTTGACATACAACCTCCTTTCCTGGTAAACAATCTGGTGATGCCGTTGCCAAGTGGTACTAACCGCGCAGTTACCCCAGATTTTCTTCTGGTGGAAGATCCGAACAATACGCATACACAGCTTGTTTTCACGCTTATGACCGTTCCTGAGCG
>JAEUUS010000546.1 GCA_016787545.1 Saprospiraceae bacterium
CACTCTTGCCGGCGAAGACGATCTATTCCTGGTCAAATACAATGCACAAGGCAATGTACTCTGGGCCAAAAGCGCAGGGAGCAATTTAGACGAATTTGCCAGTTCGCTCTCCCTCGATCCGTCCGGCAATATAGTGATAGCTGGCTATTATAAAAGTCCGTCATTGTCTATCGGCTCCTCCTCGTTAATCAATGCAGGCGCTGAAGATGCCTTTTTAGCCAAATACGACCCGTCGGGCAACGTGCTTTGGGCCAAAAACCTGTCAGGAACGAAACGTGACCAGGCAAACGACATTCATGTAGATAAAACCGGCAGTATCTATATGGCAGGCTGTTTTGCCAGCCCGCAATTGATTTTTGGCGCAACCACATTAAGCAATTCAGGCTTAGACGATTCCTTTATTACTAAATTAGACTGGACAACAGCTGTTTCAGCGCTAAACGAGGAAGATTGGGCACATGTGTATCCCAATCCAGCCAGCGATCAGCTTTACTACGAGCTGAGCCCTCAAGCCTACAATGCCCGCCTTGAGGTGTACGACATGCTTGGGAAGCGCGTCTTATGGCAAAAAATCTTCTCCTCCTGTGGATATCTTGATTTGACCGGTTTAACCAACGGAGTGTATGTGATTACCCTGAAAGCGGATTATTCAAGTTTTTGGACAGGGAAATTGACTATTCAGAAATAGAACAGCTTTTTTTTGTCGGAGATAGTTCACATGCGTGGGCCAATGATCATTAATACAAGTTAAAAGTAAATATGATAATTGTATTAATATTACCCACTTATCCCCATGAAACTCCAATTTTTGCTATTGCCTGATGATCAGGAACAAAATTCCGGTTTCCAATATGAATTAAATAGCCTCCATACTTCCTCTACAGGCGACAAGGAGGCAGTTCAATTGTTGCTGAAGAACCTCAACCGTTTGATGACAGTTCAAACCGCCGATCCTTCGCCTCTTTCGGCCAAAGAATCAGGCAATTTACGTCTATCTGTTGCCGATGGGATTGTTTTTATTCCCCTGGATGAAATCCGATACGTCAAAGCGGATGGTCCATACGCAGAAATACACTACGCTCAGGACAAAATGGTACTGATTGCCAAGCCTTTAAAGGAGATCAGCAGCAGAATTGTTCACCCCTCCTTTATGCGCGTTCACCAGTCATATCTGTGTCAACTAAATTGGGTAGAGAAGATCCACCGCGATGGTTATCTGGTATTAAAAACGCAGGAGCATATACCTGTTTCGCGCGCCAATTGGCAGCGGGTCATTGATGCCTTAACCACCTTAAAAAATGGATAGATAAATGGCGGTAACTAAATAATAAATACCCGCTTCCAATGCATAAATCTATAAAAACAGGATCAGATTATTACTGCATCTTGCAGTGAAATAAGTTAAACGAGGCCCTGACAAACCAATTTTACACCTCGTTTCGTGATTAATTCCCCATGCTCTTGCCTGTATCGGGCAAAGCCTGGCTGTGCCTTGCCTGATTGCAATAAGGCGCTCCTCAAACTGATTGTTAACCTTTAAATTCATGCACCCCATGAAAAATTACCTCTTAGAAGGCGACTTCAAAAGCCTCTCCGAACTTCAAGCCAAAGAACAAGATGCATTGCTTTCCATGCCTAATGTGGTTGGCGTTGCATTAGGCAACAAACAGACCAACGGGATCGACACCGGAACGCCCAGCCTGCTGGTGCTGGTTGACCAGAAAATCGACAAGGAGGATCTGGGCAAATCCGATCTGATTCCTGCCACATTGGGCAAATTCAAAACTGATGTGGTTGAAGTTGGGCACATTTTTGCTCAAACCGACATGCGCAACAACGAACTGATGCGTCCGGCCATGGGCGGATGCAGCGTTGGCCACACACGTGTTACGGCAGGTACCATTGCCACCACGGTCATCCGTCGTGGTGATATGGTTCCAGGTCGTTATTTCATCCTCAGCAACAACCACGTGCTGGCCAACTCCAATGCTGCCAGTATTGGCGACCCGATTGTACAGCCAGGAACTTTTGACGGTGGCGTTATGCCTGCAAACCACATTGCCAACCTGGCAGGTTTCATCCCGATTAACTTCAGCGGCGGCAATAATGTGGTGGACTGTGCTATAGCTGAAGTGCTTCAATTCGACAAATGCAGCCCGGAAATCTACAGCATTGGTTACATTCAGGGTGTTGCAAACGTTCAAGTAAACTCCCGTGTGCAAAAATCTGGTCGTACTACCGGATACACCCGCGGCAGAGTGCTGGCAATCGGCGCTACCGTAAATGTAAATTACGGCGGTGCAGGTGTGGCCCGTTTTGTAAATCAAATCATCACTTCCAATATGTCTGCCGGTGGCGATTCAGGAAGTTTGGTACTCGATATGCGTCGCAATGCTATTGGGTTGTTGTTTGCCGGATCATCCCAGGTCACCATTCTCAACCCGATCAATGCCGTACTCGGTTCGCTCCAGGTTGAATTTTTGGGTGTTTAAACTTCTTTTATTTGTGGATCAAATGCCAGAGAGGGGGAACCTTCTCTGGCAATTTCGTATATTTGTCATGCGTAATTTACCATGGTTCGTGCTTATTCTTTCCATTGCCTGTACCAGTAACCTGGAACATGGTCAAACAAACCACCACATGAAAAAACTTGAAACCGCCGTGCAGGAAGCCTCCGAAACCTGGATGGAATGGGACGGCGTAATTGGTGTAGCCCAGGGTGAAACCGACAAAGGCAAACCATGTATCCTAGTGCTCACCACCAGCGACACTTCAGCATCCGTGAAAAAACTTCCCAAAAAATTTAAAGGTTTTCCTGTAAAAACACATTTTTCCGGCCCCATTGATGCTCATTGAGACACCATTAGCATGACCGTCAAAATTCTCGCAGGCATTCTGCTTCTACTTGGCCTAAAATGGCTTTACAATTCCTTCCCTCAACAGGAAGAATTGCCTGAACAACCCATAGACCAAGCCTGGTGGAACGGCCTGAGCCAAGAATGGCAAAACATTCTTCGCATCAACCAGTATTTCCAC
>JAEUUS010000580.1 GCA_016787545.1 Saprospiraceae bacterium
CGCCGCGCAAACCGCCATTTTCCCCATCATTTTGGGCAATCACCATTTGGTAATGGATACCACTGTTCAAATGGGCCAAAATGGCGTGCTGGCTATGGGCGTGGTTTATCCGGCCGTTTCGCGCAAACAGGCGCGTATACGAATGAATGTTACTGCCGAAATGAGTCGGGAGCAGTTGGATAAAGGATATGAGGTATTGTGCCAGTCTTTGGCTCAGGAGCAACCTGATTATTTTTCCTCCACCCTGAACTTGCCCACATAAATCAGCTCCTCCGTTTCTGTCCATTCCAGGGTGTAATAGTATACACCAGGTTCCAGTTTTGCACTTTGTGCCGCGCTGAAGCTCCATTTATCCTGATTGGCAGTCACCCCGGGCTTCAATTCCAGCACAGCTTTGCTGCCGGGTTGGTTGTTGTAAACCTTGATGGATAATGGCGTACCTTGTATGTCGTCTCCGGCCGAAACCTGGCCTTTGAAAGACAGGGCAACCGATTTGTTCTGCATGGGCAGCACGGCGTTCGGGCGGGGTGCTTGAAAGTTCACCTCACCGCCATCGCCACTTCTGATGCCTCCGTTACCTAAACGCGTTTCAAAAACCGGGTTTGGTTTGAATTTCTGGCCATCAGCTTTGGCAATGGGCTCAGGATTAACCGGCGCTGTTTGCTGTACCGGAGTTGTATCGGTCGTTGGTGGTGCTACAACCGGCGGCGCTGAGTGTGCAGGCGTTTCAGCATTCGGCCAGAAATACCAGGCGCCAATAACCAGCAATCCAGCAAGTATCATCAATATCCACCAGCGATTACCAGACTTAGGCGCAGAGGGGGTTTCCTGCACAATATCTGCCATCATATCCCGGAGCGCCAGTTTCCGGGGATCCGAAAACTCGGCTTGGAGCTGACGCTCCAATTCCACACGGGCGCGTAACGAAGGATCCTTCGCCATTCTGGCTTCCAGTTCCCTGGTCTGATCCCCGGGTAGTTCCCCCGAGAGATATTTTTCTATAAGTTCCTGTTCGTCAAGCGGTTGCATGGCATTAAAGATTTTGAAGTTCACGGTATTCCGGTGTGTTCAGGATGTTATCCACCAGGCGGTCTTTGCATTGTCCTTTGCGGCGTTTGGCATAATCTGCGCTGCCAAATCCCATTTTTTGAGCAATTTCTTCCATGGAGTATTTCTGAAAAAACAACTCCATTACTTTCTGGCAGTCTTCTCCCAATTGCCTGAGTGCCTGGTGAAACAACTTGCCGCGTTCAGCCTGCAGCAAGTCCATTTCCGGATTTCCGTCGGGTATATATTTGGCTTCCTCCGGAATGGTAACCTCTGAGGCCGATTTTTTTTGTCGCTTGCTCATCCACAGGTTCCGGCAAATGCCTATAAAATAGGTGCTGAACTGACTGGTTAGCTGAAAATCAGGTCGTTGCGCTTTTTCATAGACCAGTATGGTGGCTTCCTGAAAAAGGTCTTTGGCGTCGTCTTCAGAGCCATTGCCGTAATCGCGTACCAAAGAACGGATAGCCGGAAAAATAGCCCGGTACATTTGGGTAAGGCCTTCCCGGTTTCCGGCAAGAATGTGATGAATGTAATCAGGTTGCTGCACGCTCAGAAGGTTGTATGGTTATTCAATGAGGATGAAACCGGCCCAATCGTAAGGATTAGGATATTTTTTACTCATTTTTTGTTGGGTTTGCCGGAAGGCATCCGGGATACTGCGTTTCTGATCCAGCCATTCCTGGTAAAAGGTGGTCATAAATGCCTTGGTACTTTGGTCGTCTACTTTCCAGAGCGACATGATCAGATACCTTGCGCCGGCAATTTTGAAGGCACGCTGCAATCCATACACACCTTCATTGCCTGCAATATCCCCTAGCCCGGTTTCGCAGGCGGAAAGTACAACCAATTGGGTGTTCGACAGGTTCATCTGGCTGATTTCGTAAGCGGTGAGGATGCCGTCTTCCTGGTTGGCAGGTGTTTTTTTTCCTTGCCAGGCATTTTGGGCGCCTGCCAAAATGAGTCCGGAGCGGATCATGGTGTGGTCAGAGCGTTTAAACACAGAGCCTGTAGTGCTTGAGTTTTTACTTTTCACCGGATCGGGAAAGAAAAACCCGTGTGTAGCCAGGTGTAGCAGGGTAGGGGAGGCTTCAGAGGCTCCCAATTGCCGGAATGACTCCTCTGTGGCATAAAAACCGGTGTCTGTACGCACTTCAAACCGGGCGTTTTTCAGGCTTTGCCCGATTTCCTGCACTTCAGACGCGGTAGCTGGCAGGTAGCGAAGATCGCCGGCACGGGCTTCGACAGAATCTGTGTAGAAAGGCAGGCTGTATGTGTTGTTTATGCCACGTGTGCCTGCTTCACGGAGGGCATACCCGATGGCAATGGAATCTGAATGGTAACGTATTCCTCCTGCCAGATATGCTGTGGCAGAATAAGGATCTGTTGATGACTCAGGTTGAACCAATTGCCGGGTACTGCCCATCAGAACCAACTGCTTGGTTTCGCCAACTGTTTTGCCGTTGGGGCTTCGAATAGCGGCCAAATTAATCCGGTGTAATAATCCGGAGGGAGAAGTGTAGAGGGTTGTGATTCCTTGCAGGGCAGGTTCAAGCGCTTTCCAGATCAGGTTATAGAGTTCTGGCTGTTCGTACAAAGCGTTTATTTTCAAGAAGTTACTGCCTCCGCTTGCACCTTTTATCAGGGGAGCAAGTTGTTTTTCTTCGAATAGGGGGATTAAAAGGGGGTGAGGGGCGTTTTTCAGAAGAATCAAGGCAGC
The DNA here is from genome assembly GCA_016787545.1 of Saprospiraceae bacterium. Classification (GTDB taxonomy): domain Bacteria; phylum Bacteroidota; class Bacteroidia; order Chitinophagales; family Saprospiraceae; genus M3007. The sequence continues at coordinate 2,768 of JAEUUS010000580.1, forward strand.
GTAAAGGATGCTGTCGGTTGGATTTGGATTAAAGAATCGGAATTGGACGAATTCAAGGGCGGCTTCATGCACCTGTAATCTTTGTTTTACTTCAGTCCAGGTAACTTGACTGGTTGCTTCTGCATAACCAATCTTCTCCCTAATAATTTCCTTCTCCAATACATTGGCTTTCCCCTCTAATGTCAATATTTGGAGGGTATCTCTGTCTGTCAAAGGCTTAGTGTAAGCTGCTGCCAGGCGATGACGCAAGGCCTTTAAAGAGGCGAACTTGGAAGCAGATTCTTCGCTTCGTTCAATCAGATTGTTCAGTCTTGAAAGGTTATTCAGCAGAAAACCTTTTTGGAAAAGAATATCATTATAACAAGTGCCAACAAAATTCTTTTGAATTAAGGCAAAGGATAATTCGCTATGAAGTCCCTCCAAAAACTTTTCAGTATATCCGGTCAATTCTCGTTCAGAGAGGTGTCCGGTGGCTTTTTGTAATTGCATTCGGTCAAGCAGGCTGGATTCTTCCATTAAATCAAAGGCTGACTTCAAATCTCCTTTGCTCCAATAGATTTTCGCAAGCTTTCGAATGGCGCTGATGTAATAGGTATTGTCTTTACCTATGGAATTTTGGTAATATTGTTGTGCATTTCTTGCGGCTGATTCTGCCAAATCTAATTGACCTTGTAAATCATATAGTGTAGCCAAAAAAAGCTGTACAGTGCCAAAGAAGGTATGTTCCTGAGTCTTGTTGTTTTCATGGATATGGTTGCACTCAAGCGCGGCATTCATAGCCAGTTCCAATTTGCCTTGTTTTTCATAAACCGATCCAAGTCTCAATAAACTCAATGCATAATCAGAATGCTCCTTGCCTGTAAGCCGGGCTTGTATATCCAACGTTTTTAGGCCGTATTCTTCCGCTTTTGAATAATCTTCCTGATGTAAATATATCTGAGAAAGCGCGCTTAAGGCAATATGGTAATTGGGTGATTCTGTTCCAATGTTTTGCTCATAAATTTTAACGGCCTCCAAGCCATATCTCTCTGCTTCCTTAAAATTGCCCATTAAATCATAAATAGATGCCAGATTGGCAAGCGTTATCGCAATTTTTCGAGCCTGATCGCGAACCTTTCTTTGGTGAGCCAAAGCTTCCAAATACATGGGCTCAGCTTTCTCAAATTGTCCGGTAGTCCGGTAAACATTACCCAGATAGTTTAAAGTCATGCCGTAAGACCCTTCGTTTCCTGCACCAGCTTGGCTCATCACCCGTATAGCATCAAGGTAAGTTAGCTCGGCATTTCGATATTCTGCTTTATCATTAAATAAAAGTGCCAAATCACCCAAACTCCGCCCATAATTAAAATGTGTTGGTCCAAAATACACCTTACAAAAGTCTACGTATTCATGTACAAGTGGTTCGGCGCTTTCCACATCTCCCATTTTACGAAGTAAAAAGGCCAGAAAGTAAAGAGACTCTCCGTAATCTCTGTGATTTTTGCCCAAAACCTTATACCTGATATGATAGGATTGCTCCATGTATCGTAAAGCTTCCGGATAATTGCTTCTGTAATAATAATTACAACCTAATTGGTATACTGTTGTAGCGAAATCAGGGTGTTCCTCCCCCACAATTCGTGCTTGTAAATCTTTCACTTCCACCAAAAGCTGCTCAGCTTCAAGTCGCTGATTTGAATTGGACAAAACCACCGAGTGATAAAACCGTGCCCGGGCGTAGGCGACTGATTCTTTGCCTAATTGACTGGTGGCTAGGCTTTCCACCATTAGGCTTAACTCCAAGGCCTCTTTATTTTTATTTTTGAAGCTTAGTTTAAAAACTTCCTGATTTAGACTGTCGATCTGTTTAATGACCCTCACCGTATCGGTAATTTGGGCATTCGCTATTTGTATTATAACTACAAAAAAAAGTACCTGCAATGATTTCATTTGTGATGATTTGAAAAAAGTTTAAAGGCATTATTGGTGAAAAAAGCGCAAAAAGGAACGGTTTTGTGAACAAACGTAATGCTTTTTCTCCCAGTCCAAATTTTTTTCAAAAAAAATCCCCTCCCCCGTGTTCCCTTTTTCCCCCTAACCAAATTTATGATCAGAAGCGCATCCAAACAAACATAAAGCGCTAAAACAATCACCACAAAATTTATCTGATCATGAAAAACATAACGCTCCTCTTCGCACTGGTTTGCACGGTTGCTACCCTCACTCCGGCACACGCTCAAACCTCCATCGACCGTCAGGTAACCGCTTCTGCTGGTCAGCTGCTTACCGCTACCTCCGGCGCTACCATGCTGTTTACCCTCGGCGAAACAGCCATCCACGAACTCGCCACCGAATGTAGCCTGGCACAGGGCTTCCATCAGGATCAGGCGGAAAACGTCACGCTGCTTTCTGCCCAAGTGGCTACTCAAACCCACGTAACGGTTCAGGTTTATCCCAATCCGGTATCTGATCTCCTTTACATCGAATCAGAAACCCCGTTGCTGTCAACCCTGTACGATTTGCAAGGCAGGGTAGTGGTATCAACTACGGCCGTAAACCAATCTGAAACATTGCAACTAACAAGTCTTTCACCCGGCACATACGTGCTGCGTACCAACCTTCCAAACGGCACTCCTGCCAACACATTCCGCATCCAGGTGATGCACTAAATCTCACTTTTCACTCAACCATTCCTTCACCAAACCTTGCCTTTGGGCATCCACAAAACAAATACTCAAATCATGAAAAACGCACTCCTTTTCTTCGCACTTCTTTTCGTTGCATCTTTCTCTTTTGCACAAACCGGCGCTCCGCGCAAATTCAATTATCAGGCTGTTCCACGCAGCGCTTCCGGCGAATTGCTCCCAGCCAACACTCAGGTAAACGTTCAGTTCCTGCTCAGTAAAGACGGTGTCAACAACGTAGCCTATGCTGAAGAACAAGTACTCACCGTTGGCGCTAACGGCGTAATCAATGCACAAATTGGCGGCGGCGCAGCATCCAATGGCTATGCACACCAGTTCGATGCCCTGGATTGGGGCCAAAACAGCTACTACCTGGGTGTAGCAGTAGACCTGAACAGCGACGGCATTTTTGATGAAACCGAAAAATTCCCGGCTACACAACTTCTCTCTGTTCCTTATGCCCTGTATGCAGAAAAAACCGGCGCAAACTCCGTAGTCATCGATTCCAAAACCGGCAATGGTGGCGATCCCGAAGGTACAACCAACTACATTCCCAAATTTACAGGTGTTTCTACCATTGGCAACTCCGTGATGTACCAGAGCTCCACCAACAAAATCGGGATTAATACCACCACCCCTGAGGGCGACCTGCACATCCAGGGAGGTAAAACTGTACTCGGAAATGGTAACGAACGCTTCAATATCGCCCTGCGCACCGACGGTAAAGTAGCTTTTGAAGCCAATGGAACCACCGGCGACAATACCCTGGTTATTGATGACGATGGCGATAAAAGCGTGAACATCGGCACGGCTACTCCGATTGCGGGATTCAAACTGCACGTAGCTGGCAAAGCCAAATTTGACAACGGTGTTTATTTCGGATCTGTGGAAGCACTTACAGATGGCGGCTCCAACCAAATTGCCTGCAATTCTGACTTCCGTCCAACCCAGCACAATACCTTCAACCTGGGCACCAATGATACCCGCTGGCATAATATCTTTGGCAACAATGGCCGTTTTAATACCGGCTTGGGCGTTGGCCAAACGGGTACGATCAATGCAGTATTGGATGTTATTGGAGATATCCGGACGGGTAATGGTACTAAATACATCACCCTGAACGGAGCTGATTCAGATCTCACCATCAAAGGCGTGGGTGATAACATGCAGGTGTACACCGGATCTGGCCACCACCTTTTGCTCCAAAGCAGCAACCAGGCAGGCACCGTAGGCATCGGATTTACGCCAACCAATGATGATTACAAACTGCGCGTGGCCGGAAAGGCAAAGTTTGACGACGGTGTGTATTTCGGCAGCGTGGAAAGCTTTAGCGATGGCGGTTCTTTCCAGATTGCTACTAACTCTAACATCCGTCCGTCCGTTGATAACCTGCGCAGCCTGGGTTCTTCCACCTACCGCTGGAAAGATGTTTGGGCGGTTGACGGCACCATCAACACCTCCGACCGCCGCCTGAAAAAAGACATCCAGCCTATTAACTATGGCCTGAATGACCTGATGAAACTGAACCCGGTATCATTCCTTTGGAATCAGGAGGGTATGGATCGCGAACGTCGCCTGGGCTTTATTGCACAAGAACTTCAGCCGGTACTGAAAGAAGTAGTACGTACAGAAGAACTCGTGAACGATGCTGCAACCAAGCAGGATTCCTGGCGCCCAACCACCCGCTTAGGTGTAGCTTATACGGAAATCATTCCGGTAACGGTGAAAGCCATTCAGGAACAACAGCAGATTATAACGGATCAGGCCAAGGAAATTGAGGACCTGAAAGCAGAGCTGGCCAGCCTGAAAAACGATGTTCAAGCCATCAAGGCCATGTTGAAAAAATAAGAAACTAAAAACCAAAATTGCGGCAGTCAGGAAATTTTCCGGGCTGCCGCTTTTTTTTTGCATCAAAAGAAGGCAATGAAACTACCTCATGATCAATATTTTATTCACCATCTTCCGCCCTTCATCCATCACTTCCAGAAAGTAAACCCCATCCGGCATTCCCTCAGTGCTTACGGTTTCAATACCGGAAATCCACCTTTTTTCCAAAATTACTTTCCCGTGAGTATCCAGCAAGCGGAGGCGGGCATCGAGCCTTGTTTCGTCATTGTTCCACTTGACGAAAAACAGTTCCCTGGCCGGATTGGGGAATACCGTAAAGGAATGATCCGTTGAAATGTCTTCTGTTTCAGAAAGCCCAAGCGCAGCCAGGACTGCTGCGAAAACATCTACCTTCCCATAGCCAAACTGACCATTAGGCAATGGTCCGGAAGCATCTGTGAATGCATCGGTCAGTGCGGTAGAGGTCAGCAGGTCGCGGATTTCATTGTAATTAAGGTCTGGCTTTGCCTCCAGCAACAGTGCGACGCAGCCTGCTACCACCGGCGCAGCCATGCTCGTGCCGGAAATGCAAGCCTGAACCGGTATCGTATCAGTAGTCAACCAAAGCGGATTGCCCTGACTCAGGTATTCAATTTCCACTGGTACACCCAAATCCTGATAATGAATGGGATAACTCGAAATCACATGTTTGCCCGGCGCCGTAATTTCGGGTTTGATCCGTCCGTCATAGGTTGGACCGTGACTGGAAAAGTCTGCCAGTTCGCCAACTGCCTGATCTGAAATAAAGAAGTGATGTTGTCCGGTTACATCTGTCCAGTCCGGTCGATTGACGTAGGCTCCAACCGCGATGACATTTTTAGCACTTGCCGGTGAAAGGATTCCAAAGTCGTTATCGGCAGGAACATAATGCTCAATGGGCAAGCCCAGATGCTGCGGATTGGTTTCAACAAAAGAAAGAAAATACCCGGATTGCATCCAGGCCTGAAAACTACCTGTACCACGAAACATTAATCGGAACAGATCCAGGCCTTCGGGATGTTCAGTCCATTTGGTGCCCGGTGCATCGTCTCCAATGACGATATAAAAACCGAAATGATTTATCCCGCTACTAAAAATAGGATAATATTGCACTGCCGCTGCCGTATCACCACTTGCCCGATGAAGCCAAAGGATCTGATTGGTGGTCATGGAAGAGATTTTTTTCCATGGTGTTGCATCAGAAAAATGGGCGGTTCCTGTAAATTTTTGCTGAGCAATGTCAAAATAAGCACTGTCCGTACCTACTGCAAAATACAAACTGTCTGCATAGATTTTTGGAACCCGGAAGTATATGAACATACCAACCGGCACTCCCGTAAACATCATGGCCGTATCCTTGTGCATGTAGGGGCCGCCCCAGTGGCTAAGCATGGAACCTTCATTTCCGGCACTTGCCACGATGGCAAATTGCTCTGTGCCGTTCAATAAATTGTTGGCCATTTGAGCATAATAATCAGTACCGGTATGATCATTCAACTGTGTGCCGGAACTGATGTTAAGCACACATGGTTTGCCAGCATTTTTGGCATAATCACGAATGAACTTGATCCCATCTACATATCCGGCATCGGAACCATCATCGTTCACAAAAATGATGTCTGCTCCGGGAGCCATACCATCATTGCCTGCGGCTATGCCAGTTACATGGGTCCCGTGTCCGGATAAAGTATTGTCCAACAAGTCAATAACTCCCGGCGGGTTGTCGCCCAACTCGGCCTCTATTTGTGATCGCGTCCAAAAGGAACCATAACTGAATCCTGCCGGAGGAGTTCCCTGGTTTGACTTCAGATCCCAAACGGCTAATATGCGTGATTTGGATGGATCCAATGGGTCGCGAAAATCCGGATGATTGAAATCCAGGCCATCATCCAAAACACCAACCACGACTCCCTGCCCGGTGTATCCTTGCGGCAAAGGTTGCAACCCTTGATGTACAAGGTCTGCATGTGAATGTTGTTGGGCAATGTTATTTTGAGAAAATACTTTACTATATTCGAGTACCAACACTCCCGGCAACCCGGCTATGGAAAGCAATGATTTTTTGGGGATTCGTACGGTGGCAAGGTTGCCTTGCCGTGTATTTACACGTCCGCCTAATTGTTCTATCTCGGCAAAAACCGCCGGATCATTCACTTCGGCAATCACACCAATTTCGCCTGATGTGCCGGTTTGAACCTCTGCACCATTCAGGTAAACGGCGGGTTCTTTGGCGATTTCTCCAAACAACAAGCCTTGTAACTTTATCTGAATATTTTGAGGAATTTGGTTTTCAACCTGAGCAACTGTAGTAAGGGAAAGCAAAAGGCTTAAAATTGCGAAAAGAGCAAGTTTTTTCATGAATTTGGATGTTAAATGGCTAAGGTTTTACAACTCCATTCAAAAGGCTGAATGGGTAAGTTAATAAATGCGTGGGCAACTGACCTGTCAAACATGATACATCAACCACGGCTGCCTGTGTCTATATTCCGTTTTTTCTTTATTTCAGGTAGGTAGCTTCACCGGTTGCAACAATGGTATGCACACCTGTTAACGGATTAGTGGTAAGGGTAAAATCTTCCCAGCCACTTATGCCCTCGTATTTCCCTGTCCCATCGGTGTAATGGACCCAACCAATACCCGTAAAATCAGCATAACTCTGTGCCGTTCCATTGAAATGGACCTGATCGCCATCGGAATTGTACATTACAATGTGATATGCCAGATCGAATCCCAAAAACCTGGTGCTGGGAGTGATAGACTCTACCGTCAACGTGCTCTTGGCTGCGTCAATCGTGCCGACTACATTGTCCGAGCCGCTGACGAAGTATTTTTTAGGAGATTGGAACGTAGTTCCGTCCGGCAAATTGAGGGTGAAAAAACCACCTTCCGGATCGGGGGTGTTCGTGTAGTTCCCGGTGATGCTCACCGTTTGCCATTCATCTTCTTTTTTGCATCCGGCAGTAAAAAGCACAATGGCTATCGAAATCAAAAAAAGTGTACGCATGGTATAAAGAGTTAAAAGTTGAAATTGGATAGACTGATACTGCAAATGTGCAGGGGGACTCTTTTTCCTTTGCTGTACTATTGTTCCAGATACTGCCTTAACGAGCGATTTATTAGTGTTTTTATATCAAAATATGGACTATTGTTTCTTTGGTACCTCACCTTGCTGTCGCCACTCGCTTGGCGATATATCATAGGTTTTGGTAAATACTTTGGTAAAATAGTTTGCATCGTGGAACCCCACTCCAAAGGCGATTTCGCTGATTGTTTTTCGGGTGGAACGCAGCATTTCAGTGGCTTTATCAAGCCTGAATCGATTCATGAAATGGGATGCGGACAACCCAGTGAGGGCAACGAGTTTGCGATGTAGTTGTACACGACTGATATCCAACGTTGTGCATAGCGCCTCAATACCAAAGCCTTCATCGGTATAGTTCTTTTCCATTTGTTGTAGCAGATCTCTCATAAAGATTTCATCAAGCCCCGCACCATCCGGCAATGCTGTTTTCTCCCCAAAATTTCCATTCAGGCTGTATTTGATTTTGAGTTTTTCCCGCAATTCTATGAGTTTGCGCAAACGCAACAACAATTCTTTGGGTTGAAAAGGTTTAGGCATATAGGCATCTGCACCCCGCTCAAATCCCAAGAGTTTGGATTCCGCATCAGCACGGGCTGTAAGCAGAATAATGGGGATATGATTGGTTCGAAAATCGTTCTTCAGCGTTTTGCAAAGCTCAAAACCATCCTTAACCGGCATCATGACATCGCTGACGATAACATCAGGTACTATTTCAAGGGCACGCTCAATTCCTTCCTGGCCGTTACGTGCGAATTGTACATTATATTGCCCGGAGACAACACTTTGCAAATAATGGCGGAGTTCGGCATTGTCTTCTACGATCAACAGGACAGGTAATTCTGGGTTGCCGTTTTCCGGAATTTGCCGGTATTCGAATTTAAAGCCACCATCGTCATCAACATGTATGCCGGACGCTCCGGATTCAGGCACCACAAATTCCTTACGTGGAGTGTCATGGGAGATGGG
>JAEUUS010000582.1 GCA_016787545.1 Saprospiraceae bacterium
GTTGCGCCATCAGCCACACCTGTAGCCATTAAATGGGAAAAGACGGAAGAAGCCAAATGGTATAAAAAGGACTTCCGTAAAAAAGTGAAACAGCGCTTTAAAGCCTATGTGAAAGCCCAGAAGGAGAATGGCGCCAGCGATGGATTGAAATTTTTCGGCATCTTTTTGCTCACCTTATTGCTGATGGCGGTGATCACGTTTTTAGCTTGCAGTATTGCCTGCTCCGGGGCAGAGGCGATAGGCCTGGTGGTATTAATTGGCGGATGGGCATTGGCTATCTATTTAGCTGTGGTCCTGGTAAGAAGGGTAAAAGGCAAACGAAAGGCAAAATACGAACCCATGCCCGAGCCTGACCCGAAGGGTTGATGAGCTTGCCTGGCAGAACCATTACAGCACATTATCTATCATGACTTATTGGCAAACATTTCTCGACAGCCTGACCGGCTACGCCAGTTATCTGGCAAATGAAGTTCTTAACCCTCATTGGGGTAACTATTTTTACTGGCTGATTGGTATATCGGCGGCTGTGTATGTGCTGGAATTGCTGTTCCCCTGGCGCAAAAACCAGCCAAAAATCCGTGAGGATTTTTGGCTGGATACCTTTTACATGTTTTTCAACTTCTTCTTGTTTGGCCTGGTAGGATACAATGCGCTATCCAGCGTAGTGGTACAGGCATTCAACGATTTTTTAGCGGGCACTTTCGGGATACGCAACCTCGTTGCCATCAATGTGGCGCAGTTGCCACACTGGACGCAACTGCTGATTCTCTTCCTGGCACGGGATTTCATTCAATGGAATGTTCACCGGTTATTACACCGGGTACCTTTCCTCTGGGAAGTGCATAAAGTACACCATTCTGTTCGGGAAATGGGCTATGCGGCTCACCTGCGTTATCATTTTGGCGAAACCATTGTGTACCGCAGCATTGAATACATCCCCTTAGCCATGATTGGATTTGGTATACAGGATTTTTTGTTGGTTCACCTATTCACCATCGTGATCGGGCACCTCAATCATGCCAATATTTATTTGCCGTTGGGTCCGCTGAAATACCTGCTCAATAATCCACAAATGCATATTTGGCACCACGCTAAAGACTTGCCCAAAGGGAGTTATGGCATCAATTACGGCATCAGTCTTTCCCTTTGGGATTACCTGTTTGGTACGGCCTGGATACCAAGCGATGGCAGGGATATCAAACTTGGATTTGACGAAGTAGACACCTACCCACACGGATTTTTCAGTCAAATGTTTAAACCCTTCCAACGCAAATGAAACCCTGGAACGACTGGAAATTTGTGATAGTGGCTACCCTGATACTGGGTTTGGCGCCCTTTGTGCCGGAGCCACACCTGTTCGGAAAGATTCGCTGGGTAGCCGGAGGCGCTATTGGAATGCAACTGCTCGACTGGTTTGACCTCGTGTGGCACGGATTGCCCTGGCTGTTGTTGCTGCGGCTGATTGTCTTGAAATTATTCACCCTGCTCAAACCTGCATGAATCCAACGCAACAATTTTGGAACGAACGATACGCTCAGGAAGACTTTGTATACGGCACTGAGCCTAACGCCTGGTTTAGGGAGCAGCTTACGGCTTTACCCGCCGGTAAAATTCTGCTACCGGCAGAAGGCGAAGGTCGGAATGCGGTATATGCCGCCCGACTTGGATGGGAGGTTTTTGCGCTGGACCTGAGTGAAAAGGGGCAGGAAAAAGCTTTCAAACTGGCCGGGCAGGCAGAGGTATTCATTCAATACGACCTGGCAGATATCCGGCAATATCCCATTGAAGAAAATGGTCCCTGGGATGCAGTCGGGTTGTTTTATGCGCATTTTCCGCCAGATCTCCGTGCCGATACACACCAGCGTCTCGCGCAGGCATTGCGCCCGGGCGGGCGACTGATCTTGGAAGCCTTTCAGCCGGAACAATTGAAAAGAAACTCTGGCGGACCTAAAAGTCTGGATATGTTATACACCCTGGATATGATGCGCGAAGATTTTGCCGGTTTGCAGGTAATACATGCCACATACGCAAGTGTGGAATTGGCGGAAGGCCCGGGTCATTCCGGCGTCGCAGAAGTAATACGGTTATTGTTGCAAAAGCCCTGATATTGCGTTATGGCCCAAAAAATGCCCACATACAGCATTTGTAACCTCCTCGGCGCCGATAGGTGTATGACGGAGATTGTAGTGACCAGGTTGCGACAATTTATTGACGATCATCGCGACATTCAGTTCCCGCATCGGCACGATTTTTATCAAATAGTGTTGTTTACCAGGGGAGGGGGAAGGCATTCTATTGATTTTCAGCAATTTGAAGTAGCCCCGCACCAGGTTTACTACATGGCGCCCGGACAAATTCATACCTGGGATTTTGATCAGGATACGGATGGGTATCTGGTAAATTTCAACGAGTCTTTTTTTACGTCTTTTTGCCATAATCCGCATTTTGTGCGTGATTTTCCGCTGTTCAGCAACATCAGTGGCAGTTCGGTGAACACGCTGGATATGAGTTGTTGCGGCGAGGTAGAGGCCACTTTCGCCCAGATGCTGGAAGAGTTCGATAAGAAGGAGGCTGATTTTAAAATGGACATCCTGCGCGGCATGTTGAGCATCATTTTGGTGCGTTTATCGCGCGTAGTACCACAGCCATTCAACGATGGTATCTCCAAGCATAATCTGGTGCTAATGCGACAGTTTGAAATTCTGATTGAGCAACATTTTCGGGAGAAACGCCTGCCTAAAGAATATGCAGAACTCATGTTTGTTACCCCTAATCACCTCAATGCGCTTTCCAATACGGTGATGGGAAAAAGCGCCGGCGAGCTCATTCGTGATCGTATTCTGCTGGAAGCCAAGCGTTTACTGGTTAACTCCGACCTGATGATTGGTCAAATAGCTGAAATCCTGAACTTTGAGGACAATGCTTATTTCACACGCTTCTTCAAAAAGTA
>JAEUUS010000595.1 GCA_016787545.1 Saprospiraceae bacterium
TGGTTTTTGCCGAAAATAAGGTATTCCACCGCCAGAAACCCGCGTGCATCGCGGTTGAAATCGCTGAGGTTCCAAACGCCTTTTATCAACGCGCTGTCAATCTTGCTTTCGCTGGCCGGAAATGTGCCAATTTCTTCCACCAGGCCCTTGCGGATGCCTTCTTCGCCAGCCGGACCAAAATTAAAGGCCACCACCCGCATCCATTCCAGATAACTGGCCTTCCAGGTTTCGCGGGCTTGCATCAGCCAGGCTTCTTCCGGATTGTTGGTGAGGTTATTGGCGGCTATTTCCAGGCTTGACAGGCTGAAATCCAGGGCGCTGTACGCCGGTACAATCATTTCATCTGCAAAATGTGTCAGCATAGCCTGCCGGTCGAAAGAATCTGATGGATTGTTCTTTTTGGAACCACAGGACGCCAGGCCGAGGGCGAGGAAAATCAGGAGGTAGGAGGTTCGTTTTTTCATGGAAAGGCACAAAGTTTTGATTGTAAGGCATGAGGGGGTTAACACAAAGGCACAAAGACGCTAAGGCGCGAGGATGAACACGAAGGCACAAAGGCACAAAGACGCTAAGGCGCTAAGATGTTAATACAAAGACGCGATGCCATTAAACTGCAAAGATGTTTGGGGTTAAATCATTGGCCGGATGACGAAAATCACCCCGCCGGATGAATTTTTTGTGCGAAGCACAGAAACTTTGCGCCTTTGTGTCTTCGTGCCTTTGTGTCTTCGTGTTCACCTTCGGGCCTTTTTACCGGCCCTGTTCGGCTACCCAGTTTTTCTTGAAATCTTCGATTTCCTGGCTGGTAAAGCCATATTCTGCTTTCAGGGTGTTGATGACCTGTGTTAGTTTGGGCAGTTCATTTAGCGGGTCGGTGGCAAAAAGATACGAAGTTGGTGTGGCATCAAACGGTGCATTGAGCAGGGTTAGTATTTGATCCAGTTCGGCATCTGTGATTTGCTTGTATCCCTGAGGAATGCTGCGCCAGCCGTGGATGAAGCCTACACATTCACTGTAAGCGTGGAGGGCACTGGCTTTCTGAGGATCGGTGGGGTTGGTAGCACTGAGGGTGGATATAACGGCATGGCAGTAATTGATCACCGTAGCCGCATTGGCTTTTTCCCAGGCCAGACGAAACGCTGCCAGCGCTTCTTCCTGCTCCTGCGCATAATCGTTGCCGGCTTTTACGGCTGCCTGCAGTTTGATCAGGGCATTTTTAGCCTGACTGTAGAGTCCGAGACCATCGTTTTTATCCCTGCGTGCAGCATATCCGGCCAGAAATTTGTCGGGATTGGTTGCTTTGGCGGCCGTGGTGGTATTGGCAAAATCGGCATGAGCGCCATAAATACACACCAGTTGATCTACCGTAGCAAGGCTGACAGGCGCCTGCATCAGGGTAACGGCGTGGTGGTAAAGAGCGGCGCCGTAAAGACCTTTGTCTGTCATTTGCTCCAGTTCCAGGGCATTTTCATCAAACAGATACCCTTCAAAGTTGCCGCCATTGGCACTGGAAGCGCCTGGAGAGTACAGGTTGCCGCTGGCTTTGGAAAGTTCGTTCAGCCAGCCACTGGTTCCATCGAGTCGATCAGCGTAATAGGTAGTGGTGATGCTTTTCAGACTTGGCGTTCCGGCGTTGTAGAGCTGCGAAATGGTGTTGTAATCCACTACAGTGCCGGGCAAACGACCTTTTTTAATTTCTGTTACCAGTGCTTCCAATTGACTGCGCAGGGCCATTTGAGTGGTGGTATTGGCAGAAAAAGCGGAGCCATCGTAGGCGTCCGGAATTTGGAGCGGAGCTTTGTCTTTTTCGCCGCAGGAGGCCAGGAGGATTAGGAGGCTCGGGAGAAGTATTTTAGTAAAACCTGACATGGTTGATACGTTATGAGTGAACAAAATGAAGGTTTATTGGGGGGAAGGGGGGGCGCGGCAAAGGTCTTAAGTTTATCTGGATTTATTCTGCATAGTGAAAGAAAAAAATGGTCAGGGGATTGTCAGAAAAAAGGTTGAAGCAGAAGAACGTTATTTGGGAACGCAGGCGGGAAACAAGAACGCGTTGTGAAACGCGGGTTAGAACGCGGGTTGGACTGGAACGCGGATGACGCGAATGACGCGGATTTTTCTGCTGCCTTCGGCAGCTTTTTTAGTAAAACCTGAAATTATTTATCTTTTAAACCCAATAATTGCCGAAGGCAATTCTCAAAATCCGCGTCATCCGCGTTCCAAAAAAAATCCGCGTTCCACCCCGCGTTCCTCAATTCTCAAAATCCGCGTCATCTGCGTCATCCGCGTTCCAAAAAAAATCCGCGTTCCTACCCGCGTTCCACAACACGTTCCACAACGCGTTCCACAACGCGGGTTAGCTTGTGTGGGAACGTTCGCTCTATCAGCGTTCGGGCAAGAATGAGGTTGGGGTTGAAGGTCGCCAAACCCTGAAGATCAAGCCGTTCTTCAATCATACCCAACTCTGTGCAGCCTAGCACGATCGCATCGGCGCCCTGGTTCTTCAGGTGTAAAATGGCTTCATTAACCAGATCTACCGGCTCTTGCGGTATATGGGTGGAGGCAGCCTTTATCTCATAAATGGCGCGCTGGGGAAGCGCTTCATGCAAGGGCAAGTCCAGTACTTCAGGGGTCAACCCCTCAGCTTCCAGACGGTTTTGATAGATCCTGGTTTTGTAGGTACCTATTGTACTGAGTATACCAATGCGCTGGGGCTGCGCAGGGTGGAGGGTAATCTGGCGGATCACTTCCTCAATCATATGCACCAGCTCTACCCTGGAACCCATGATGCCC
>JAEUUS010000605.1 GCA_016787545.1 Saprospiraceae bacterium
ACAAACTGATAGTCGAAGTTTGGATCCACGATGCCTATGCCCACCGGGAAGGAATTACCCATGAGGGCCAGGGATACAATTGGACTGATCTGAATAGCCAATGGATCCGGATTCTGGGCATTGGGATAACCGTCCGGAAAATCCGGATGAAGGCTTTGCATATACCTACCGGCCCAGCCAGTTTCCAGATGCTGATCAGCATTGGCGCCGGTCATCCAGATATCCATAGATCGGAAATGTGAGTAATCCTGATTGGGATAACCTACATTTTGCACCACCGACATTTTGCCATCGTTGAATAAATCGCGGAATTCCGGCATGGAAGGGTGTAAGGCATTTTTGATCGTTCCATTCAGTTTGATCGTCAGGTTTTCAGGAATCAGTACCTGAGGGCGATTGATGGCCAGGTTGTCCATCTGATCAATGGGAACAAACGTATTCAAGCCATCGTTTCCACCACTAAGTTCAATCAGTACCAAAACCCGGTCATTGGTGTTGCCTCCTTCTGCAAGTGCGCGGTTGAATGGTACCTGTGCCATTGGATTGATGGCAAGGCCCTGGTGCTGAAAGGTTGCCCACGCAGCAGCAAGACCAGTATTGCGGAGAAAAGTTCTTCTTTTCATTGTTGTAACGTTGGGTTAAAAAAGCCGCAGGCTTTTACGGTTAGGACAATTGATATTCAGCCAGATTCATGATGAATTTGTGCATTGTTGCCAACCGGACCCAAACGGTTTGCACCGCCATTGGATCAGTTGGGTTGTTCAAAAATGCATTCCATGCATCAGTCCAGTAGTGATCACTCGCTTGTCCGGAAAGAAGAATACTTTTCAGGTAAAACTTTTTGACAGCCGAAATCGGCATGGGGTACAAAACAGCCAGCGTATCGTCAATCAGCGCGTTTGGATCGCCAGGGTTAGGAAACTGGGCGGCAAAAGCGATGTGGTTGATGATCAGTTTTTCCGGCCCCACATCCGCACCGGATAAAGCCATGATATCGGCAATTAAATTCCGGTTCCGAATGGTATCTGCACTGATCCAGTTCCGGTAAAAGGTAGGAATCTGGCGATATGCCGACCAGCCAGCCACATTGGGCGGGCTACCCGGAAGCATTTGCAGCGCCCCACAGAAATAGTTGATACCTAAACGGATGCTGTAGTTATCCAGCAAGGTTGGCTGCGGCAGCGTCAGGTTGTAGTTACGCAGCAAACCCACTAACAAATCCAGCGGATTTTTGATCATACAACCCTTATTCACCGCATCAAAGAAATGCTCACTTTGCAGGAGCGCTTTCATCACGGGTTTGATTTCGTAGTTGTTGTCGCGGAATATTTGCGCCATTGGCACGATCACATTGGCTTCAACATCCTGATCAATATTGTAATAAACAAAGAAGCGATATATTTTGCGGCAGATATAAAGCGACACCTCCTCCTTTTGCAGGATCATGTTGATCAGGGCATCCAATTCAGCGTCGCCGTTGGCGCTGCCCTGAATGATTGCATTTCCATAAAAAGTAGAAAATACTTTAAAACCCTGGTCATGCAGCTGTGGAATAAAGGTTACATTTCCATTTAAATCCACCGTCCAGCCGGTTAAAATTCGTGCTGCGGCAACTACATCATCTTCAGAATAGGATTGTGGGGCATCCTTGCCAACAGTAAATAACTCCTGCAATTCGCGGGCATAATTTTCGTCGGGCGCAATCAGGTTATTCCGAAAACCATTCAGGAATACCAGCATGAGCGGATCCAGGGTAACTTCTTTGACAAAAGTTCTGAAATTGCCCAAAACATTCCTGCGTAACATGGCATTGTGGAGATAAGCAGCTTTGCCCCGGAAAACGGCATCCGTTTGGGTAGCAAAGTGATTATGCCAGAACAGGGTCATTTTTTCCTGAATATTGGCCTCTCCTTCAATCATCCGGTTGAGCCACCATCCGCGCCAGCTTTCAATACGGAACCCTTCTGCCTCTACATCGTAAGGAGCATTGATCCATGTTTGTCCGGATGCAACGTTTGGATCTGCATACGGTGGAACAGCATTGGGATTATTATAATTGTTAATGGGAGGATCAGGTGGCGTAACCGGAACATCCAGAATGGCATCAACGGCAGCTTCTGCGCCGCCCAGCGCCAACAATTGTTGCACCTGCGCATATTTCACGCCGAAGGTGGTTCGCCGTAGCAAATGCGTGGCTTCTGCTTGTGTCCAGGGGCCTTGATAGGGATCCAGGCCACCACCCAAGGTAAAACTTTGGGTAAGGAAATGGTCTTCCAGGTTGAGTAAATCTTCAGCTGGAAGCGGTTCAACAGTTTCTATCCGAACACCAGCCCCTGCCGGAGCCAGTTTTTCGAAAAAACGCCTGCGGGAAAGTTTGACATCGCCCATAGTGTTAAAACATAGGTAAAAAGGTGAAAGTTAACCGGTGTGCGGCAAAGACGAGGCAAGTTCGGGAAATGTTACCTGGAAAAATGTTAATTTTTTGGTGGTTATTTGGTCGGATTGGACAAAATGAACACAAGAATTGCTTGGCATCAATGACAAAAAGGATATCTTGGCATTCCTTATCAACAGCACGCTTATGGTTATTCATATGTTTCAGCACAAATTCTGGCCTTGTTTTTTGTTCTTGATTGCTTCAAAAATGCTGTTGGCTCAAACCCAGGTTGTTTGGAGTGATTCTCTGGTTGTAACATCCACTAATTTGCCTGTCACAGCACCGCGTATTGCCTTTTTGCCCAATGGCGCTCCTATCATATCCTGGGGAACCAGTAGCAACAACAACAGTCAGATCTGGTGTGCCGCGCTGGAAAACGGATCTTTCAATCCAGCCGTCGCAGTGGTGCAAGCTCCGAATCAACCCGTCCTGTTTGGATTCGGCGGTTATGATATGGCTGTTTTTGAAGAAGAGATACACATCGTATATGAACAATTACAGTCTGGTATCTGGTATGCTAAATCTACAGATGGTGGACTGACTTTCGGCCCCGGCGTGTTGGTTCAAGGGCCAGTTACAGGAGGATTTGCAACCATTGCATCTATTGCCACTGATGGGCTTGGCAATCCGATCATTAGTTATATCCGGGATAAAAACGGCGCCGTATATGAGGTTCGTCAATCGGCAGACGGTGGTTCGAGCTTCGGCGATCCTGTGATAGCGAACCTGCCCGCCCCGGGTGGAGAAGTGTGCGAATGTTGCAGTTCAGACCTGCTTGTATCCGGCGATTCAGTCTGGATTGTTTTTCGGAACAACAACCAAAATCTTCGCGATATATGGGTAAGCAGATCCACCAACCATGCAGCCTCTTTTGATCTGGCAACAGATGTGGATGAAACAGATTGGCAAATCAATACCTGTCCCATCAGCGGCCCCAGAATGACCAGATCAGGCGACAGCATTGCGACCGTATGGATGAGCCAGGCAACCGGCCTGGCAAAAGTATATGCCAGTACACTACATGCCGGAGCAATGAGCTCTGGGAATCAGGTTGCATTCCCAACCTCCTTAGGAAATCTGGTGAATCAAACATTTCCGGATATTACAGCAAGCGGAGATACCATTGGAGTGGTTTTTCTGGAGAAAGCCAAAGAAGTGGTATTCTTTCATTCCGTCAATGGCATTACAGGGCTTGAACAGGCTGAACAAAGATTTGCTGTACCCAACCATACCCTTCAATGGCCAACCATTGCCTTCCGGAACGGGGTATTTCACCTGGCATATGCCGATGCAGCTGCGGATAAAATCTTTTACAGAACCGGCGTATTAACTGCTGCAACTGCTGTTTCTACCCCGGCATTGGACCATACTATTAAGGTATTTCCCAATCCGGCAACTGGCGGAAGATTCCAGGTATACAGTGCCGACATTGACATGGAGCGAGTGAGCATTTTCAACCATTTGGGCCAACTGGTTTATGCCTGGAATGGCTTAAGTAATCGGTTAGAGGTTGCGCTGCATCATTCAATGCCAGGACTTTACAACATACAAATCAGTAGCGTTCAAGGGCATTTTTACCGTTCTGTTATCTTGGATTGATATCAAACACTTTTATTTGCAACATGAAAATCACTTACTTCGGACACTCCTGTTTCCTGGTGGAAACCACGGATAAACGTATCCTGTTCGATCCGTTCATTTCCGGCAATCCTTTAGCCAGTTCTGTCAAAATAGACGACATCCGCTGCGATTACATACTGCTCTCACACGGACACAGCGATCATTGTATTGATCTGGAACGAATTGCCCGGAACAACCCGGATGTTATTATTGTAGGCATTTGGGAAATTCACGCCAAATACAGCGAAATGGGCTTCAATACCCATCCCATGAACAAAGGTGGCTGGTGGAGTTTTGATTTTGGTCGGGTGAAAATGGTAAATGCCGTCCATTCAAGCAGCTGGCCGGATGGAACATATGCCGGGTCGCCAGCAGGTTTTGTACTGGACACACCGGATGGGGTGCTGTACTTTGCCGGCGATACTGCGCTAACCATGGATATGCAATTGATCCCAATGACCTGCCCGAAGCTTGATGTGGCTATTTTGCCGGTGGGCTCCAATTTTACCATGGATTTTCAGGACGCTATCCTGGCATCAGATTTTATTCAATGCAACCAGATTATCGGTTGTCATTTTGATACTTTCGGATTTGTAGTGGTTAATCACGAAGAAGGTATTCGCGCCTTCAATGCCAAAGGCAAACAATTGTTTTTACCCAAAATAGGGGAAACGCTGGATGGGTGGAGATAAAGCGGAATTGCTGCCGGGTGAGACAGGAGCCGTTTACATTGCTGCGCCATTGCATAGCAGCTATATTGCCGTTGTATTGCGCGGTGCCGCCATTGGCAGAGGTTTCATACTCCAGAGCCATGTTAAAGAGGTCGGCCAGTTGATCGCCGCCTTGTAAGGCACAGGAGGTGGGGTTGTTGATGCCTGTAAGCCAGCCGCGTAATTAATATCCAATGTCCAATGTCCAATATCGAATGTCCAAGTGGGGGGCTATAAACCCAAAGCCGCCCGGTCCACTTTTTTCAGGGAAGCTACCACCAGATCGTAAGAATGATCTATCAGCTCACGAAGCAGCCGGGAATCCAACCCGCCTTCAAAATGCACGGTGTTCCAGTGCGCTTTGTTCATATGCCAGCCTGGCCGGATTTCCGGATATTGTTCCCGGAGTTCAACGGCACGGTCGGGGTTGCATTTCAGATTTACGGTAAATTCCTCACTGTCTAATCCCGTCACTGCAAACATTTTTCCGCCCACCTTAAGCACCAGTGTTTCCGGCCCGAAAGGAAACCCTTCTGAGGTGGCTTTTTTAGCCAAACAATAATCCCTGAACGTTTCTATGTCCATTACTGGCGATATTTTTTGTCAAAACGCTGGTATAACTGCTTGTGTTTATTGTCGAGACTGATGGAACGTCCCTGAATAAATGCCGCCGTTACCTGGCAACCCTTCATATCAAGCGCATCGCCTTCCGAGATGAACAAGGTTGCGTCTTTTCCCGTTTCCAGGGAGCCACAAGTTTGGTCAATTCCCAATACTTTGGCTGCATTCAAGGTGAGTGCAGAAACCGCGGCTTCTTTATGTAAGCCAAACCCAACCGCCTGTCCAGCCTGAAAAGGCAGGTTTCGTTGTTGCCAGAATCCCTGGTTTGACAGCACAAATAATATACCCTTGTCTTGCAAAATGGCAGGCGTTTTAAATGGTTGATCCACATCTTCATCTTCTCTTGCAGGCAAGCGCTGTGTTTTACTCAGGATAACCGGGGTTTTGTGCTGTGCCAGAAAATCTGTGATCATCCAGGCATCTGAAGCGCCCACAAGCACTGTGCGGCATCCCATGGATTCGGCAAAAAGTACTGCCTCCTGCATCGTTTTGGCCTGGCTGGTATGAATGTACAAGGTGCTTTTTTGGCTAAATAGCCCTCTCATTGCTTCAAAACGAACATTTTTCACTTCCGGAGTTAATTGCTGGGGATATGCTTTTGCCTCTTCAAAAAAACGGCGCAAAGCCTGTACATCTTTTTCGTATTGCTCATTTTTTCGCATTCCGGGATTTCCGGTTTCGAAACCGCCAAATGAGCGCAATTCAGGCCAATTCATGTGAATGCCTTCATCTACACGATAAGTGGCATCTTCCCAGTTCCAGGCGTCTAATTGCACCACCGTAGAAGTTCCGGAAATGGAGCCGCCCTGCGGAGTAATTTGGGCCAGTAGTACTCCGTTGGAACGCACGGTTGGAATTACATCAGAATCCGTATTGTAGGCAATTACAGACCTCAAATTGGGGTTATATTGACCAATATCGGCATAGTCGTTGGTGGCTCTGGCCGCTTCAATTTCCGACAGCCCGAGGTAGGTATCTGTAGCGATGAAACCCGGATAAACATGTTTTCCGGAAGCATCATATACCGTAGTAAACTTACTGCGGTCCAGACGGATCGTTGTGGCGTCTGCCACCAGCGTCAGCTTCCCTCCCTCAAATCCAATAGCGCTATTGGCAATAACAGCTCCATTACCCAGATGCGCCGTAGCGCCAATGATCAACACTGCGCCGGTCTGTGCCGGAGCAGGTGATGGGTTTTGGGCTTTCAGGTAACCTGAAAGGAAAAGAACCAGGCAAATAGAATGAAAAAGGTAACGCATGAGCTATTCGTTCAGGTTTAAATACAGGCAATATTAAGCATTTCTCAATGCCTGAGTGAAATGTTCTTTCCAGTGGATTTATTCGCTAGGTAAGCAAACAAACAGGCAGTCCAAAACGAAAACATGGAGTAAATCAGCGCTGGCTTGACCATAATCTGGTTTCCCAACAGGTTGCCTGCAATCAAAAATGCCAGCGTAGTGTTTTGAACCCCGCTTTCCATAGCAGCCGTTAGTCGGGATGGATGGGGTGCTCTGATGAATTTAAGGGCAAAATATCCTGTTAGTAAACAGGCCGCGTTTTGCAACATACCAACCGGAAGCAACAAACGGATATCTTTTGCCGTCAGGCCTGTGCCTCCTACGCTTTCACTGCC
>JAEUUS010000637.1 GCA_016787545.1 Saprospiraceae bacterium
TCAACATTCCAACACATAAAACGCTACCATGAAAGTAAAAAACCTCCGTCTGACTGCTGTAATGGCATTGACTGCAGCCCTTTTATCCCTGCAAAGCTGCAATGGCGATGATCCCAAAGGCCCGGATTGCAATATCCCGAATGCGGATCTTTCCTATACTTTGAATATCAAAAACATCATTGATCAACAGTGCATCAGCTGTCATGCGCCCGGAAGTGGCGTAGCCGGGGCAGTGGGCGACTTCCGCACATACAGCGGTTTGAGCGCTTACCTTAAAAACGGAAAAATTCTGAATGCTGTAGTCATCGACAAATCCATGCCTCAGGGCGGCGGCATGAGCCAAGCGCAGCGCGACAGCATCAACTGCTGGATTGCCTCCAACTACCCCGAGTGATAAGGCACAAAGGGGAACACGAAGGCGCAAAGACGCAAAGACGCTAAGGCGCAAAGACGCGAAGACGCGAAGGGCTGGCGTTTCGCCAGCCCTTCGTATTTTTTTTGGCAGCAAAGCTGCCCTGTCTTAGCGTCTTAGTGCCTTTGCGCCTTCGTGTTTCCCTTCGTGCCTTCGTGTTCCCCTTTGCGCCTTTAATTCAGTGAGAACTGGACGGTTACCCCGGAATTCAAGGTAGTAATCGGGAAAGACTGCGAGGTTTTTGGAACCGTTTTCCGATAGTCCACAAACAGGCGAAGTTTCAAACGCTTGTTGAGCGCATATTCTACCTGAGGGTTCAGACTGATGGTGCGCGCGCCACGGGTTGGCTGGGCTTCATTCGGGCTATCCAGAATGTGGGCAATCGTAATGTCGTCGCGTACCTCGAAGTCAAACTTGAAGGTCATATCGTTGGCTGATGAGCCGCCGGAACCTGCCGGAGGCGTTGGCGGAGCAGCCGGATCGTTTTTCTTCTTGCTGTTTTTGCTCTTCCGCTTCGACTTGCCATTTTTAGTTCCGTCCTTCTTTTTTCCAGTCAGGAAAGGAATATTCACGTTTTTCAAACGGTAGCCAAATCCGGCACTATAACCTGTACTATTGGTTTCGGATAACTGATAGTCAACAAACGACATCGACAGGGTACGTGATTTCTTGTAATCTGCCTTGAAGGTCATTTCATTCTTCAGTTTCACATCCAATCCGAACAGCGGCTGGAACTGCTCATTGATCACCACCTGTGGGATCTCAAAACGAGCCGTATAGTTGTAGTTCAGCGGGTCAATGCTACGCGTACCACTTGGGCCATTCGTCAGATTCTGTTCATAGAAAATGTCGGTATTGTACTGGTTCACCGTCAGGGTGTTTTTGTACCCATGGGAGATTTGCACACTGGAGAAGAAATTCTTCAGTTTACCCAATTTCGACAAGCCGTTGTACGTGAGTTTCCAGTTCGGCATAGGCATGGTTCTGAAGATATTCATGTTAACCGAGCCCGGATCCTGTTTGGTATAGGCTGCCAGGAAGGCTGGTATCAGAACCTCCTGGTGAATACGGCCGTAACCTTGTTTATACCCATTGTCAATGGCGTGAAGGGAGTCGGCCGGTATTCCGTTTTCACGTGCCAGACGTTCGGAAATTTGCGGGCGTATATTTTCATAACGACTGAACAGCCCGGCAATGTCCTTATCGAATAAGGTGTTTACCGACAGGAATGAAATAGTGTAACTACCCAGATCGCGGGCTGCACGGTGCTCAAAATACACATTCATCGGGTCGAGGTGGAAGAAGGTGTCTTTAAAGAGCTCAGTGCTGTTACGGGTATACTGTTTGTTGGC
>JAEUUS010000190.1 GCA_016787545.1 Saprospiraceae bacterium
GACGCGGAGGCACTTAAACTGAGAGTCTCACTTGGAGTGAGACTCTCAGTGTAAGTGCCTCCGCGTCTCTGCCGCAAAAATCGCCTGTAAAACAGCTTCCTCAACACACAAACTCAAATAACTACCATGCAAATCCTATGTAGAATCCTGCTTGGAGCCACCGTATTATGCACAGGTTCCACAGCCACTTTCGGGCAAAACAAGCCTGCCCAAACCATTCCTTTCCGGCTCACTGCTTACAACAACCTGGTTATTCCCGCCTTGCTGAACCAGCAGGATACGGTTCGGCTGATGCTGCATACTGCGGCTTCTGATGTAACGATTACCGAAGAGGCCGCCCGAGGAATGAAAAGTCTGCGCTTCGACGGGCAGGTAGACAGTGTACAAAGCTGGGGCGGCAATGCCAATACCGCCGATTTCAGCAAGCACAATCAATTGCGCATAGGCAACCAGTTGCTGAACGATATTACCATCTGGAAAAACCAACATTCCGGTCAGGAAACCGACGGAAAGGCCGGATTACCTTTATTTGAAGGACAGGTCATTATGGTAGACTTCGACCGAAATCAGCTTAAAACAAGCAGCAAATTACCCAAAAACACGAATCAATACCAGAAATTCAAGCTGGAAGTGCAGGACGACATGTTGTTTCTGCAGGCGGTTTGTTTGTTAGGTTCAGACAGCGTTTCACATACATTTTTGATCCATACAGGGTATGGGGGTGCGGTATTGCTCGACGATGATTTTGTCAAAACACATCAGCTCGGGCAACGAATCCCCATTACCGGCGAAAAGAAGCTTTCTGATGCCTATGGCAATGTATTGACCACTAAAAAAGGCACTTTACCGGCCTTTCTTTTAGGCAATTTCAAACTCGAAAACATGCCGGTTGGCTTTTTTGAAGGCGCTATCGGGCAGCAGTCCATCAGCATATTGGGTAGTGATGTTTTGAAGCGATTTAACTGGATTATTGATGCAGACCGAAGCCATATTTATTTAAAACCCAATGCTCTGTTTAAAACACCATTTGCAACTTTTTGAATAACAGACCAACACAAACTCATGAAAAAACTACTCTTTTTAGCCCTGATATTTGGGGCTTGCGCACCTCAAATGGAGCTTACCAAAAGTCCATCATTCAACAAATATCCAACGGTTGAACCCTATGAAGCTTTTGCCTTGCTCCCCGACAGCAACCTTCTGCAAAACAAAGTTTACCTGGGCGATATCATCATCCGGGACGCCGGTTTTACCGTGGATTGCGATTTTGAAACAGTGGTTCAGCTGGCGGCAGAAAAATCCAGAAAACTGGGGGGCAACTGCTTTGTACTTACCAAGCACCGAAAGCCCGGGCTGAGCTCCAGTTGTCACCAGATTCGGGGCAAAGTATATCATATTGACAATGCTGCACAATTTGAAAAAACCATCCTGTGGCACCCAAACCGGCCCTTAATAATAGAAAACTTCCGTGGACCAACAGAAAACAGACCTTTTCAGGCGGCCACAGCTTACCAGATCCATTCCAAGGTAAAGGAATATACTCTGGGCGGAAAAACTACCATCAGTGTAGAAACCCGTTTTGCCTGCGATGATTCCTATTTCAAGAAATCGGAAAACGATGCGGAACTATTGCAGCACGAGCAACTGCACTTTGATATTGCGGAAATCTATAGTCGGAAATTCAGGAAAGCCATTTCAGAGCAGGCCACCAACTATAATTTGTACCGTGCCAAGTATGAAATCCTTATGGCTGAGGTTCGCAAAGAGCTGATGCTTAAGCAAGATGAATACGATGCTGAGGTGTACAAGGATCCTTCCCTGCAAGCCAAATGGAATGCCTGGGTGAAAACAGAACTCGCTCAATTGGCAGATTTTGCGTCAACGGATATAGTTTTAGGCGCGAATCGGGAGTAATAACCACACTTTTACATTTCCGTTACATCCTTTTAGCCTCATTAGCACAGCTACCAGTTTCCGGGCAGTTACCTTTGCTGTAGCTGCTAAATTTGTTATTGCTGTATGAAAGGCGTTTTGCTGAAACATATTGGTCTGTTTGCTGTGTTGCTTGTGCTGAGTTTCCTGCTCATGCAATTCGTTTGGCGTGTTTCAGGCACAGAACCAGCAGCCCCTGGCGCACCTCCTGCCGAAAAGGTTAATCTGGCGTTGCGCAGAACTGCGCATTTGTTATTGCAGGCCGCGGGCGACAGCACCAGCCGGATCCCGCCGGTAGAGCAAACCGCTGTATATACCTGGCTCATCAGGCTGGAACGCAATTTTGACTACAACCGGTTACCGGCGTTGCTCGAGGCCTCCCTGAAACAACATCAGATATCCACCCCATACGATGTATCCGTGGTGAGTTGCACAGACAATACCATCCTGCTGGGCTACAATCAAGCGGATATTGCGCCAGACCAAAGTGTGCCCTGTCAGGCCAGAGAAATGGATGCCTTTTGCAACAACCTTCAGGTTTCGTTCCTGACGTCAGCCCCCTCCCGGCAATCGCTGCCACTGGCAGGCTGGATTATCAGTGCCATTCTGGCGGCAGTATTATACTACCTGGGTTTAAAACGATGGCAGCCGGCTACAAAACCCGTTGTTGATTCCGGGACAGAAACCGGAACATGGCTATCCTTCGGTCAATCCAGACTTGATGTAGCCAATCAGCGCCTTCAATGCGCCGGAGAGCATCATCATTTGACTTACCGGGAGGCCAAGCTACTGCACTTGTTTGTACAACACCCCAATCAGGTGCTGGAGCGCAACACTATTTTGGATCAGGTTTGGGCTGATGAAGGTATCCTGGTTGGACGGAGCGTGGATATGTTTGTTTCCCGCCTGCGCAAGCTTCTGAAGGCAGATGAATCGGTTCAGATTGTGGCGGTTCACGGCGTGGGATACCGGATGGAGATTGGGTAATTAACCATTTCGGAGCTGTACAAGTTGTTTTCAGACCTATAAGGTTTTTGGAAACCTTATAGGTCTGAAAACAACTTGTACAGCGGTAAAAACCAACTTTTACAAGCCTGTTACATCCTTTTACAGCATAAAAACAGCTTCGGGACAAGATGCCCATACTTTTGCAGCAAGTTTCACCACAACAAAAAAACATCATGCGTTACTTTGCTTTTGCCTTGCTGCTGGCTTTTGCAGCCTATCGTTACCTGCCTGTACAGGCGCCAAAATCCACCCCGGCGCCCGCGTGCAAGCCAGCTTTTGAATTACCTGCCAATACAATGATCGCCTCCACCGATGGGGGTTCAAATTGGGAAATCCTGCCCAATTCCTTACCAGAAGGGTTGAATCCTTTGAACTTATGGTCTATTGATGGCGATGTGTTTCTGAGTACAAATCTGAGCCGGGTATATCATAGCCCTCAACCAGGGAAAACACCCTGGGAGCAACTTCAGTTGAATGATCAATTTGAAGATAATCACGTAAGCGGTATGTATGGTGGTCGCAACGGCCGGTATGCCACTATCGCCTCATTGGGTTTGTACCGGCAATTGCCCGGCACAGGCTTATGGGAGTCTTTGAACCTGACGCTTCCGGACAAAATGATTTCTGCAGTTTCAGAAACAGCAGATGGCGCCATTCTGGTAGCTGCTTCCAGCGGTATATACCGCAGTACAGATGGCGGCCAATCCTGGGAACATCCTTATGTAAGTGATTATACCTCAAATCTGATAGTAACAGAAAACATGGTTTTGGCCAGTGGCGGTCGCGGCATTGTCCGTTCCAACGACCAGGGCAAAACATGGGAGAATGTACTGGTTGATGAAGGCAGCACCTACCAAATAAAGGAAGTAGCCGGCGGTATTGTTGCCCTCCGGTTGGACGGCCGCGACGGCAATTTTGATACCCCGCTTTTCTTCACGGCCGATGGCGGGAAAACCTGGGAACGCAGGGAAGCGGGTTTGATGATGGGTCGCAAATATGACCTGGAAAGCGTGGGAAACTACCTGTTTTGCAGTCACGGTGAAGGCATTTCGCGTTCGGCGGATGGTGGTAAAAGCTGGGAGCTGGTATTGCCGACTCAACTGGAGGATGAGCGCACCTACATCCAACTGGTGGTTTTGGGCAACACCGTTTATGGCATTAAACTACAGACCGGATGTTAAACACAAAAATTACGGTATTCAGCCTGGTTTTGATCTTTGGCAGCTTGATGGCTTGTACAAGCAATGGTCAATCACAAGTAGCCAAGCCTGCTGAACAAATCGTTCCACCCCCGCCTCCAACAGATACCCTGTTGGGCACAGATCCCTATTTTGTGGATAGCAGAGAAATAATTTCGCCATTCGGGCCAAACAGCATTACCAGAAGTATGTGTCAGGACGCCAACGGGATCTATTGGTTTGCCAGTTGGCAGGGCATTATCCGGTATGACGGCAAGGAGTTTACGAACATGACCCTGCTGAACCGGCTCCAGCGGTTTCATACATTTAACAGCAGAGTAACCCGAAACGGGCAGCTTTGGTTTGGAACCATCAGGGGAGGCGTTTATCATTATGATGGAAAGGAATTCAGACATTATACCACCCGCGACGGGCTTTCCGACAACTGGGTAGAGTGGATTTTCGAAGACCATTCCGGCAACATCTGGCTGGGTGGGAATGAAGGCTTAAACCGTTTTGACGGGCAAAGAATGCAGTTTTTCACCAATCAAGGCCAGCCATCTCCGGATGAAGTTCACGGCATCACTGAGGATAAATCAGGTAATTTGTGGGTGGGCGCCGGAAATGGCGTCTGGATTTATGACCATCAAAAATTCACCGAATTCAAACTTACAAATGGTGAATCGTTGTCGAATACACGTTCTGTGATCACGGATCGCGCCGGCAACATCTGGTTGGCTGGCGCCACAGGATTATACCGCTTTGATGGGAAACAAACCAAACGCTTTTTCGATGGTTTTGCAGGGTATGTGTATGAAGACAGGAAAGGGACTATCTGGTATGCCGGCAGCGACAAAGGCACGCACATCATGAACGTTTATCAAATCGTGGAGGAAGGACCCGTACAATTCATGGCGCCGGTTTACCCTCCAATGGCCATGGTCTTTTTCATTTATGAGGACCAACAGGGAAATATCTGGTTTGGCGCTGATGATCGGGGGGTGATCCGGTACGATGGTAAAACTTTTGAACGTTTCGGTGGGTGAACGCCGAGGCAAGGGAGGCTTGAGCAGTAAAGGGCACGGAGTGTTTTTTTCACCACAAAGGCACAAAAGCCACAGAGTTTTTTTTCAACCACGGAGACACAGAGGGCACGGAGTTTTTTGAACCACAAAGGCACAAAAGCCACAGAGTTTTTTTTCAACCACGGAGACACAGAGGGCACAAAGTTTTTTGAACCACAAAGGCACAAAAGCCACAGAGTTTTTTTTTCAACCACGGAGACACAGAGGGCACAAAGTTTTTTGAACCACAAAGGCACAAAAGCCACAGAGTTTTTTTTCAACCACGGAGACACAGAGGGCACGGAGGTTGTTTTCTGTGCCCTTTGTGTCTTCGCGTCTTTGTGTCTTCGCGTCTTTGCACCTCAGTGTCTTTGCGCCTTAGCCCCCCTTATAATGCTTCCGATCAGTTTTTCTGAGCCATTCGGCGGCAATTTCAGGGGTAATATCCCGTTGGGGATTGGCCAGCATTTCATAGCCCACCATGAATTTTTTTACCGTGGCAGAACGGAGCAACGGTGGGTAAAACACAAAATGCCAATGCCATTCAGGATGAGGTTTGCCATCTGTGGGCGCCTGATGTATGCCAGCAGAATACGGGAATGACGTTTCAAAGAGGTTATCGTACATCACCGTCAATCTCCGATAGGCTTCTGCCAGATCACTTTTCTCTGACTCCGTCATTTCCGTAATCCGGGCCATGGCGCGCCTGGGCAGTATCATGGCCTCGAAGGGCCAAACAGCCCAAAATGGTACTAACGCCACGAAATGATCCAACTCAAACAAAATGCGGGTTTTTAGTTGAAGCTCTTGTTGCAGATAATCATACAACAACGTTTGCCCGTATTTTTTCCAATACCGCAGTTGGGCTTTTTGCTTTTTTAAAGGCTCATCCGGAATACTTTCCTGCGCCCAGATTTGTCCGTGCGGATGCGGGTTGGAGCACCCCATAATGGCGCCCTTGTTTTCAAAAATCTGCACATACCGGATAAAAGGCTTTGCACCGAGGGTTTGATATTCTGCTATCCAAAGATCAACCACACGCCTTATGGAAGGTTGGTCCATTTCCGGAATAGTCAAATCATGACGGGGTGAAAAACACACTACTCTGGCCAAACCACGTTCCGGACGGGAGCGAAAAAAAGGACTTCCCGCAAGCCCTTCACCGGCCGACTCTGCCTGGGGCAATAAGGCCGCAAAATCGTTGTCGAACACAAAAACATCGGGATAATCAGGATTTTTTGCTCCATTAGCCCTTGTATTTCCGGCACAGAGATAGCAGTCCGGATCGTGCTTCGGACGATTGTCGGAGGGCAGTTTTTCTACTTGCCCCTGCCAGGGCCGGGCAGCCCGGTGTGGTGATACCAGCACCCAGCTGTCTGTAAGTGGATTGTAACGACGATGTGGCATGATACGGTGGACGGTGGACGGCCTACGGTGGACGGTATGCTTAAGCCCAAAATTACTTGACAAAAAGGAGTTCATACTCTACTCACAAAAACAAGTAATTTTGGGTATGAAAAAGTTGCAATCGAGCAAGCCTCAGGGTGCCTCTATTTCTCAGCGAGAAAGCCGTTACTTTTCGGAATCTGCACGGAGAGCCATCGTAGAAGAAATCGAAAATGGCCTTTCCAAAGCAGAAGCATCAAGGAGGTATAAAGTTTCTCAATCCGTGATTTTCAAGTGGATTGCGAAGTACTCTAAGTTTTATCAAAAGCAGCTACGGCAAGTCGTGGAGCATGAAAGTGAAAGCTTACGATTGAAACAAGTATCCGAAGAATTGGAACGTGTATATGCTCTACTTGGCAGAGAACAGGCCAAAAGTATGTACCTGGAAGCCATTATTGAGCAAGCCGACTCTTCCTTGAACTTGGATCTAAAAAAAAATTTCGATGTGCCGCAATCGCCTCTTTGCAAAAACAAAAAACCAAAAAATCACTAAAAATGGAAGCCTTATTCGAGGTTTCTGGTATTAGTAGACAGGCTTTTCATCAGTGGAGAATTCGCAAAAATTGCCCCTCTAAAGCTACAACTCAAGACCGCGTAATCTCTATTGCAAAGCAGGTAAGAGCCCAGTATTTGCCCGGTTCCAGTGCCAGAGTGGTATATACTTACATTCGGAACAAGCACCCGAAGCTCAATGCCGAACTGAAAGGATGGGGAAAGCACCGTTTCGAATCTTTGTGCCTTAAGAATGGACTGAGAATCGAAACTAAGCGCTTTATACCCAAAACAACTGTTCATGGAGATTTTTGCTATCCTAACCTGGTGGAAGGATTGAAAATCTCCGACATCAATACCGTTTGGGTAAGCGATATCTGCTACATCTTTGGCAAAAATGGAAGGCTAATCGGATATGCAACCACATTGATTGATATCTACAGCCGTTTGTTGTTAGGCTTAAGTTTTTCTAACTCCATGCGCGCTTTTGAAACAGCAAATACCGTTTTAGCTCAAGCTGCTAATTATCGAAAACTCAAATGCTACCAAAAACTCATTTTCCATTCTGATGGTGGAAAGCAATTCATTGAAACTCAGTTTATAAACACCCTTCGTAGCCTGAATATCCAATCAAGTATGGCCGAAAACTGCTACGAAAATGCTTTTGCTGAAGCTTTCAATGATACCCTAAAAAACCATATCCTCTTCGATTTAAACCTCAACTCATTCTCTCAACTCAAAAAACATGAACAGTTCGTCAAACAGACTTACAACCTTAACAAACCTCACTCTTCTTTAAATGGTTTGACTCCTGTAGAGTTTGAATTGAATTTACTCAATTTGCAACCTTGTCAAAGAACTATCTTGGAAATAAAGCCTAAAAAGAACCAAATGGATCAATTTAAAACAGTTTTTCTTTAACTTTTGAGTGGAGGGTTTTTACTCCAATTTTGTCAAGTTTTTTCGGGCGGCTCCACGGTGGACCTGATCTGGTAAATCAAAATGACTTTTGTTCAAAAGGATAGTCAATTTGATTCATAACCCCAAGACCAAGTCCAACGTCCAACTGTCTAATATCCAACGTCTTATTTAGGTAACAAAACGTTGTCGATGACGTGAATAATGCCATTGGTAGCCTGAACGGTGGCAATAACGTTGGCGCCATTGATGGTAATTTTACCCTCTTTGACACCCATTGTTACATTGCCTCCATTGGCCATGGAAATGATTTGGCCATCAGTGAACATTTCCGGTTTGTAAACCGCAACGGCCACGTGGTATTGCAAAATATCGGCTAATGCTTCCTTTTTATCAGGTTTAAGCAAGCCCTCTACTGTGCCGGCAGGAAGTTGATCAAAGGCAGCATTGGTAGGTGCAAAAACCGTAAATGGTCCTGCATTGGACAACACATCTACCAATTCAGCGGCTTTAACGGCAGTTACCAGGGTGGTATGGTCTTTACTGCCAACGGCTACTTTTACAATGTCCTTTTGGGAGTCGTTATCCTGAACCGAAGATTGACCCCCATCTGCAGCTGCGGTTTCGCCGGATGCTGCCTGTTGTGGCGCTGTATTGGTGCAATTGAAAAGCCAAAAAACGAACAGCAGACTCAAAAGTGAGCGCATAAAAAAGTTGATTTTCATACAAAGGTGATTTTAATAGTGAACAGAGCAGTGTTGCTAATTCTGGTCAGAAAAGCAGGTTACAGAAGCAATGGTTTCATGACAGGTTTATCATCTTTAAGCATCTCCGGAGTCAGTGAGGGGATGATTTTTTCTGCCTTATCCAGCAGATAAACCATAAAACTGCGCATTAACATTAATCCAAAAGGCATTCGCTCTACTACTACGGCATATAGGCTTACCGGTCGGAAGGGTACATCTCCAACCCCATCGTGATCCAGGTCATAACCTTCATAACGATCCCAATAGTTGCTGTCGAAGGTGTTGAGTACCAGGGAGCCATTGGTGGAAACATCGAATGAATTTCCAAAGAAGTTGTTCTGCCGTACGATATTGGCATCACAGCTGGCTTGCACACGGAGTGCCCAACCGTTTTCCCGGAACATGTTTTGTTCCAGGATGATTCTACTGGCGCCTTCCATGTACACGCCTGCGGAATTGTGTTCAAAGACATTTTTCCAGATATGACTGTCTGAAATATCCTTGAGTAATAGCCCGTAAGCACTGCTTCCCCAGTTGTACCCAAACTCGTTTTCCGTCATTTTTACCTGACGGGAGTACATAACAGCAACTCCGGCTCCATTGTGGTGGAAGCGATTGTGGTGGTAGTGATCGTTGTGGGAAAACATGAAATGCAACCCATAACGCAAGTTGTATTCACTGTGGTTGTAGCGAATTTCAGAGTCGGTAACGAATTCGAAATAGATGCCATCTCGCTGGCCCGTCAAGTGGTTTTCCTCCACAATAGCGCGGGCGCATTTCCATAAATGGACTCCGTTGCCACTGTTTTGTTCTTCCTTGATGATGCCACTAACCCAGTTTCGGGAAACCAGACAATCGTTTGTGTTAGACAAATAAATCCCATAGGTGCAGTCCAGCACCCTGTTGCCTATTATCCTTACCCTGTCTGAAGAGAGCACTTTTATTCCCGCCAGGTCAATCATACTCAATTGTCCGCTGTTGCGGATCTCCAAACCCTGAATAAGCACATCAGAGGCATTAATTGTGAGAATCTCACAGTTGTGCTGCCCGTCGAGAACGGGGTATCCCAAACCAATCAGAGTAATCGGCTTGTTTATAGAAATATTTCCTTCGGAATAATATCCTTCATGTACCCAAACGGTATCGCCTGGTTGTGCTTGTTCAAGCGCCTGGTGAATATTGGTTAATGTTCTACCCGGGCCAACATGCCAGCCATCGGCAGCTGTAAGCCAATGGGTGAACAACATTTGGATAAAAAGAAAGAAATATCGCATTGTGGGCTCCTGAGTATTATCCCTGGAGCCGTTTTGCGACCCTCAGGAATGGGTTAATCGTCTTCCTGTTCTTTGGAGTTTTCCGTTTTTGCTCCACCTGATTGATTAAACCAGGCAGCCAGACTGTTTTTTTGCTCCGGACTCAACCGGGCTTCCGGATGGGTCCAGGTATAGCTGGCCAGGGGCATTTCGCCTTCCTGGATCACTTCAGCCACTTCTTCGAGGGCTTCCGCCTGGTCGTTTGGCGCGAGTTGGCCAAAAGTGGAAAAGTTCAGGTGTTCACGACCTTCGCGTACGTGCGCAGAAAGCCACCAGGAAACCGGGGCAAACTGGCTATACCAAGGGTAAACAGTTTCATTGGAATGACAATCATAACAGGCTGCCTTCAACAGCCCTTTAATTTCCTCTGGTGGATTGGTTACCGTACGATAATCCAGTTGTGGATTCGTTACTGGATTTGTTTGATTTGGGCGAATAAATTGGATCAGGATAAACAACAGACCCAAACCGCCAATGACTTTTTTCAACATGTTGCAAAGTTTTATTGCAGGTAAAACGCGCTAAAACCTTGTTTTATGTGCCTGTATTGGGTGATGCTGCTCAGTAAGTAGCCTGATTTCAAAACCCCTGCCTTACCTCCTGCCAACTCATTTCCTGTCCTCCGCCCAGTTCAGTTTTTAAGGCATTTCTATGCTCCAGATTTGCGAAACTGGCAATGTCGGCTCTCATCGGACTTTTCAGAGATTCATTGCTCAGGAAAAATCCATTGTGAACATCAGTGAGTTGACCCGTATTAAAATCCACTGCCAGGGTAAAGGCCGTGTTTTCAGGTGTTACTTCACCCAATTTTATAAAATTACACAGGCAGTTCAGGTCGTCAAACTTGTACACTTTCCCTTTTTGAGTCACCAGTTCTGCGCCATACCGCTTGTCTGTAAGCGTCATTTTACAGAAATAACAGTTGTCTTCACCATACCTGATGGGTTCCGGTTTTGCGGCGCAAGAGGTAAGCTGGGTAGCGGTTGTCAGCGCCAGGAACATTGCTGCCCCTGAGCTGATTTTTACTTTTTTCCGGTTTTTGAAAAACTCCCACCACCAGAGTACGGTAGCCAACAAACAAACCGCAATGATGATCCAGGCGCCGGTATCCGGACCGGAATACGAGGTGAAGTTGAGCAGGTTTTTATACCCAATCAAGGGTGGTTGGTACGACATGTCAGGCACTTTGATAGCGGCATTTGGGTCCAGATTGTGGCCGTAATCATATCCCCAGGCCCAAAAATCGTACAAGGCAGCAAAGCCGTATCCGTAGGACAACAGGGTAAAAAAGAACAAAACACGTCCACTTCCAAGCGCTGCGGCAACCAGTCCAACCAGCATTAAAAAGCCGATCAGTAAACCGATGTATCCGAATTCCGGGAACATCTCAACACTGATATGTTTCATCCCTATGTAGTGGTTGAGACCATTGATGATATCAATACTTCCACTCAGGTTGTTGTGCCAGATCTTCATCTCCAATCCTTCCGGATATTGTGGCGCCCAAAGCATGATCTGCCAAAGAGGAACAAAAAAGGTTGCAATCAGCGATAGACTTGCTACCCCAAGAATTATCCGGGTTGTGTTACTTAATTTCATGTGTGGGAGTGTTTTGAAGATTGATTAGTAATCGGGAATCTTACTGTCGGGGTGACTGCCAGTCACCCCGACAGTAAGATTCCCGATTACTAATCACTGGTATAATACCATCTATTTAGACGTTCCGGTTGGCTCAGCTTTATTACCTGTGCTGAAGCTCAAAGGCACAGAAGAGCCTCGTGGCGAAACCCTGACGTATCCTTGCATCTCCTGGTGCAGCGCAGAGCAGAAGTCAGTACAGTAGATAGGGAACACACCTACGCGATCCGGCACCCATTTCAGGGTGGATGTTTCGCCAGGCATGATCAGGATTTCTGCATTGTTGGCGCCTTTAACCGCAAAGCCGTGCGGTACATCCCAGTCTTGTTCCAGGTTGGTTACGTGGAAGTAAACTTCATCGCCCATCTTAACACCTTCGATGTTATCCGGGGTAAAGTGAGACCGGATGGAAGTCATCAAAACGTGCACTTTATTGCCTTCGCGGAAAACCTTGGCTTCTTTCTCGCCTTTAGCTACATAAGGGTGGTTATTTTCTTCAATTTTGAAGAATTTGACGGATTTGGGTTGCACCAGGCTGGCTGGAATGGCTTCTGCATAGTGCGGTTCGCCGGTGGTTGGGAAGTCCAGCAGGAGCTTCATTTTGTCTCCACTGATGTCGTATAATTGGGCGGATTGGGTCAATTCCGGGCCGGTTGGCAGATAGCGGTCTTTGGTGATTTTGTTGTAAGCAATCACGTATTTACCATGAGGTTTTTTTGTTGGTCCGCCAGGGATACAGAGGTGACCAATGGAGTAATACGTTGGTACGCGGTCTACCACCTCCAGTTTTTCAACGTTCCATTTCACAATCTCTGAAGAAACGAAGAAGGAGGTATAAGCGAAGCCTTTCCCGTCAAATTCTGTGTGCAATGGACCCAGGCCAGGTTTTTTTACTTCACCATGAAGCACAGCATCGTATTTCAATACTGGAATACCGTCGAATTCGGTTTCAAAATTCTTATCGGAAATGGCCTTTTGAATTTTGCTAAAAGAGAAAACAGGGATAACAGCAGCCAGTTTGCCTGAACCACAGATGTATTCGCCAGTAGGATCTACGTCGCAACCGTGTGGAGATTTAGGACAAGGCATGAAATACACGATATCTTTCAACTCTTTAGGATCCAAAACGATGGTTTCTGTTTCGATGGTAGAGGTAGCAGAATGTGTTTTTTCATCGTACACATTATGGGCATACTGCACTTTGGATACTTTTCCTTTGCCGGCTTTGGCGTATTCTTCACACTTTTTCCAGTTCACCGCCATAACGAAGTCTTTGTCTTTCTGAGAGGCATTTACTTCCAGCAGGGTATTTGCTTGTTCTGTGTTGTAACAAGAGAAGAAAAACCAATCATGCGATGGCCCGCGGCCACAACGTGCCAGGTCGAAGTTTATGCCCGGGAGTAACACCTGAAAACTCAGGTTCATGCGGCCCGATTCCGGATTAATTCCGATAAAAGAAACGGTGCCTTTGAAGTTTTGCTTGTAGGTATTGAGCGCCACATCAGGGTTGGATTCCTGATTGTCAAGCGGATAAGAAAAGCGAGTGCCTGCTACTGCATACTCCGAATTTTCTGTGAGGAATGGGGAGGAGTGGTTGCCTGAGCTGTTGGGGATTTCAATGATTTCATCAGTTCGGAAAGTAGCCAGATTGATGCGGGCAATACGCGGTGTGTTATTACCATTTACAAATGCCCAGCGGCCGTCATGTTCTCCATTGGTGGTGGAAAGACCAATGTGGTGGGAGTCGTCCCAGGGAACGTATCCATGGGAGGTATTTAGCATAGGTTTGGTTTCTTCGCTGAAACCATATCCGCTTTCCGGATTTACCGAAAAAACAGGAATAATGCGGAACAAGCGGCCCGAAGGTAGTCCATAAACACTGACCTGGCCATTGAAGCCGCCGGATACAATGTTGTAGAACTCGTCGAATTTGCCTGGCGCTACGTACACTTTGCCGGCAGCATCGCCTTCTACGGCGCTCACCGGATTACTGGGTTTGCAGCCTGGCGACAGCAATATGGCTGGAATTGCCAGGATGGCAATAAACATCAAAAAGAGGTATGTGCGTTTCATAAAGATGTTGATTTAAACGTGGTAAGTGGTTAGGACTGAAGAGATTGTGTGGTTTATTTTTCGCCGTCATTGGCGCGCATGAATTCCAGGATTTTACGTGCATCTTCCTGTGTCACATTTTGGTTTGGCATACGAACCAGGCATTGCTCCAGCAGTTTTTGGGCTTCTTCATCCTTTTCAAGCATCATTTCTACGTTCGTAATCATATTCAGCACCCATTCCGGTTTGCGTTTTTTGGTAACGCCGGCCCAGCCCGGGCCAACAACTTTTTCGTCTGTCAATTTGTGGCAGGCCAGGCATTTTGATTCATAAATGGTTTTACCCGTAGCTACCCAGTCCTTATTAAGAGGATTGGTGAGTTCCACGGTTTTGACTTCTGAGCCGTGAACCTCCGGTTGGGGCGTAGCGGCTTCAGAGGGAGACGGTGAATTTTTAGCTGCTTGTTCAGCCTCTTGTTTGGAGGTACAGGAGGTTAGTGCGAACAGAACCAACGCAAGGAACAAGGTTGTTTTGTTGAACATGAGTGAAAGGAACGTTTGTTAGTAGAAATTAAGAGTTTAAACTCTTTTTATTGCAAATGTATTAGTGCGCTAAAAGGGCGGCTTATGACCCCAATCAGCACAATCACTGATTGTAGTCATGCCGAATCCTTTGGAAAACAGCTGTAATTTTGCGGCATGTTTTCAAAAACCTTTGGATACGCACTACGGGCAACTGCTTTTGTTACCATTCACGGGAAGGACGGTAAAAGGGTAGGTGCGCTTGACATTTCCCAGGCTTTGGATATTCCTCATCACTTTTTGGGGAAAATCATGCAGGATTTGGTCCGGCATGGTATTTTGGATTCCTTGAAAGGACCTAGCGGCGGCTTTTACACCAATGAGCGGACACTCGTGACCCCGTTGGTGGACATTCTGAAAATAACGGATGGCAGTCTGGTTTTTGATCAGTGCGCACTGAATATCAAGCGCTGTAATGCGGCCAATCCATGTCCACTACACCACGAATTTGCCGAATGCAGGAATGGGATGCTGCACTCCCTGGCAGAAAAAACCATTGGTCAGATGGCAGCTGAAGTGGAGTCTGGGGAGAGTTATTTGGCGAGGTGATAAAGGGCGAATTGAAATATTAAAAAGGGCTGGTTGCGATGACGGAGTGACGGAGTGACGGGGTGACTGCCAGTCACCC
>JAEUUS010000660.1 GCA_016787545.1 Saprospiraceae bacterium
AATTGAAAAAACAGTTGAAGTAAAATCAAAAGCATATTGTGTAAAGTTGTCCGGGTAAAATGTAACCTTGCATGACCTCCAGGTGTCCTATCTGGTATAGCTCATGCAAAGACCAGCATTTCTTTGCAGCAATTCAAAACAAAACTCTATTTATTATGCGCAATTTGCTCATTTTCATGTTTCTGGTTGGTGTTTTTGTTCTTGGCTCAAGAACTTGTAACGGTTTTCATTGGGGATTCGGTGGGGTTAAGGGCACCGGACCGGTACAAACAGAAAGTCGCACTGTTGATAATTTTCACGGCATTCAAATGGACATTTCTGCCGATGTGGAACTAACCATTGGGGAATCGTATGCTGTTGAGGTTTTAGCACAACAAAACCTCTTACCGCTAATCCAAACCAAAATAGAAAATGGCCATTTAAGAATATTCAGCTCCGAGAATTATAACAGTGAGGAATCCATCAAGTTGCGTATTACCATGCCGGCGCCGGATCAGTTATCCGTTGGCGGAAGCGGTTCCATTAAAGTGCTGAATATGCTGAACTCAGAAAAGCTGGACATAAGTATTGGCGGTTCGGGAGAAGTAACCTGTATGCAGGCGAGCCTTAATTCCTTACATACCTCTATATCCGGAAGCGGAGAAATAACCTTGGGTGGCAAATGCAACGACTGGACTGCCGATATCTCCGGGAGCGGAGAAGTTAATGCCAAATCATTTACTTCCAATACGTTACGTGTAAGCTTATCCGGATCTGGAACTGTTACTGCGGATGTAACAACGGAGTTAAAAGCTGATGTTTCAGGCTCTGGCGATGTTTTTTACAGCGGCTCTCCTGCCGTAAATTCAAGCGTGAGCGGATCTGGGACGGTTAAAAAGATTGAAGTGCAATAATCAGTACGGAGGGTGAAATGAACCATGGATTTTAGGGAACCACAAAGTCACAAAGGACACAAAGAATATCCAAAATTGTTCTTTGTATCCTTTGTGACTTTGTGGTTCCCTAAAATCCATGGTTAAACACACTTATTCAGTGCTTGACAAACTTTCCGACATAAATACCCTGCGTGCCGGTTGCTTTTACCAAGTAAGTTCCTGTTGGCAGATGCTGTGTGTCCAGGGTTATTATGCTGCCTTGAGAATGATAGCTTAGTTCGCATTTTTGCCCATTTATACTAAAAAGTTCCACTGAGACAGCCTGATCAACAGCCAAATCTACTATAGCGGTGCCTGATACCGGATTGGGATAAACCTGAACTTGTTTTGATGCCGGATCTTCTGAATCAGTGAGTACCGGATCGAATCGGGTACCGCTATTTAAAACCACCTTTGTATCCGCTTCTTTTACAAAAGCAAGCACGTATACTTCATCGACATTCCAATTGTTGGCCACACTGTAGGAGAATTCATATTCTTCTGTTTCGCCCAATGCTGGAACGGTAAAAGTGTTTCCGTTGACAGCAGTGAGCATTTTTCTAAAAACATTGTGGTGGACCGTTTCGCCATTGCCGGTTTGTTGGTTGATCTTTTTTTCTACCACTGCCACGTGAAGTTTGTAATTCCCGGCCGGAATAGCATCAAGCGCTTTTGCTGTAATTTTTACCTGTCGGGCATTGGCCGGTCCGGTTTCAGTAACTTTTAGGTGCAGTGGGCTGGTTTGGTTCAGATAAGTCAGCAATTTGGCCTCTGTTAAAATCGGCGTTGATGGATTTTGAATAGCGCCATTCAAGACAATAGTTGGCGTGCCTGAAACTGGATATAGACCAGTCCAGGCCGTGTTTTCTGCCGTATTGGCCTGGTAAAATACACAGGAAGGATATGGAAACATGGGATGGATAGCCACATGGTGCACATCATCGGCATATTGCGCCTGATTGATCAGGTTGAAAAAGGTGGGGTTTTTACTGGCACAAACGCCGCAATTGGAATTGGTAAAATGCTCAATCAGCAGGTATTTTTTGGCTGTAACCTGCCCAAAAGCAGGTGAAAAAGCCCCAAAAAGGAGCATAAAGACGAGGATTTTTTTCATAATTTGAGTGGTTTTTAAATGACAATGGCAAAGATATCCAGTTGCTGAATCAAAAAAGGAGTATGGTAAATTGATCAATAGAAAATGTCGCCATGCGAACGATTCCAACAATCGTCGTATTCTTGCCCTGAAAAACAACCATTTCAAATACATATCATACCATGTTTCTCTTGACAATGCCTGATTTCGCTTCCGGCGAAGTATGGATCAGTTTGCTAACCCTTACCTTTCTTGAAATTGTGTTGGGGGTAGATAACATCATTTTTCTAAGTATTGTTTCGGCTAAACTACCGGCCAATGAGCAGCCCAAGGCGCGCAATATCGGCCTGATGTTAGCTATGGGCTTGCGAATTATCCTTCTTTTTGGTATTACCTGGATCATGGGCATGAATGAGCCTTTGTTTCATGTTGA
>JAEUUS010000670.1 GCA_016787545.1 Saprospiraceae bacterium
GCTAATGAATGTGGTTTTGAAACAGAATATGATGTGGAAATTACGGTGTCAGCACTACCTGATGTGTCGGCCTCATTAAGTGCAGCCTCTATATGTGCAGGCGGCAACGTTTCCCTGACTTTTGATGATGAGGCAAATACCTTACACACATTCCATATCACTTTCGATCTGGTGGATGATAATGGTACAACTGCGATTGAGTTTGTTAATGTGCCTGATGGCGCAGTATTGAACCTGACCGAAGGAGTGAACTTCGACGGAGCCATCAACGGCACCGTTTCTATCACCAATATTTTGGTGATAGATGAAACTACGGAATGTTCCTCAGAGCCGGCTGATATTACCCTTACGGTCATTGCGCTGCCTGACGCAAGTATTACCATGAGCGACATGGATATTTGTGATGATGGAACCGTGATGCTCACATTCACTGATAATGCCGCTACGGGTCACCTGTTCAGTATTACGGCTGATCTGGAGGATGATAATGGCATAACTGTTGGCGCCATTAATTACACCAATATCCCAAGCGGCGCTACGGATATGTACACAGAAGGTGTTGATTTTGAAGGCTCAACAGGCGGAACGGTTTCCCTGACCAATATTGTGGTGACGGATGAAACTACCGGTTGTGAGAATGAATTGGCTGACCTTAGTATTACGGTAAATCCGTATCCGGTTGCCACCTTCAGTGTCGTAACTTCTCCACTTTGTCCGGGTGAACTGGTGGAAATTTATTTTAACGAATCAGCTTGGCCTGGCGGTACCGAATTTACGGTAGGCGGTGATGCTTCTACACCGGTTTTGGG
Organism: Saprospiraceae bacterium; assembly: GCA_016787545.1. GTDB lineage: Bacteria > Bacteroidota > Bacteroidia > Chitinophagales > Saprospiraceae > M3007. The sequence goes on from JAEUUS010000670.1 coordinate 810, forward strand.
CTTAGATACGCTCACTTTTTATGAAGTGATTGACGGCGATCACGTAGATCTCACAGAAGGCACTGACTTTACAGGCGACCTAACCTTATCTCAAATTACCATCACCGAGCCAGTTTCCGGTTGCAGTGCTTCCGCCTTGAATGTCTCAGTAGATGTTTTGCCGGCACCAGCATTCAGCTTTTCAGCATCTACGGAAAATGATGGTCCACACAGCGGTAATAACGGCAATGGTCCTTCAAGCATTGATATTCATTTTTGCGCGGGTGATCACCTTACGCTTGGTGGATACTCAGATAATGGCGTTGTCGGTTATACTTATGTGTACACTACATCTGGCAATGTAACCTACGATGGCAGTTTGTTCCCATTAAGCGGTGGACCTGACAATGTTGCTCCTGGAAATGCTGCGACATTCTTCGGTCAGGTATATGGTGGATTACTGGGTTATGGCCTGAACAGTGGTACTTCCGGCACCCTGAATCAGACATTCACACCTTACCTTGATAACGATAACAGCGGCACATTCACGCCTGGCGATTGCGAGGGCGAACCGATGTTCCTGAATTACCATATTCATGCTGTCCCAACGGTAACAGTTTCCCCGAGTCCGATTGAGTTATGCCATGGTGAAGAAGTTACCGTTGCGTTTACCGGAAACTATGGCGCAAACGCCACCTATTCCTGGACCAACGACAATATAAGCATTGGCATGGCGGCAAGTGGAACCGGAGATGTAACCTTCACGGCTACCAATACCGGTAATACTACGGTAATCGCGAATGTATCTGTAACACCAAGTACAGATTATTGTGATGGCACACCTGTGAATTTCACCATTACGGTTTATCCATATCCACAGGCGACTGTAACAGCGCAAACCACGAACGGTGACCCGCTTACGGTCAATAATGCTAATTCCAATCATATTACCCTGGATTTTTGCGATGGAGAGTCCTTCTCGTTTAGTCTGTATGCCGGTACTCCTGGAATGGGCTTTATAGAAGAAATTCCTACCGGTACCAATAACATTACCGGCCTGACAGTACCACGTGCTCCAACCAACATTTCTCCAGCTGCAGCACCCGGCTTCTTTGGTGGAACATATGGACCATATACACTTTCAAGCGGCACCTATGGCTGGTTTGATCAGGTGTACACGCCATATTTTGATGTCAATACCGATGGCGATTACGATGCCGGCATCGATTGTCTGGGCGATCCGTTTACCATTACATACCGGATTTATACGCCCATCACACTCACTGTTACCCGCGATAACAGTGGTAATATTTGCTCTGGCGATGGTATACAATACACCATCAGCACTACTTCTACTGAGGATGTAACCTTTGATTTGGTGTTTGAAGAGAACGCCAATGCTGGTAATCCAGCTGATCTGGACGATGATAATCTATTCCCGGCGCCAACCACACATACCATAAGTGCTGGTAACGATTACGTATTTACAGCAACCGTGAACAATGCAGTGGGAACATTTGACCGTGGACGCGTGCGTGTTCGCGCGATCAACATTGGTTATGCCGATGCGGATGTTTGCACCACAGCTGATGTGAATGGTCAGAATACTCAGGTATATCCTAAACCAATTCTTGAGCAAGTCTCAGACATTCTGCTTTCCTGTGATGGAAACCTGTTTGAATTGGATATTGATTTGGATAGTCTTCCTTCCCTAAATGCAGCTCAGGCAGGTTATCCGGTTCGTATTGACTGGGTGGTAAGCGGCGCCGGTCTGAATGAAAATGGGGCTACCGGTTCTGCAGTGATTTATGATGCCTCCGGCTTGGAGCTGAATGAGTTACAGCAAGTATTATCCCTGGTGGATCCATTACAAGGCGCTCAAACAGCTACCTTTACCATCACGCCACGCGCCTCCGGCCCAACAAATGGGTTCAATGGTGATGATTGCTTTGGCGATCCGATTTATGTAGATGTTGAGGTGGTACCTTCCGGTGAACCGGAAATTGAAGGCCCAACCTGTGTGTATGTTGGATCAACCATTCTGTTGACCGGCATTCCAAACGTACAATCTCCTGCGTCATTTATTTCCGACTCCTGGTCAGATGATGGTAGTGGTCGCGCTACAGTTGATCAGTTTGGCGTTGTAACAGGCGGTCCGCTGACCGGTTTGACCACCATTTATTACAATGTGACAGATAATGCGGGTTGTGTAACCACCGCTACCTATCAGATCAATGTATTGGATCAAGTGGTACTTACCTCTGTTTATACAGGTGGTTCAGTTGCCTGCGGCGAAGAGGTTACCATTTCCGTTCAAGCATCCAACTTCTGCGATATTGGCACATTGGATTACTACTTCTCCTGGGATCCAAGTGAATTCCAATATGTTACAAGTACAGTTTCTCCGGTTCCTGATGGATTTGGTTTTATTAGTACCTTAAATGTGGGCAGTGGAGAATTGGTTTACACCTTTGCCTCAACGGCTAATTCAGGAGGTACAAGTCTGATGGATGGAACGGTATTGTTTACGTATACCTTAAGGGCCATTGGAGCAGCAGGAACCTATAACATTCCTGAAACGGTTATTGAGTTAAATGCTTATAACAGCAACTTCTCTGAAGTGGGTACCACGAGTACCGGCGTAAGCGTTCAAGTAACCAATATCAGCATTGATCTTGGCCCGAATCCAGTGATTTGTCCAAGTGAAGCTTATATTCACCTGACATATTCCAATGTAGACGGCAATCCGGATTATTTCATCATTGACTTTGATGCGTTGGCTGAAGCAGCCGGTTTCCCGGATACCTGGGATGGTGTATTTGATCCAAACGGAAGCGAAATTTTGATTCCGGTACCTTCTGGTATTCAGGCAGGATCCTATAATGGCACCCTTACGCTGACCAACACCACCTATGGGTGCGAAAGCGATCCATATCTGATCACTATGATCGTGGATCAGATTGATCCTACGGCCAGCAACCCTGCGCCAACAAACCTGCAGTGTTTGAACGATATTCCAGCGCCAAACCCAGCTGTGGTCATTGATGAAGACGACAACTGTCCAACTGATCCGGTGGTGGCTTATGTGCCTGGTTTGTCTACAGAGACTGGCTCCGGTTGTGCCGGTGATCCTAAAATCATTAACCGGGTGTATTCTGTGACGGATGGTGCAGGAAATTCCATTACGGTAACCCATACCATTACGGTTGAAGACAATATTCCGCCAACCATCAGCACCAGCGGTTTAGCGCCATGGTACCCAAGCGGTCTGGCGGCAGTGAATGCGGCTATTGCCATTGCTAACGTAACTAAAATAGACGGCAATGGTTGTACTGCACCTACTGGTATTACTGTTGAATACAACAACATTGCCAGCGATACTTCTGGTTGTAATGGGGTGATTGTACTGGTGGTAAAAGACGCCTGTGGCAATACGACCGCGGCCATCGACGCTACCTTCTATGTAACCATCGACCGCACCCCACCGGTGGCAACAGCCGGTGTAATTGATGAGTGCTACGATGCAGATGAAACACCAACGGCGCCTTATTTTGATTACGATTATGCCGTTCAGGCTGCTATCGCTGCGACAACAGCCACAGATGATTGCGATAATAATTTGACTTACACTGCTGCAACTTCCGGTCCGGACTGCAATCTAACCATTACTGTTACGGTAACCGACGATTGCGGTCGCACAGCAACTGCAGTTTACAACACCCGTGTTGACAGTGAAGGCCCGAACTTCTACCCGCTTAATGCAGGTCAGATCGGATTGCTGATGGAAGGCGATTGTTATGACAATGAACAGGATGCATTGGATGCAGCAATCACCATTGTAGAACAATATGCAGGAGATGACTGCGGCGACCCTGGCAGCCTACAGTTTGACGCCTTCTCCAATGGCGGGTGTCCGGCTGAAATTATGGTGGTGGTTACCGATTTCTGTGGTAACCCATCTACTGTAACCTTCACCGGCGTTCATATTGATACACAGGATCCACAAGTTAACCCGGATCCGATTTATGCCACTTGTTTTAAAACATTGGCAGAGGCTTACGACAGCCTGTCAAAGGCAACACATCCATATGACAACTGTACTTCTGATGAAGATTTGCTGGCATCCTATGGTGTGAATATTGTAGAGGTGGGTGTTTTGGAAGATCTCTGCAAGGAGTACGACATTGAATTCACCTTTACCGATAATTGTGGAAACGATGTTGTATACGTTTACCAAACCATCGTAATTGACAATACAGCGCCTACAGCTCAGCCTATGAGCACACTGAGCTATACTTGTCTGGATGACGTAGACGCTCCGGATACCGGAACAGTGGTTGCTACAGATAACTGTGATGTGCAAGACATTGTTTGGGTGTCAGATAATCTGCCAACCTCCTGCCCGGGCACTGGTACGCGTACTTATCGTGTGTTCGACTGCGCAGGTAACTCAGTAGATGTTGTTCAGTCCATTTCGGTGAATGATAATGTGCCGCCTACCTGGGTATCTCTTGCGGAAGAGTTAGACCGTATCATTGACTGTGATGATCAGAGTTCCATTGATGCAGCACTTGATCTTGAGCCGGTTGCAGAAGATAACTGTGGCGACTGGAGCGTTGTTCTGGTATCTTCCACACCTATAAATTCCTGCGCAGGCGGTTACATCCGCACCTGGCGTGCGTATGATGAGTGTGGTAATTCTTCCACCACAGTGTATACCCAGACTATTAATATTGTAGATGATGTAGAGCCAACATGGGTGACTACACCGTATGACATTAATACTGAGGTGGAATGTAGCGATGAAGACGGACTCATAGCCGCTCTTGATCAACAGCCGGTTGCTGAAGACAACTGTAGTACCAATCTTACCTACACCATGGTAGACCGGAATTATACCGAGTACTTGTCATGTACAAACAATTACATGGGTGAATGGGTAACAGAATGGGTGGCTGAAGATGCCTGCGGTAACGAAAGCATTACCTTCTTCCATTACGTGTACGTCTACGACAACACCATGCCGGAGTGGTCTACTGGTGAAAATGCACTAAATGGCACCATTTCCTGCTCAGACATTGCCAGCTATGCTTATTACAATAGCCTGGCGCCAGTGGCGGAAGATAATTGCGATCAGGAATTGGATTACAACAAAATTACCGGCGCCTTTGTGCCAGGTGGAGATTGTCCGGGGGAAGGCTCCTTTACCAATACCTGGGTAGCGGAAGACGATTGTGGCAATCAAAGTATTGTATTCACCCAGGTGATTACGGTAGTAGACAATACACCGCCAACCTTTGATCCGCAGTGTCAGTTTATGCCGCTAAATCTGTACACCTCGCCTGATGGAGGCCCGGCAGCAAATTGTAGTCAAGGCATTTCTTTGGAAGTGGGTGATGTGCTGGATTATCAGGATTCCTGGACGGTGGCAGGCGTACCGATTGACCCATTAGGCAGTTGTATTGGTGATGATTGCAGCCCAATTTCAGGCATTGAAGCAGAAGTTGTATCAATTGTTGAGGAAATGGTTGACAACGTAGATGATGGCAACAATATCTATGATTGTGTACGTCGGATTACCGTTTCCTTCCAACTGACAGATGCTTGTGGCAATGTACAACCTACCTTGTTTGTTTGTGTGTATAACATCATCGACAACACAGCGCCTGAAATCTACTGTCCGAACGGTGGTGGCCCAACTTTGCCAGATGATTGCTATCCAACCGTAGGCGCAGCTGAGGCAGATGCCCTGGAGGCAGTTGAACCTTGCGACAACTGTACCGATACTGAAGACCTTGTGTACACGGTAAATACCGTCGGAACCTGCAATGCAGAGATAACCGTAACAGTATCCGATTGCGCAGGCAATGAAGACTCTTACACCTTCTATACACGTATTGATGGTGAAGCTCCAGTACTTACAGCAAGCAACATTCAATTGTGTTATAATTCTATCGCAGAAGCACAGGCTGCTGCTTTAGCAGGAACTACCATTACAGACAACTGTGATTCTTACGGAAATCTGACCATTTCTACTGCGATCAATGGTACTTGTCCGGCGTCCGTAACCGTTACAGCTACCGACCAGTGCGGGAACAGTCGTTCTGTGATCTATAATGGTTTGTGTATTGGCATGTCGAGTCAGGTAGTCATCACGGATGAGGCAGACAACCTGAATGTTGATTGTGTAGACTGGCAGACAGATATGAACACCTGGTTGGCCAACCACGGTGGCGCTGTAGCACCGGGTAACGATATTCAGTGGTCTTACCTGCCGCTGGATCCGGCAACCATGTTGCAAAACAGTATGCCAAACTGTACTACGCACACTAAATCTGTGGTAGTAACCTTCCGTGCAACCAACGGTTGCGGCAATTTTGATGAGTCTACGGCTACGTTCTCCGTTACGGATAATGTACCGCCAACCGCTAATCTGATTGCGAACACCAATCTGACCTGCAGCACCGCCATTCCAGCTCCAAATCTGGAACTGGTAACCGGTGAAGCAGATAATTGTGGTGGCGCCGTAACCGTGTCTCTTTTTGGCACGTCCGATAATATGGCTGCAGGTTGCGCTAACAGCCCACGTATTGTGATTCACCAGTATATGGTTACTGACGCTTATTGCAATACTGCACTGATCAACCACACCATTACGGTGGTGGATAATGTACCGCCAACCTTTACGGCTCCGGCTAACATAACCATCAATGTGAATGCTGGTTGCCTCTATGATGCTTCAACAGGTATTACAGGAGATGTAACGGATGAAAGTGACAACTGCACGCCTTCCGGCCCTGGATTACAGGCTTACTACACTCAGGTGGTGAACCCGGGGAATAGCTTCCAGGTTAAGTATGTGATTACCCGTACCTGGCATCTCACGGATGCTTGCGGAAACGCTGCAATTCCAAAGGTGCAGACAATTACGGTGAAGGATGTTACGGCTCCTACACTTGCCGGATGCCCATCAAATATCACTACACCTGGTACGCCACAAGTAATTGAAACCATTCAATACGCTTGCACCTGGACAGCGGGTAACAGCGGAACCGGATTGGGCTTTACCGACAATTGCCCGGATGCAGTTCTCAGTTATCACTTGGATGGTTTCTTTGTTGGATCAGCTGATGGCATAGGTACAATCTCAAGTGTGGTGTTCCTGGAAGGCACTACCACCGTAACCTACACCGTTACAGATGCAGTAGGGAACACGGCTTCCTGTTCGTTTACAGTAACCGTGAATTGTCTCACTATTTCCGGACGTATTATCTGGGAACACGACGCTGCTTCCGGAGTGAAAGATGCTACGGTGAATGTGACCAATGTATTGCCAACGCCTGCTTTCAGTGGAAGCGATCTGTCAGATACCAATGGTAATTATGACGTGAGTGTTCCGGTAGATGGTACTTATAAGGTTCGCCCGGTGAAAAACATCAACCGTTTGAACGGGGTAACCACCGCAGACGCCACGGCGATCAACAATCACGTGAATCTGTTAATGCCGATCACCAATCCATACAAAAAAGTATGTGCTGACGTGAACCGCTCTGGTATCATCCAGACACAAGATGCTACATTGATCACACAGTGTCTGATGAACAACCCAACGGCAGAGAGCATCTTCAACGTGTTCTGGCGTTTCGTGCCAACCAATTTCGTCATGCCGATGACACCGCATCAAAATGTTCCTGTGTTCCCGGATTTCAAAAATGTAACGCTGATGGGTCTGGATGCAGTGAATATTGACTTCTTTGGTATGAAGATTGGTGATGTGGCCGCGCCATGGGCAGATCCACAAAGCATTCAAAATCAGCCGCCATTGGTGTGGATGGTAAAGGATCAACAGTTAGTGGCAGGTTCTGACATAGAACTGACGTTCACAGCTTCAAACTTCAATGATCTTTCCTCTTACCAGTTTGGGTTGGATTTTGACCCAACGGTTATGACTTTTGTTGGATTTGAACCATTGACAGCCTTGCCTTTGAATTTGCTGGATAACTTCGGTTCCTACCAGGCAGATCTTGGTGAATTGCGTCATGCCTGGGCTACCGGAGGCGGTGTTGATCTTGCTGATGGTACGGCGGTTTTCCGCGCTAAATTTAAAGTGTTAGCCGGTGGTCAGAAATTAAGCGAAGTGCTTCAACTGGACGATAGCAAGATTGAGTGCCTGGCATTCAACCGCAATTTGGTTCCTGCAGAAGTTCGTTTGGTATTTACTGAAACAACTGCTGCGAATGCGCCTGCCAACCTGAATCACCTGGAACTTCAATTGATGCAAAACCGTCCGAATCCGTTTGTAGATGGTACAACCATTGGATTCATACTTCCGGAAGCTTGTGAAGCGCATATCCGGATCCTGGATATCAGTGGTCGTGAACTGAGTTCTTATGATCGGAAGTACACAGCCGGTTACCATGAGCTTGATTTCAAAATGGAAAATGCTTCTTTCTATGGTGTGTTGTTCTGCGAGCTGACAACGCCTCAAGGTAAACGCACGATTAAGATGCTGACCGCTAAGTAGGATTCAAGGAGTTTTTCCAATCCTTAATTTTTTTGGGCCGCTCATTCGATTTTTTCGGATGAGCGGCTTTTTTAATGTATTGAAAATGAGAAAGATAGATTATGAAAAAAGTTAAAGTCATGCCGTAAGTGACGAAGATCATCTCATTAATGATAAAACACCTGCTATTTTTGCCGCCGAATTTTTGATACAATTTTTTAATCCAACATAAAACGCCCCCTCCGGTTCCTTCCCAACAGGATAGGGGTATGCTCATTTTAACTCATGAAAAAGCACCCTGTCTTCCACATTTGCAGACAACGGCTTAAGTCGTTTTTACTGCCCGTTGCGCCAATTCGTGCGCTTATTCAGCCCATTCAGCAATCACCTTGATGTCTTTTTTGAGTCCATTGACTCGAAAGGAATTTTTTGTGTTTTTCCCTAAACAGCTACCAGTTAGGCCGGTAACTGTTCCCACATAATACTAAATAATATTTTCTTCCTACCATGTTTAATTCCATTTACACGCATACCAAAAGTCAACATTGGATTTTCACCCCCGGATTTTTATCTGGAGTAGTGTGTTTTTTGCTGGGCATTGCCAGTCTGGGCGCTCAGGTGACCAACGTGAACACTTCTGCCAACTACGGCACCCTTCAGGCAGCTATTAATGATGCCACTGCAGGTGATGTGCTAAGGCTGGATGCCAGCATTTCAGAAGGTTTGGTAACCGTCAACAAAACCCTGACTATTGATGGTAACGGGTTTACCCTGACCTCAACCTCAGCCAGCTGGGGGCTACATGCCGCTACCACTGGCATTTCGATCACTGGCTTAACTTTGGAAAATGCAGGCACTTTCGGTATTATTACCGGCTGTGGCGCGGATTTGCTTTCGGTTTCCAATACCACGGTTACCAATTGCGGTGGTTCTGGCTTTGCCCTGAACGGCAGCGATGATATAACATTGACCAATATTACTTCCACCAATAACGATGGAAACGGTGTGTCCATCGCGGATTGCAACAACGTGACCATCAATGGTTTAACCACCAGTGGGAATGCATTCCCGGGTGGTTTCAGTGCCGGGGTCGGTATTTTCTCTGAAGGAGATGATTGTCCGCCGGCTGGAACCAGTAACGTTACGATCACCGGAGCTGTCAGCATTGCCGAACCTGTTCCGGTGTATGAGCAGGTTATTGCCGGTTCCATTACCGGCACTTCTGTGCCTGCCTCAGTGGCTTCACATTTTACCGGTGTGGCCAATGCTCAAAAGTATTACATGAGCAATCTCGCCAATGCCTACACGGTGGCAGCTTCTTTGCTGGCGCCGCCATTTTCCACGCCGGTGGATCTGGTCCATGTGGAAGAGGTTAGCACCGGGGATAAGTATGTCAATGATCTATTGACGCCGCCTCCGCCTCAGGTGGGCACATATACTCTTTCCATAAATGCAGCCATTACCTATGCACAAGCTGGTAAAACCGTGCATATAGAAGATGGTTCCTATAATCAGCGGGTGGTAGTGAGCCAATCCATTACCCTGGCCGGTCAGACGGAATCAGGTACGGTGTTAAATGGAACCGGCTTGGGACTTGGAAAAGGCATTTCCATCTCCAACGGAATAACCGATGTAACCATACAGGATCTTACAGTGCAGAACTATTCCGGTTCGAGCGGAAATGCGGATGCAGGTATTTATGGAATTGGCGGTAACAACCACCTAACCGTACAAAGGGTTACCATTCAGAATAACGTGGGTGGCAGCGGTTTTTACGCCAACGGACCAGTTGATTACGTGACCATCAACGACGTAACCTCCTCCGGGCACACCGTTGGCGCTCGTGGTATTGTGATCTGGAATGGCCTGAAAAGCCATATTACTATTACCAACTGCGAAGTGTTCAACAACAATTGCTGTGGTATTGAATTGCAGGATGGCAGCGCTTCAGGCGTTACCATGTCGAACAATAATGTGCACGATAATGGCGATAACGGTATGAGTGCTGTGGGCCTGAATGGTTCGGTGGGTTCCAACTCCATTTCAGACAATACCGTTACCAACAACGGCCGCTTTGGTATTGAAATTAAAAATCCCAATGGCTCCAGCACTGTTTCCGGCAATACCGTAAGTCGCACCCTGCCGATTGGAGGTGAAGCGAGGGACCTGGCTGCCATTGCGGTATTTCGTCGTGCCGTACTGGCGGGCAATGTAGACGTGCCAAATGGAGTTACCGTTAGCGGCAATATCGTTTCCGGTTATGAGCAGCCAAGCAGCTCGGAAGGTTTTGGTATTGTGATTGAAGGATTGAGCCACACGGTGAGTGGCAATACCATAACCGGCTGTGATGTAGGTTTGCAACAGCAGGCCGGACACACGCCTTATCCCGGCGATGGCAACCAAAACAATATTGCGGATGAATATTTTGGCCGCGGTAACAGCCCAATGACGTGTGGTAATACCATTGCCGGCAACAGTATTTCCGGCAATGTAGTGGATACGCGGGATATACTTGTTGGCGGCGGGGTTGTAACCAATACCAATACCAACGAGCAGTTTTGTGCCATTCAACCAGCCATTGACGACGCACAAACCCTGGCCGGTCATACGCTTGCCATACAGGAAGGCACCTATGTGGAAAACGTAGATGGTACCCTGAAGGCCGTAAGCTTGTCGCCTGGCAATAGTCCGGGATGTGTTACCATTGATGGAAACCTTACCCTGAACTCCGGCAATACATTGGTGATGGAAGTCCTTGGGGCTACAGCCTGCACGGGTTATGATCAGTTTGTGGTAAACGGAGTAGTAACGCTCAACGGGGCAGTGCTGGACCTCAGTCTCAGCTATGGATTGTTGCACAACGATCAAATCATGCTTATTCAAAATGACGGCACAGACGACGTTGTCGGCAAATTTGCCCAGGGCAATTCCATTACCGTGGGGGGCGACACCTATTACATCAATTACAAAGGTGGTAGCGGCAACGACGTAGTGTTGTCGCGCGTGTGCGCAGATGTATGCGGAGGAGCCATCACTTATACCGGAACTATTGTTATCAGCACCCAAACCCAGCTGAATAATTTCAAAAATGCAAGTGGTTGCAAGTATACCTCCATTGTAGGCTCACTTACCCTGGACGGAAATGGCAATGCTGCTACAGCGGCTGATGCTCCTGGTTCTGATCCGATCCTGGATTTGTGCAACCTGCAGGAATTGGTTTCTGTGAGTGGCAACCTGGTTATCCGGGATTTTAACCTGCCTGAAAATCCGGATGATTTGAGCGATCTTGGCAAACTTACTATTGTGGGTACTGCAGCGGTTATTGGCAGTACTAATGTAAACGATAATAACTTGTTCAATGCTATTGATTTGCCGGTACTGAGCACGGTGAATACAGGATTGACAGTGGCAAATAATACAACAGCTACTTCCCTGAGTTTGGGAGCGCTGACAACCATTACCAGCAACGATATCAACATAACGGATAATGTTGCCCTGCAGACCATTGCCATCGGCGCCAATGGCGGACTGACCATTGCACGCGACTTTTTGATTAATGGCAATGACGCTACGGCGTTGTCAAGCATAAGCTCAACTGTTACTTCTGTTGGTCGGAACCTAACTTTCGATAACAACAATATGAGCAACGGAGCTACTGTTTTGTTGGATGGTCTGGCAACGGTAGGTGGCAACCTGCTCATTGACGATATTGCCACTGGCACCCTGAATTTGCCCGCATTAAATACAGTAACCACAAATGTATATGTGCGTAACAACGATGACGGGCTTTTGACCTTGAAACTGCCGGCCTTGACCACGGGACCTTCTAATGATGTATTGATTACCAGTAATAATGTGCTGGAAACCATCAATACCACAGGTTCCAATTTTACCGTTGGTCGCGACCTGAATATTTCTGGCAATAACGATGGCAATACGTTACCCACAGGCTTGTCTACCGTGAATTTGTCAGGTTTGACGCAGGTGGCCCGCGATGTTATTATTGCGAATACGAACAGAAACACTGCTGGTGCGGATGTAAACCTGCCCAATCTGATAAATGTGGGCAGAAACTTCCGCATTGAACAAGTGGCTAACCAAATTCAGGCGCCTGCAAGTGGATTGACGGTTGGCGGTTATGCCAATATCGACGACAATAATTCCCTTTGTGCCCTGGATTTGAGCGGGTTGGTTTCTGTGGCGCAATACCTGGCCATTACCGATAACTATGATGCCTGCGGAACACAATCAGTGAATCTGTCAAACCTTCAAACAGTAGGTACCTACCTGTATGTGACAGGCAATGATGATATACCTGCAGTTTTGTTTGAGGATTTGACAGCTGTGAATGGTGTGGATGGCAGCAACCGGAGCATTGATGTTACCAATAACGACCTGGAAATGACTTCTGTGGCGTTCCCGGAACTGAATACAGCGCTTACAGGCGAATTCAGGGTGAATGGTAATGCCGCCCTTGCCACCATAAGTGCGCCTAAACTTCCCTCTGTGGGAGAGGACTTCCGTTTGGAAGACAACAATCTGGTAAGTGCCATTGATTTTAGTGCTTTGACTACAGTTACAGGCGTGTTTAATCTGGATGATGAAGATCTGCTCACTGATTTGACCAAACTTCCGGTATTGAGTGCGGTGAACGGTAATATGTCGATCACCAATAATGCCGTGTTGACCAGTTTGGATGGCATGGGCAGTCTGGTTACGGTGGGTGGTACCCTTGCGGTTACCGGAAACATTCAACTGGGTCAATGCTGTGTTATTCCTTGTCAGCTTACCAGCATTAATGGCGTTCCCGGGCCATTTAATCCGGGTATAAACCTGAATCCGGTTGGTGTAACCATTTCAGGTAATAAAACCTTTGCCACCGGCGGGCGCTGTGTTAACCGCACGGGTCCTAACGATTCAGGCTTTAACGTGGCCAAAGCAGCTTGCGCAGTAACGATTTCTGCGTTTACGCATACTGAAAACTCAGGTTTAGCTCCGGATGATGCTGACATTTGCACAGGCGCCTCTGTTACCTTTGCGGTTACTGCCAGCAGCACATCAGGAAGCCTCACTTACCTGTATTTTATTGATAAAGACAAATCTGCCACACTTACAGCAGGCGACGTTACCCTGTATGATGGACCGGATGCCATCTTTACCTATGATCCGTCAACGGATTTGGTAAACCTGGACGAGGTACGGGTCATTGCTACCAACAGCGGCGATTATTGCAGTGCTACCTCTGAAGCCATTGCTTTCACGGTGAACGAGTTGCCGGTTGTTGCATCAATTGATCTGGAGGCGGGTTCAGCATGTGCTGGTGGCATGATAGACATTTCAGCCACAATTACCAATGGTTCTCCTACGTATACCTACAGCTGGGTTGTGGCCAATGGTCCTGGCGATGGCACTTTTAATACAAACTCCAGCAACCCAACTATTTTCACGGGTACGGCTGCAGGTGATATTACTTTGCAGGTAGTGGTAACAGATGCCAATGGTTGTTCTGCAACCGGCTCTATTCAAACGGAGGTAACGCCAACAGGAAATAACTGTGGTCCAACTGTTTTTGCCGGTAATAAAACCATCAATACGCAGGCAGAAATGAATGCGTTTTTGAGTGCCGGTTGCAAGTATACCGAAATTACGGGTAGCCTCACCTTGAACGGCAATTCCGCAACCGACCCGATTACGAATTTATGCAACCTTTCTGAATTGCAAAAAGTAGGCGGCGTACTTACTATCCGCCGCTTTACCGATCCGCTGAACCCAAGTAATTTGAGTGAATTGGCCAATTTGCAAATGGTTGGCAATGGGGTAGGGAACGACAATCTGGTCATTGGCGGAAGCGCTGCGGATCAAAACACAGCGTTCAGTGCCATTGAACTGGCAGGATTAACTTCCGTAGGTAATGGTGGATTGACCGTTGCCTTTAACCCCGGTGTAACACAAATTGCAATGCCAGTACTCACCGTGGTGGGCAATACAACTGCGCATAACCTTACCATCCAAAACAATGGCACGGCTGTTACGTCTATTCAGTTGCCTGTTTTGGCTACGGTTGGCGGAGATGTATCCATGAATAACCTGGTTGATCATGCCATCAATGCCAATATCAACCTGGGTGGATTGACGACAATTGGCGATGATATGAACCTTACCCGCACGGCAGCTTCAGTGAATCTTGCTTCACTGCAGTCAGTAGATGCCGTAACAGTGACGCTCAATGCCGGGTTGACAACTTTGCAAGCCAATGCACTTGCCATTGCAACCGGCGCCATGGTTATAACCAATAACCTTGCGCTCACCAGCATATCCATGTCTACGCCATTTTCCGGCAATACGGCTTCTCTTTCCATTACTGGGAATACGGCCTTGAATACCATTGATTTAGGTGTTTCTAATGTAACAGGAAATCTGACCATAAACACCAATGGTACGGGTGTGACGCAAATAGATCTGGACGATTTGTTAACTGTGGGAGGCTCAGTTACCATGAGCAATAATGCCGCCAATGCGGTTAATGCCGCGGTAGACTTAAGCAATCTGATCAGCATTGGCAATGATGTGAATTTAACCCGTACTGCCAGCGCCCTTGACCTGAGTGCGCTACAAACGGTGGTTGATGTATTTACCCTCATTACCAATAGTCTGCCGGCATTCCTGGCCCCGGTATTGGCCAATGTTGGCGGAGCATTTACGATTTCAGCGAATACCAGCCTGACCAATATAGACCTTCCAACGGCATTTACGGGCAATACCGCTTCATTGTCGGTTACGGGCAATACAGTATTGGTTACAGCCAAAATTGGACTTAAGTCTACCACAGGCAATGTTACCTTTAATACCAATGGAACAGCCGTAACCACCATTCACTTGCCTGAATTGACTTCCGTGGGTGGAAACCTGGTGATGAACAATGGTACAACCAGTGCGGTGAATGCGGACATTGACTTGTCGAAACTCGGTTCAGTAACTGGCAATATGCAATTGACCAGGACTGCTGCTACTGTTGCGGGGAATTTGCTGACCAGCGTTGGCGGGAACTTTGTATTTACCATCAACAGTAGTTTTGTTAACCTGGATGAGGCCTTCCCTAATTTTGAAACGGTTGGCGGAAACCTGACCGTACAGAATAACACGATGTTGGGTACGTGTTGTATCATTCCGTGTAAACTGACCGTTACGGGCACCAAAACCGTAAGTGGCAATACTGGCAACTGTGTAACCCTTGCCGCTGCTACAACAGCCTGCGCATTGGATGAGGTAGGCGGCCCTGTGCCAACAGCATCTACAGTTGCCTGTCTGAGTGAGGCGGTTCCTCCAGCCCTGCCGGTGGTGAAGGATGGTTTGGGTAATGTTCAGCCAGATCCGGTTCCTGTTATTTCGGATACACCTGATCCATTGACCTGCAATGGCGCCAGAACGTACACCTATACATATGATGGCTGTCCGAATCTGGCTTTTGTTTGGAATTACACTTATACTATTGAAACAGAGGACTTTACCGTACCAGGTCCACAAGGCTCCACGGTAAATTGTGCCTCGGATGCCGTTCAACCAACACCGCCTGCGGTGACAGACAACTGTGGTAACAACCTTACCCCAACAGGTCCGGTACAAGGCGGCACATACGCCGGTTGTGAAGGAACGATTACCTATACCTGGACTTATACGGATTGTGAGCTGAATACCCACGATTGGACTTATACCTACACCATTGAGGTACTA
>JAEUUS010000231.1 GCA_016787545.1 Saprospiraceae bacterium
GGTGATTGGATTGGGGTGTTTTATGATTCAGCTGCTACAGGTGTGCTCAAATGTGGCGGATACGGCGTTTGGTCAGGGCTGTCACTGGTATTTCCTGCTTATGGAAACGATGCAGCTCCTTTGCCCCAAAACGGCTTCAATCAGGGTGAAATTTTTAAAGTAAAATTCTGGCGAGCCTCCACCAATCAAACCTTTGACGCAACGGTTGAGTATGCCCCTGTGGGTTCTTTCAATGGCTTAATAACCCATACCAATGCTTTCGCCGACGACGGTATAAGTATGATCCGGTATCTCAGTACATTGGCAAGACAGTCTATCATTTTGAAAAATGGGTGGAATATGATCTCCAGTTATATTAACCCTGTTCAGCCAAATATAGAAGATATAATGGCGCCAGTGGTACAGAGTATAGATATTGTAAAAAACAGCACCGGAGCCAGTTATATCCCGTTGTTAATGATTAATGGCATAGGAAACTGGAATACGCTGGAAGGTTATCAGGTAAAAGCCAATCAAAAGGATACTTTGGTGATAGCCGGACAAAAAATCGACCCCGAACTCAACCCCATAGCACTACATTCCGGGTGGCAAATCATTGCTTATTTGCGCGATAACCCCATGAATACGGATACCGTTTTTACCGCCATCAAACAACATATTAGTCTTGTCAAAAACAATGAAGGTAAAATTTATGCGCCTCAATTTGGCATAAATGAAATCGGAAATATGTTGCCAGGGCAAGGGTATAAGGTAAATGCTTTGTCGGCTGCAACCTTGTCCTATCGTGCAAACCTGAGAGAGGATCCGGTGGCCGAACGTAAAGAGAATCTGATGGAGTCTGAAATGCTTCATTTTGTGCTGGACAGCAACCTGAATACCGGCAACAATGCAACCCTTATCCTGTTAGATTCAATAGCAGATTTGGTGATTGATTCCGGCGATGAAATTGGCATTTTTACGCCTGGAAATGTGCTTTGTGGGGCCGCCAAATATCAACAGGGAGAAAACTTGGCCATAACCGTTTGGGGTGATGATTCCAGTACCGGAGGTATCGTGGAAGGCATGAAGAATACAGAGGCCTATACCTGCAAAATTTGGGATAGCTCGGAGCAAAAAGAATGCACAGCGATGGTAACTTTTATTAGCGGCCAAAATGCTTATCAGCCGGATGCCTTTGAGGTAATCCAAAACCTGATGCTTAATCATCCAACCGACACTACCATAACGGAGGTTGCATGTGATTTTTACATCCTGAACAATGAGCTTTATTTTCTGAGCGGCGTGTATACACAAGTGCTGACAAACGTAGCAGGATGCGATAGTACCATTACCTTAAACCTTACTATTAATGCTACGCCAATAGTTTCTGTCAATACCCCAACCATTTGTGCCGGAGGTACAGCTATGCTGACTGCGAGTGGCGCTGTAAACTACGTTTGGAGTACCGGAGAAACAACAGCATCTATTCAGGTAGAACCTCTGGCATCAGCCACGTATGAAGTAATTGGAATAACGGCTGGTTGCAGTTCTGCACCCGTAAATGCCCAGGTATTTGTCACGCCATTGCCGATTATTACCCTTAACAGTGACACCATCTGTAACGGGCAATCCACTACTTTAACAGCCAGTGGCGCCGGTTCGTACCTTTGGAGTACCGGTCAGACAGGCAATGTCATAGTTGTAAACCCAAACGAAACAACCACCTATTCCGTGATTGGAACAAGCTCTGGGTGTAGCGCCTCCATGGAAAGCACAGTTACAGTAGATCAGGTTTCTGCAGATCTTGGCAATAATATCACCTTGCAATCCGGAGATACTATAACCCTGGATGCCGATTGTAACTGCAGTTCGTACCTATGGTCTACGGGCGAAACAACCTCCTCTATCAGTGTAACAGAAATGGGCATTTACACGGTTACGGTTACGGGAACGTTTGGCTGCACGGCAACAGATGACGTGGTTGTGATGACTACGGGCGTAAACAACCTGGAAAATACCTTTGGTATTGCTGTTTTCCCGAATCCGGCTTCTGATATCGTGTTTATTACGTGTCAAAAATTTCCGGTAAGTCTGATACAAGTCGTTGACAATCAGGGGAGGGTTGTTTTACAGGAAAACGAAACCATTAATATGGGTCAAACCAGACAAGTGAATGTTAAGACCTTGCCTTCTGGATTTTACCATGTCATATTATCCGGGAATGGATTTAGGTATGGAATTTCGGTGATAAAGGAATGAGGGTGAATTGCCAGACTACTTGACATTTTGACGTTGAAAATTAGACGCTGTTCAGCAAATAGTTGATTTTCAAGGCTTTAGAGTGTAGGTCCAGTGCCTAATGTCAAAATGTCCAGTAGTCTGGCATACAAGTTAAGCGGGGTGTCAATTTCTAAGTTTAGCTCGTATATATTTAACATCTCAACCCATTAATTTTTACGAGTGATCAGGAATGACCACCCACTAATCACATTTGCCATCTTGTAACCCCGAACTTCAGTTCGGGGCAAAAGTGATGCATTTAGTATCTGTTCAACCCTTCTGCCTGCCATGCGCCCAACAATCTACCTCATTCTGCTCTTGCTTTCCCATGAAGCTACCGCCCAACCAACCCAACGCCCTGTACCCACCGGTGTTCCAGGGTATGCATTTGAAGTGTTTGACAGTACGGTAAGTGGTTATTATCTGGCTACGCCGTTCCGATTTGGCGTCAACAACAATAAATTGTCTTTGGTGATTCTGGACGCGCAGGGCTACCTGCTGTGGTATTTACCGCAAAATGCCCGAAACCTGATTAATTTTAAATACCATCCTGAGCTGGAACTATATACCTACGGAAAAATGCCTGTAGGACCGTTTCCAATGCAATACATGGTTTTGAACAAGGATTTTCAAGTGCTGGACTCCTTTACCACCGTGGCGGGAGTACAGCCGGATGCGCATGATTTTTTGCCAACATCCAATCAATCCTATCTGGTGGCCGGGGCTAAAGACAGTATCATGGATCTGAGCGCCTACCTGTTCAATGGCGTGCCCGGAAGTCCTAATACTCGAGCTGTCGGGTTTGTGGTTCAGGAGTTTGATGTGGATCATAACCTGCTCTTTTCCTGGAACAGCAATGATTTTATTCACCCTACAGAAGCCTATGGTTTTTATGGGTATAACGCCAACAACTTTGATTATTGCCACGGAAATACCATTGAAGAGGATACCGACGGCCATTTACTGCTCTCCTTTCGGCATCTGAATTCGATCTATAAAATTCATCGCCAAACCGGCGCGGTACTTTGGAAATTGGGCGGTAAAAGCAGTTCTTTTACCTTTGTTAATGACGTAGGTTTCAGTGGCCAGCATGACGCACGCCGGCTACCCAATGGTAACATAGCATTGTTTGACAATGCCAATACCGCGCCGCCGCCGCGTATTTCCAGAGCGGTGGAATATGCCCTGGACACCATAAACTGGACGGCCACCAAAGTTTGGGAATACCGTTATCAACCCGGTTTCTTTAGTCCGGCCATGGGCGGGCACCAAACTACCGAAACGCGCAGGCACCTGTTGAGTTACGGCCTGATCTTCCGCCCCAGGCCGAGTTTTGTGCTTGTTGACGATGCCGGCGAACTGCTGTCAACGTGCTTTTTTCAGGATTCCGTGATGAGTTACCGGGTGCATTTTCAGGATTTGCCCCTGGAAAATATGCAACGCCCGGAAATTCAGTGCTCCTGGCAAAACGGCGCGCTTACGCTGACGGCTCCCCCCGGATATGATCAATATGCCTGGTCAACAGGCGAAAACAACACCTCCATTGTGGTAAATGCCCCGGGGATATACCAACTCTGGGCCGGCAACACAAACGGTATGGTGGGCTCGGAGCCTTTTCAGGTAATCGACCCTGCTACGGCGTGTGCGGCAAGCCCGGTTGAAGAGCCCGTTTTTCAGGAAAATCAGCCCATTACAGGTTATTTTGATTTGCTTGGCAGGCGCTTGCCCGGCCCCCCAACCGAAAGATTTACCGGACAATGGTATGTGGTGCAGTTTGCCGATGGGCACGCTGAATGGAGATTGGCGCGTTGAAGTTCATCGTCCCGGTGAAGTTCTGTTCAGGATATTCCTCAGGGTAGTTCCGATCGTTCGAAATACCGAATCATGCCGGCAAAAGGAGATTTGGGAAGCATCATAGATTGAATCTTCTTTTGGGCGCGTTGTTTTAATCCTGCTGATACGGCAACTTCTTTCAGAATTAATTTTTGGGTGATATAAAAATCATACCATTCATAACGAAGCTGCCGAAGTTCCAAACGGTTAAGTCCGTAATGGGTTACTACAGCTTTTTCAATGTGCTGGGCATTTGCAACAGTATCCAATACTACAATATCCACTTCTGCTAAATCCTCATGGGCAACATAACTGAAAATTTTTTCCGGGTCCTCATAATAAGGATTGGGCAATAGCGCCTGTTCCGAATCATGTGCTGCAATAAAAGTTGCTTGCGGCATTCCATGAGCGTCATTCAGGGGATCAGGGTTAATCAAAGCGGCTAAAGATTCAATTTCTGCATCGGTTGTGTGAGCCGAGATGGGTGGCCCCATGAGCGTATTGCCGTTTTTAGGAAAAAAATCCTTCTTAAATTGCTGGTTGCAGAGGGTACAGGATGCCAGGTAGTTTTCGTAGGAATAGGCCAGCCACCAATAAATGCTTTTGGGTCTGTAATGTTCCACATCACCATAGGCAACCACCTTCAGGGGAGCTTCGCAGTAGGCGCATTTGTTGGCGCTTTCTTTTAACAGCTGGGATCTGCTTTCGCCCCACACATTACTGTTCCATTGGTGTTTCTCCTCGGCGCCATTCAAAATGGCCCGCTGGCTGAGCAGTAATTTTTTATTTAAATCTTTCCTCTTTGCTCCCCTGAATACGGCATTAACCGCATCTTCGGTTCGAATACGGGTCAACTGTATCATAGCAGAGATTAATTTTTGGAAACAGCTTCCTTTATTTCTTTTAATAATTGTTTATCCGAAACGCTCAATAAGGAGTTACTTCGTTGCACAACCCTGTCAGCCAATCCTTCTTTTATTTTCTCCAGTTCAGCCTTTTCTGCTTTGGTCATGCTTTTTTTATCGATAGATCTATATCTTTTCTTCTGATTTTCAATAAAATAACTCTCATCCGTTTCCAATCCAAATGCTGGAGTCATTAATAGCTGATTCACCAGCAATTGTCGTGGAGCACCAATAAATGGCACGAGCTCTACCATATTTTGAGCATTGCGCTTGAGTGCAAACAACTCCCCTTCACCGGCTTGCTGCGCAGTAAGCGGCGAATGTGTGGTAGCTATCACCTGAAAATTAGGCAATTTGTTGCTGATAAATTCCATGAGTTGCCGCTGCCATTTGGGGTGAAGGTGCAGGTCGATTTCATCAATCAGCAACAAGCCCCGCGATTCCATTGGCTTTACATAATCTTTGAAAGACTCGGTTACCCGGAAAAGTAAATCACCAATCCAGGCTGCCATGTTCTGATAGCCGTCACTTAGTTGCTCTAACGGCACGTCTCCGTCTACTGTTTTGAAAATCAGCTGCTTACGGGATTTGTCTATATGGCTAAAAGTGGTGCCGGGCAAAAAATCATTCAGGGTGTCAGCTACAATACGCAACCCCTTTTTCCCCGACCGGTAATCCAATTCCATGGCCCAGGAGGTCAGCGGATTAAGCGCCGCCGAACCGTCGAACAAGTTTCGGACGTTTATGTAACGGTAACTTTTGTCCATATTCCGGGGTGCCTCACCGGAAGATAAACGCCTGCTTGCTCCGTATGCCACCACGAAATAGGAACGCTCGGTATATTCCAGCGCCTCATCAATCAGGTGTAATGTCTCCTGATTGGTTGAAATGATTTTAGACAAGGTATCGCCCCGGTTGATGATCAGCGACAATTGCCGTTCTTCTTTTTTCTTGTTTTGAAGTGTTGCGTCTATACGCAGGAAAGAGGCGCCGTTTTGGATCCAGCTATCCACATTGCCCAACAGTTCGCCGAGCCCGTTACTTCCAGCGGTAATCAAGGCAATGGCTTTTAGCAAATTACTCTTACCGGTACCGTTTTCGCCTAAAATTAAGGTCCATTTGCGCAAATCACGCTTTTCACCCTCAAACGAAATCGTAATATCT
>JAEUUS010000029.1 GCA_016787545.1 Saprospiraceae bacterium
CATTTGCTCCGTTACTTCCATCATCCAGTGGTAATCCTTGTAAGCTACATAGAATTCCAGCGCTGTGAATTCCGGATTGTGGGTGCGGTCCATACCTTCATTCCGAAACATTTTGGCGAACTCGTAAACGCCATCAAAACCGGCAACGATCAAGCGTTTCAGGTATAATTCATTAGCGATACGCAGATAGAGCGTCATATCCAGCGTATTATGGTGCGTTTTAAAAGGCCTTGCGGCGGCGCCACCGTGAATAGGCTGCAAAATGGGCGTTTCTACTTCCAGCAAACCCAACTCATCGAGATAGTTCCGCATCGTTTTGATCAACTTGGTACGCTTGATGAAAATATCACGGAAGTTAGTGTTTACCGTAAGGTCAACATAACGCATACGGTACCGCTGTTCTGGATCGGTGAATGCGTCGTATATATTACCTTCTGCGTCTTTTTTGACTACCGGGAGCGGGCGCAAGCTTTTTGCCAGAAACTTGAATTCCTGCACATGTACGCTGACTTCTCCGGTTTTTGTTTTAAAGGCATATCCCTTCACACCCACATAATCGCCCAAATCCAGCAGCTTTTTGATAGCTATATCAAAAAATGGCGCTTCTTCGCCCTGCATAAAATCGTCCCTGCGCATATATAATTGGATACGACCTCTGGAATCCTGCAAATTCAGGAACAAGGCTTTTCCGGCCTCGCGGCTGGCCATAATACGACCGGCCAATGCAACGCTTTGAAAGTTCAGACGGTTTTTAGTACCATCTTCCAAAACTTCTTCCTGATAATTGGCTACAATTTCCTGAGCACTTGCCGTTACATCAAACATCTCAGCAGGGTAGGGATCGATGCCCATTTCCCGGAGCTTAGCCAATGATTCTCTGCGTTGAATTTCTTGTTCCGTCATGGTTATTTAATGCTGAATTTGAGTCCTTTCCTTGGAAGGCGCAAAAGTACAACAAACACAGTAAATGGCCGATGAATTGCGCTTATTTCAGGTAAAAAATCGGATTGTAATCCTGGCGCCAACAAAAAAAAACCGCCCAACAACTGCACGTCATCGAGCGGAAACACGGGTATAATTCTGGAACAAGTCAGGGGTTTAATCCACCCACTTGCTGGTATGTTTGAAATAATAGCTCATGGTCAGACGAAGTGAACTGGTTCGAATGGAATGTCCTTCAGGAGCAAATGCCAGGTTGTTGTAGAGGTTGCGGGCGCCGAGATAATACCTGGCGCTAACATTAAAGCGACCCGTTCCTGCACTCAAACCAATGGCTGGACCAAAATCGACGCCGGAAAGCGCCTCATTCAACAGCGTAACCTGCGTAGCATTTACGATATTATTATAATCGCCTACATATTCATCCCTTTCTGAGCGATCCAATTTATGGAAATGACTTCCGAAAAAGCCACCAATTTGTACACGAACCGGAATGTTATTCACTGGCTGATAACCGGCAAAGAGTCCTGCCTCAAAAGTGTTGTAGTAAAAATCGTATGTGCCAAGTGTTGGCTTGTTCTCCGGATTGAATACTGCCGTTTGAATGGTAGCACCCTTCTGGGTAAATAAAATTTCTGGATTCAACTCAAAACGATCGCCAAAACCTAATTGAATGGTGAATCCGGCTGCCGAACTCAATCGGCCGGAGGAGGTGGAAAACAGATCAGAATGAAGACTGGAATAATTGCTACCAAGGCTAACCCCCATCTTGTAGTGGGTTTGAGCGTTCAGGATGGTAACGGATGTCAGGATGGCCACAAATGCGGCAGCGGCGAAAACTTTTCTGTTCATGATTAATGGATGAAATTTAATTAAAATTCCGTGAAATGATTTTTAAGTAAAATTTTATCCGATAATCAGAAAGTTTGAAGTTTCGTTTTGAAATTAAATTCTGCGCAAAGGTATGGTGGTTCACCAATACGCCGCAAGTGGCATTGTCATTTTTTTATCAGAATGACATAAAGCCGTTTTTACAATCTGAGTAAAAACGGCTTTATAACGTCAATCTGGTTGAAAACTTGTTGGCTGGTAATAAATATCGCGAAATTGTATAATACGCGACAAATACGTTTTATTCGCCTTTGGTATATACCCGGAAAAAGGGGAGCGGAATTTTGCCTTCAAAAAAGGCTTTTCCAACAATAGCCCCTGAACAACCTATTTCCCGCAGGCCTTCAAGATCGGAAACGTCTCTAACACCTCCGCTGGCAACCAGATTGATCGTTGGGAATTGCCTTAAAATTTCTGTATATAGATCGATTCCGGGACCTGACAACTCTCCATCTCTGGCAATGTCTGTTACGGTAAAAGTGCTTAATCCGAGGCTAGTCATTTTTTTCAAAAAATCAAATATGCTGACCTCCGTTTGTTGCGCCCAGCCGTGAACGGCCAAATTATTATCACGCACATCTGCACCTACCAAGAATCGGTCCGGTCCAAATTTTTCTACCCAGGCAGAAAACTCATCCTGCGCCAATAAGGCCACACTTCCTACGGAAAACAACATAGCACCGGCATCCCAAACCTGTTTTAAAGAAGGAATACTGCGCAATCCGCCGCCATAATCTATTTCCAGGCGGGTATGGGCTGCAACTTCTGCAAGTATGTGCAAATTGGCAGGTCTGCCTGTTCGGGCACCATCGAGGTCGACCATGTGAAGTCGTCTGATTCCGGCCGCCTCCAACTCCTTCGCCAAATCAAGCGGATTGGAATCGTATTCTGTTTTCTGTTCAAAATCGCCCTGGCGCAGACGAACCAGCTTGCCATCGAGCAGGTCAAATGATGGTATGATTTGCATAAGTGGTATCCTTCCTTTGTATGAATTTTTTGGGCAGGCAAAGGTGAAAAAAATCAAATCAGGAATCTCAAAATATTTGATCTGTTTCTCATTCGGATGGAAGATCTTTTCCTCAACAACACTTTTTTCCTTATTTTTGCCCAATAATTGATCAGGCACTCGCAATGTCCCATTTCAAAACCTTTTTGATTCTTACCTTTTTGAGCCTTTCAGGGAGCAATTTGCTCCAGGCGCAAAAAACCTCTGCCAGTGTTAACTATTTGACCACAATCGCTAAAGCAGGAGAAGATGCTTTGGACCTTTTGGATCGTTATGAACTTGCTGAGCAGGATTGTAACGTAAATCATTTCCTGAAAATCAATCAGTTGGAGAACTACAAACTAAAAGCAGGCAATACCTACCGATTGCCGGTTACGGTAGTTCCTTATAATGGAAAAAGCATCCGTTCTACCCTGAAAATTGAAGACTGGAAAACGGCAAAAAGAATCGAAACGTACAATAAACTGGCTCAGAAAAAAGGTTTAAGGCCAGACTATTTCATAGATAACAAAAAATTGTGGGTCCCCTGGCATGAGTTGAATTGCCAGGAAGAAACTTCTCCTGAGCCCAAAAAAATGGCTGCAGGTGTTGGATTGGCCGTAAAGCCTGAAACAGAAACCCCCAGATATGTTTATCCAATTGCCAATCGTGTTTTCGGTGGTGATAAAGATGATGATGGCGACCGAAGGTTCCCCCTTTATGGTTCTGGCTACGCATACACCCCGCTGCTCAACAGAAATTTGCGCGGGCAGGTATTTTATTTAATTAGTGGTCATGGCGGACCAGATGTTGGCGCACAGGGAAAACGGGCAGGAAACACTCTTTGTGAAGACGAATATGCCTATGATGTAACCCTGCGACTTCATCGATTGCTGGTGAGTCACGGTGCAACCGTTTACATGATGGTTCGCGACAATAACGACGGTATACGGGATGAAATATATCTGGATTGCGACAGAGATGAAGAAGTATTAGGGGGGCAGGAAATCCCGTTTGACCAAAAGGAACGTCTCCAACAGCGTACTGATTTAATCAATGCCCTGATGGAAAAACACCTTAAAGCTGGTCAAAACAACCAAACCATCATTGAAATCCATGTAGATTCCAGAAGTCTGGAGAAAAAACAGGATATCTTTTTTTATTTCAGACCCGGTAGTGAACCGAGTCAGGCGCTTGCAGAGCACATACAACGCACGTTTGCGGCAAAATACAGAAAAGCCCAGGGAGGAAGGGGATACAGCGGTAGTGTAACACCAAGAACTTTATTCACGCTCAAGGAGACCGCTACCCGTAAGGCCGTTTACATTGAATTGGCTAATATCCAAAACGATTGGGATCAGCAACGCCTGGTATTGAAAAATAACCGACAGGCCATTGCCAACTGGATCTGTCATGCCCTTTTGACGCAATAGGCCTATTGGTCTTTAGGTACAATTTCTGTTTGCTGACCAAAGTAGTGCGCAAATTTCGCAATATCCTCCGCAAGCTCTTTGTTTTGCGTTGCTTTCAAATAGGTTTGGCTGAGCGATCGCAAAGTTTGATACATAAACCGGTCCATCTCCAATACCTGCATTTCCTTTGTCCACAAGTCAATCCTAAGGGTATCACGGTGTTCTTTATCAAACAACGCGACAGCCATAGCTTTGCACTCTTCTAAAACGCCTCCATTACGGTCGCTGGCGCCCCATTCAATTTTTACAGGAACGTGTTCCGCATTTAGCCCTACACGGAGGGTGATATCACTTGATTTAACTACTTCGTTTGCATCCATTGTGAATATATTTGAGCCGCAAAGGTAGAAAAGGCTTTGCGATCAAAAGATTCGTTTTCCAAGGATTTCAGCAGCGCTATCAAACAATGAAAATTCATTTTGGGTACTATTTTGATTCTATCGTTTATACAAAACAAAAATCAAGCTTCGGAGAGTGGTACCTGGGCCCTGCTAAATGGCTGCAATGGCTGGAAGCCCGACTTGGGCTAAAAGGTTACAGAAATAATACTGCTTACCTCCGAATCGAGCTTTATCGTCAGGCATTAGCGCAATACCTGACAACGTCAGAAGCTTTTTATCGGAATTCCTTTGACGCAGATCGCTTTGCCACCGCAGAAGTGTTATTACAATGGCGGGATGAACTGGTCCTGGCGGGCTGGGATTTTCAAACCAGGGAATCCACACCTCCCAGACTTCAGGCATTGGCATCCGTTGAATCCTATTTTCAAAAAAAAATGAAGGATCCTGATCTGTTTGAGGAAGGATTAGGGTTTTCCGATCGTTTTGAGCAGGCATTGGATCGTTTAAAAACCAACCCCTTGCCCATCGAAAAAGTATTTATTTACGAGTCTAAAGAAGTACAACCGCCAATCATTCAGCGTCTACTTGATGTTTTATCCAGCCAGGGAGTACCCATAGAGGAAGTACTTTTGCTAAGCGCCTCCGTTTCAGATTCGCCATTGGGCCGATGGATGAAGGGATCCGGAAACGGAACTGGCAAACTGGCGGTATTAAAAGCAAGAAGCGACTCAGATGCCGCTCAGTTTTTGTCGAAATTACTACAACAGAATCCTGAATACCGGCCCACATTCCTGGTTCCGGAAATGAATCTCCTCCTGGAGCAAAACCTGCTCCAGGAGGGATTTTCGGCTATGGGTATTTTGTCAGCCTCACTGGCAAGGCCATCCTTGCAGGTGTTGAAATTAGCGCCGGCCTTTCTTTGGGAGCCCGTTGATGTTTTCAAACTGATGGAGTTTGTCACCCTGCCCGTAAAACCCTTAGATTCAGGGCTTTCTATTGAAATTGCCAGGGTATTGGCAGAAAAGCCGGGATTGTTTAGTGATGCCTGGTTTGCCACTGTATTGGGTTATCTGGAACAGGCTGAAGTGCCGGATGAGGCAAGAGAACAGTATGCTTTTTGGTTTGATCGCAAAAGATATTCCGTGGAAACCGGCGCACCAAAACGCGATGCCGTTGGCCTGTATGAATACCTTCAACAGTGGGCAATTCGACAATTTGACACCACCGGAAGCAGTAATTCCTCCTTACTGGTGCTGGCTGAACAAGCTCGACGAATCAAAGGATTACTTGAAACCCTTCCAGAACAGCGTATCGGTTACCTTGAATTGGAGCGCATTGTTCGAACTATTTACGAACCTTCTCCAATGCAATTGGCGCAGCCGGAGGTGAACAGTTTTAGTTTTTTTCATCACCCGGGTGCTATAGCGGAAAACCTGGATGATTTGGTTTGGTGGAATTGTATATTCGAAAACCATACCGCTCCCGTGGATAAATGGCAAAAGTCGGAAAGGCTTTACCTGGCCGAACGTGAGGTCTTTCTGGAAACAACCAGGCAATCCAGTCAACGTATGCAAATGGCTCAAATGCGACCACTTTTGGCAAGCAAACAGAGCCTTTTATTAGTTATTCCCGAGCAGACAGATGGGGCTGAAGCCGTACCACCCTTGCTCTGGAGCGACCTTGAGGCTTTTTTTGGCGCTGAACTTTCAAACTTCGTATATGACATTTCAGAAACTTCCGACAGACAACGCTTAAGCAATTGGCTGAAAACACCTGATCCGGTAGCACTTCCGCAACGTAATTCTGTACGACCTAAACCTCAAATCAAAATTAACCATCCGGATTGGATATCAACTGCCGAATATGAAACGCCAACAAATTTAGAGCAATTGTTCTATTACCCACACAGGTGGTTTTTTCGCCAAAAACTGCGTATTTATCGTTCCAGCTTATTGAGTGTAACAAGGGATAATACGCTAAAGGGGAGTTTGGCCCATCGTTTTTTTGAAAATCTATTGAAAAACGACCTAAGTCAGTTAGATAAAAAAGCAGTTCAGGAATGGGTGCAGCAGGAGGCACAGGCTTTATTGCCAAAAGAAGGTGCAACGCTCCTGCTATATGGCATGGAGCCTGAACGAATAGCCTTCCTGAATAAAATTTCCAATGCAGCCTGGAATCTCATCTTGCAAATCAGAAACAATGAATGGGAGGTGGAAGGCACTGAAATGCCTTTGGAGGGGAGTTTTTTACATATGCCAATCCAGGGCAAAGCCGATCTGGTTTTAAAGCGTGGTGATGAACGGGCCATTATAGATTTAAAATGGAGCGGCTCCAGACGCAGAAGAGAGCTGATTCAAAATGAAGAGGATCTTCAATTGGTGTTATATGCCAGGATGCTGCCCCCTCCGGAACAGTGGCCCCACACCGCTTATTTTATCCTGGAGGAGGGTAAAATGATTGCCAGAAACAACAAGGCATTTAAAGACGTAATTGTAGCAGGTGCGCCTGATTCTGATCATGCTATGATTGCACAAGCTATTCTGG
>JAEUUS010000058.1 GCA_016787545.1 Saprospiraceae bacterium
GCCGCTACTCAGCCGGTGGTATGCAACTGGTGCCACATGCCGTTCCCGACGATGGCTTGTTTGCCCTCACCTTTGCCCGTAAACTTTCCAAACTGGAAGTTTTACTGCAAACACCCCGTTTCTACAACGGAACCCTGCTCAGCCACCCCAAAATTGAAGGTCATCAGGCCAGGCATATCCGTGTAGAACATCTTGACAATGTCCCCACCCTGCTCGAAGCCGATGGTGAATACCTGGGAGAAACACCCGTGGAATTCCATATTTTGGAAAAGGCGCTAAGGTTGGTGGCGTAGCCACAAAGGCACAAAGACGCGAAGAGGCGGTCTTATAAGTCGCTTTTTTATTTTTACTGCAGAGGCGGAGAGACGCAGAGAGCTTAATAACCAATTGTTTACGGCTCTGCGCCTCCCCGTCTCTGCGGTAAGAAACACTTTTGAGACACCACCTTCGTGCCTTTGTGTATTTCACTTCGCGCCTTCTTGCATCGCTTCCACTACCTTCCAATCCAGTAGCGGCACCCCGATTTTGGCGCGTTGTTCGTTGACGGTTTCTACATCGCCTTCCCAGGGCTTTACCACTATTTTACCGTATTCATATACCTCTATCACGGTGCAGTAGCGTTGGGGTTTGCCTAAGCCGAGGTTGCATTGATCGTATAATTTGGCATAATACAGCCATGGCGCCTCGCCTTCTTCGCAGCGTTTTTTGATTTCGGGCAGCCATTTGAGCTGATCTACCAGGGTAGGTTCCGACATAAAAATGGCAAATGTGGAAGCCGTGGCAGATTCGCCCCATTCCGAGGTTTTGGGCCAGCCGGTTTTTTGTAACAGCTGGAGGAGTCTGGCATAGTTGGCAGACCGGATTTTGTGTATAACAGCTTCGGGTTGTGGTTCCATTTCCAAAAACACCGTATCCAGAAACGGCACATAACCCGGCAGGGCGTTGAACCCTTTTTGATGCCGGAATACGGTGAGGTTGGCGGTGGCGCACTGTTCCACCAGGCGCATGGAATCCAGTTGGAAAGCCTGTTGCGCATGTTTAAGGGAACGGTAGGTGGCGCGTACTTTTTGCTCAATCGTTTTCCAGCGCGGATCTTTATGAAGCAACTCAAACCGAGGATCAAACAGCAAAATAGCCGGCGTGCCTTCCCGGTCATCCGGTTTGGCTAACCATTGATGCAGAAGGGTGAATACTTCCGGAAATCGCTGCACCTCCATGGCCCGCAATGCCGCCCGATACCAGGCATTGCGAATGTTAAGCTCTGATTGCCGAACCAGCACCCGACGGTTTTGTACCCTACCAGCCTCTGTTTGATTGGATTGGGCAGGGTCTTTCCCGGCTTTAGCCAGGGTGATGAACCGCAGGGACGGAATTTGATGTTGCTGGGTGAAGTAATCCAGCACCGTCTGCGCCCTTTTTTCCGATAACACCTGATTGTTGGAACCAATGCTGTCGGTATGGCCGGAAATTTCAAACACGAGCTGGGAATACTTTTTGATCTGTACAGCGAAGGAATCCAATATCGTTTGGTGCTCAGCAGTGAGCTCATAAGCATCATTTTGGAACAATAGGGTCTGCTGATCCAGCATTGGTGGTACGCCTAAGGCCACCGGATCGTATTTGCTGCAATAATACACAGAGCTGTCTGCCACGGCTTTGGCGCCGGGTACCTCTGCCACCGAAACCTGATCTAACCAGTAATGAACCGTTAAGCCCCATCTTTTTTCAGGCCAGTCATTTGCCTTGTACACACCAACCATCAGGTAATTACTGGTACAAAGCGGCCGCACACGCCATTTCACCGGATACCAGACATCGTATTGCACCGTATCGATGGGCAGAAAGGGCAGGAGGAGTTCCTTCTCATACAAGCCATGCATTTTCAGGTTTTGGGGCAGCAACATGATCCCGATGTGTTTAGTGCATTCCGGATCTGTGCGTTCTCTGGACTCAATGTATATCCAAAAGCTGATTTCATACATTTTGCCCACCTCCATAGCCTCGGTAGTGCGCTGAGACAGATACGTGGCGCCTTCATGCACATCTCCTCCGCAAGAAGGATCGTACCACATCTGAATCATGGTTTTGCCCTCTTTGGGCTTCACCTTGTCGTACGGACAGATATTGCCTTTGATGTCGTCGGAGTTTCGGTTGTAGGTAACATCGCAAATAGCGCATCCCCAGCCGGCATTGTCCCAGTGCGACATGATGGCCGGGTATTTGCCAAAACCCAGGTTGCAATTGAGGCATTGCATGGCGGCATGCGTTTCAAAACTACCGTTCCGGATAAGGTTTTGCGCCTCCACAGCTGGAGACGGTAATAGCCAAATGGCATACAAAAAGGTAAAAAGGCGCTTCATCCTGGTCAAACGCAGGAATCTGGAACTTATTCCGGTCGGTCAGTCCAAGAGATGCTCATTTTCCCGTTCCACACACCATCAACCGGCAGACTAATGAGACCATCGAGGTTATTAAAAGCATCCACATTGCAACTCATGGGCTCCAGGGCAATGCTTTCGCGGTGAGGAGGTGTGAATACCTGGAAAAACGGAAATTCCGAGGCTGAGGCTTTTACTTTGAGGATTTGATCTTCGCCTTCCAGCACCATTTGGTAGTTGCCGGTTTTGGTGGATATAAAGCAGTTGTCCAGTGCCGTTTCGCCAACCACTTTCTTTTGAAGGAAGTCGGAATATGGGGTCCGTTGCCCTGTTGGGATCATTCTATCCGTAATTGCTACCATTTCTGCAGCTGGAAGTTGCATCTGGTGCAAATCTGCCCGGGATGCCAACCGGAAATAAGGATGCCAGCCAAAGCCTATGGGAATCACATCATTGTGCAGGTTGTTTACCTCTATCTGCACCTCAAATTTCCCTGAATCGTGGATGGTGAATTCCAGTTCCAGCGAAAAAGGAAATGGATAATAGTCCCGCTCGCCATGGTAATCGAAATAGCAGCGAAAACTGGCCAGATCCTGCCCCAAAAACACAAATTCGGGCTCAAAGCCTTCTTCCCGAACAAAGCCATGGATAGCATTTCCGGTGGCCGCATTGTTGATGGGGAATGAATATTCCTTGCCGTTCCATTGGTATTTGCCACCGTCGAGTCGGTTAGGAAACGGAAACAGCACGGTGCTTTTGCCCCATTTTCCGGCCTCCAGTTCTTCCGGAGTTTGATAACCATCCAGGATATTTTGCCCGTTGAACAGGATTTCCAGCACATTGGCCCCCGCGCCCGGCACAATGCTGAATCCGGTATTGCTGAGTGGATTGTGCAGGGTAAATCGGGTGTGTGGGCCGAAAGGCGTCTTGGTAAGTTCGTACATAAGTTGACCTGATGAAGGGGTAAATATAGCACTATCCTCTACCGGTAAAAAATACGACCCGCCATTTTACAACGGCAGGTCGAAAATCCATCCTTTATAAAACCTTCTTGCTTTCTAATTCAACACATCAGATCAGGTGTGGATGCTCGTAGAAGTCTACCACACCCGTTTCGATGTTGTACATGCCTCCAACAATGGCAATTTCATGAGACTCAATCATTTTGCCCAGGATAATGCTCCGGGTGGCTATGTCGTCCATTACATGATGAACATTGTTGGCAGCAACTGCATCTGCAAAGGCATATCCATTGCCCTCTACCTCGGGGGTTCGGTCCATCACCGGCCGGATTTTGCTCAACAGACCAGTGAGGTGACCCATTTCCACATGGTCGCAGGCGCCTTTGATGGCGCCGCAACGGGTGTGTCCGAGTACCACAATGATTTTTGCCCCGGCTACTTTGCAGGCAAATTCCATGGATCCCAGGATATCTTCGTTTAAAATATTTCCTGCAATCCGGATGCTGAAAATGTCGCCCAGACCCTGGTCGAATACCAATTCAGCGCTGGTTCGTGAGTCAATACAGCTCAAAATAACAGCGAAAGGATGCTGCCCTTCTTTGGTTTCATTCACCTGTTGAAGGAGATTTCTGCTGGCTTTAAGGTTGTTCACAAACCGCAAATTGCCGTCTTTTAAAATATTGAGGGCGAGGTTAGGGGTGATTTTATCTTGAAGTTCTTTTGTGAGTGTACGCATGTATTTTGAATTGAGTTTGTGCAAAAAATGAATATTAAGAGCTCTTTAAAGCTCAAGATGATCTGAATGCTACCTCATGGTAGCCTTTGGTATTGGGGCCTAAAAACAGTCGGGCATAAATTCGAAATGTGACTAATCCATCCAAAATCAAGCTCAGGGCTGTAAAGGATAGCAAAACCAATTGTCGTTCGCCAATTTTGCCTAACAATAAATCTTCCCCGATGAAGGTTGGGGTAATAGGGAATCCGGATAAACCCAAACTGGCTAACATAAACACAAATGCCAAGCCCGGATAATAAAATGAATGTCCGTGAAAACGATCCAGTGTAACCAACTCGCCGGAGCGTTCCAATTTCCACATACACCAGAATCCAACTGCGCCCGACACCACTATTCCACTCAAAAACAACAAAATCTGCCCATGGTCAAACTGCTCGTTTAAACCAATGGAAAGCGCAGAAAAGAGTTGATTCATGATAACCAGCGACCAGTTCAGTTGGGCTTTACCGCGCTCTGTGAACGCCTTTAAGGCTAATAAAATACCCAGCAATGCCATCGCTGAAGGCAAAACCTCCTGCACCAACGAAGGCACTTGTGGACGGTTGTACACCAAAAACAAGCCTACCAGAAATACCGGTGTAATCAACAACACAATGGCTCGTACTGAAATGAATCCCAGCGCACGCCCAATGGTTTTCAGCGGGGTCCACAGGTATCGAAACATCAGCGCATCCAAATTCCATTCCTTAATACTCCAAACCATAAAAGTCAACCTGATTTTCCCCCACCATGTTTTTGGATCAGGGTGTTTGGGAGGATTGAAATGAAAAAACTGATCGTGTATCTCATAACTCAACACAGAAGGGGAAACGAGCAGTTGATAGCTTCGCAGGAAGGCATTTGCAATGAAATGGAATAACAGCAGCAAATGCCAGCCCATAGCAACTTCTACAAACATGAGCCCTATCTGGGCAATGGAAGAATAGGCTATCTGCGTTTTTACGGTAGATTGTACCCGGGCCGTCATAGTTGCCATCAAACTGGTAATCAATCCAATAAACACTACGATGCCCCGAAACACATGACTGTCTTCCCAAATCGGGAACGTGCGCAGCAGCAAAAACACACCGATATGAGCCGACAAGGAGCCATAAAAAATAGCGCTTGAGGTAGTAGGCCCTTCCATCGCCCTGGGTAGCCAGGAAGAAAAAGGAACCTGTGCCGATTTCACCATAGCCACCAACAGGAATATGCTCGAAATGACCACCACATATACCGGGTTTTCCGTGAAATGGGTAAACAACATATGCGCATCCAGCAACTCGTAAAACTTGATGTTTCGCTCAAAGGAATGGTGACACAACCAGATGCCCAGCAACAAAGCTGCATCAGCAACCCGATACAACGATACCACTTTCAAAGCGTTTTTTACCGGCAAATAGCGGTCGCGGTAATACGCAATCAGGAAAAAGGAGGTTACACCCACGATCTCCCAACCTATGAATAAGGTCTCAAAATTTCCCGCAAACAAGGCCAGATTCAAACCGCCGAAAAAAAACATGACATTCGTGAAATACCGCTTATACCCTCTGTCGCGGTGCATATAGTATCTGCTGAAAATCAATACCAAAAACGTAAGCACCGAAGCTGTCAAGCCATAGGCCGCCGTTACCCGGTCAAAGAAAAAGTCGATCGAAAAATGCGAATCATGGGTTTGGTACAGAATGGGTCCTTCAAAAAAGTAAATCGCCTCCTGACCCAACAACCAAAGCACCCCATAGACAAGCATGGCCAGAATATGCAGCCCCACAGTAACTACTGAGGTCAAAAAAATCAGACGCTCACTGCGACCTGGCAGGAACGCACAAATGGCCATTCCAAGCAAGGGCAACAAGGTGAAATATGGTAAATACTGGTTCATTTTTGACAATTTTTAACGCGAATCAATCTTCCACGGTTAACACCTGTACAGGCAAATTCTCCCGGGTAGCGTCTACAATGAAGTTGGTTTTCATTCCATCAGCTGTTTCAATCAGTTTTTTCATGTCTCCGGCGTGTTTTACCTGATTTTTCAATGGCGAATAGCGCTCAAAGCGGCCGTTTTTGAATCGGAAAAACTGGTTGTTGGCAGGATGTATGGCTACCAGTTGCACCCATTCTTTTTCAAACCATTCGTACAGCGTTGGTTCTGTTTTGATGGTTTTTAACACCACCTCCGGGTCGTGTTCTACCAAAATCAATAACCGTACAGGATCATGCACCTCAATCATTTGCAAGGGCAATCCTGGACGTAAATCGCCATCGCTGCTGTTGGTTACGCCAATCAATCCCATCACGTTGTGGGGTAGTTTTGTTCCGGCGCCTAACTTATAATTATCCAAACGGGAGAAATAATACTCCAGATTGATCCCTCCACAAACCGGTGGCAGCGGCCTGATTACGCCAAGCAGCAATTTCCCATCCGGATCGATACGGTAATCATAGGAGTTCATGAAGGCCCGACGGTCCAAAAACAATCCTTTGGTGAGACTCCTGTGCCCAACAAAACACAAGGCATTCGTGCCATGGCCTAATTCCGGGCGAGGCTCGAATAACGACACTGAACGGCGCCGGATGGCCTGCCTCACTTTCCCAAGATCCGCCTTGGTATTAATGGAAGCAAAACGGCGCGAACGCTCCTTGGCATTCATGTCAAGCGCATGTTCAAATGTTTGTTTGTTTTTAAGGTGCGCCACTGCATTGGCCGGAGAAATCTCTTTTTCATCATAAAAAGCGATCTCATCGGCTGCCGTATCATGCAAGGCGCCCACGAATTGGGTGGTTGCCGGGATAACCAAACCCCTTCCGGCCAGTAATTCACGCACTTTTGCATGATTGGCCATGAACGAAAACACTCGTGCATTAACGGAACCCGGCCGACCGCTACAGGCCCCGCAGTCGTGCGCTCCATGATGCGGATTGTTCGCACTGCTCGAACCATGCGCCACCACATACACCAAAGGCGCAAAATCGTCGACCATCCCGATCCCCTTCAACAAACCTTCCACCCGCGCAGCCATTTCATCCACCGTAAATCCGATCTGAAGGTTGTTCTCCTTATCGTCCGGATGCTTGTTTTCAATCGTTAACTGACCGTCCACATTCATATGTGCGAAGGCATTGGAAATTGCCGGGCTCATCTTTGGCCGAAAAATGGTCAGGAACAACCTGACAACGGCCAAAAAACCAAGTGAAAGGGTGGACAAAAAGCCCAGCAGATGGGTGTGCGATTTTTTGTCGTACATCAACTCCTGTTTCCGATGGCCTTTTGTGCCGAATTCCTTGATCAGATATTTAGGGGTAACTGGCGCCGGGCATAGTTTTTCATAAAATTTGCCGTGTTCCGGCTGAAAGAAAAATTCCACACCAAAAAAACCCGGGCAACCGAACGTTTCACCGTCTTTGTCCATGGCTTCCAGGTGTCTGCGGAGAGAATCTTCCCGTTCATCAATACAAAAAATGGCCTGAAAATGCCGGTGTGTGCGTGGCTCGGCTGTTCGGCTGTTTTTCACATGTTGCAGTGCGGCTAATACTTCATCGTAATAGCTCCATTCAAAAGCATCCTGCCAGATCCGATACACCTCCTGTAATTCCGTATTATCAACCGGCGCAAACAGGTCGAGCGGTTCTGCGGCAAACTGACTGCAAAGTGGCTGCCATTTGCGTCCAAAATAGGTATCCAGAGCGTCCATTTCCAGCAACAACTCCAAAATGATTACTTCCCGAAGCGTTATTTTTTTGGGATAAAGAATGGAATGAGGTTGTTGTTCCAGGGTAGCTGCCATGCCCGACCAGCCACGGTGACTAAATTGCTGGTCAAAAATATATTGTTCGTAAAATGACTCATCGCCCACCAATTCCTTCAATAAATAGTCCATCGTGCAGCGTTGAGGATCGAACAGTATGTCGCGAACGCGTTTTGAGCGAAAAAAACCGGCAAAGCTGTTGGTATCTACTAATCTGAGCGCTTCCAAAAGGCCTTTGTCTTCAAAAGGAAAGTGCCAAACCGCAACGCCCTGGTCCATGTAGCTCGCCAAAATACGAAACAGGACCGGCTGCACCAGGTTATCCAAATCTAATTGACACACATTTTTCCAACCCTTTCGCAGCCGGCCGATTCGTGGTTGTATCCCTTCGGGATAGGGCTGAGTGAGCGTTTTTTGCTTCCATTCAGGAATCGCCGAAACACCTTTACGGTCTCCGATCACCTGATCTAGAATATCCTCCCGAATACGCCCGATATGAAAAAGCCCCCGATACTCATCCAGGTTGAATGTAACCTTGAAACCAAAAATCCCGGATGCCTTAAAAATGGCATCATAGAAATTCAGCTCCTGAAAGGCATGCAGGGAGTTGTGGTGGATAAAATCCTTGAGCGGTGTTTGGGTCGGCAGATAATGCCTGAGTTCGGCAAGCACAACGGCTTCGTCGAACCCGTTTTTTACTGCACGGGTGGTATGATGAGACATGGCATGTTTTCGCTAAAGATTGAAAATCAATTTCTTGTGCAGTCCGGTGTTACTTTTTGTCGTCCGGATCACTGTGCACAAAATCAGCTTCCCAAAAATTATATCGGTCGCGAAAACCTTTCAAAACCACTTCTATGTTTTTCTTAGCCGCTTTATCTCTGGCAAATTCCCGGATGTCTTCCAATACATCAAAATCAATGTAGGCCGTTTCTGATGCGTCGATCAGTACCCTGGAATTTTCCGGCAGATGCTCTAATGTCATCTTGATGGCTGCTTTATTCAGGAACGAAACCTCCTGCGCCAGTTTGACTTGAATCAGATCACCTTCATGGTATTCTTCTTTGTGGAAATAATAGGCGTTGCGCATGTTGCCACGTAAAATAGCAAATGCACTGGCTACCAAACCAATTCCTACACCCGTTAGCAAGTCGGTAAATACCACCGCAACTACAGTGACGATGAACGGCCACCATTGGTATTTGCCGTTGGCCCACATGGATTTGAAGATAGAAATTTTAGCTAATTTGTATCCTGTAAGAATCAGCACCGCCGCAAGGGCAGCCAGGGGGATCATGTTTAGTATGCCAGGGATTAACGCCGCGCAAATAAGCAAAAACAAGCCGTGAAAAACGGTCGATGCTTTGGTTCGGGCGTTGGCATTCACATTGGCAGAACTGCGTACAATAACCGAGGTAATAGGCAACCCGCCTAATAGTCCGGATAACATATTGCCAACCCCTTGCGCTTGGAGCTCGCGGTTGGGATTGCTGGTACGCAAATACGGGTCAATTTTATCTACAGCCTCCAAACATAAAAGGGTTTCGATGGAACCAACGATACAAATGGTCAGCGCCACTGAATACACCTTTTGATTGGTTAATTGAGAAAAGTCGGGCATACTGAACTGCCCTATAAACGCAGCAAAATCTGAGGCAACCGGAATATTCACCAGGTGTTCCTGCTGGATGGCCCAGGGCTCGCCCAAAGAAATCAGCAACTGATTTACCAACACGGAAACCAGAACAGCTACTAATGCGCCTGGAAGAAAACCAAGCTTGCTTTTTACTGCCGGCTTTTCCCAAACCAACATAATAGCTACGGAAATCAGTGCAACAACAGTGGCGCCCGGATGGATAAACTGCGTAAGGGTGTCCCAAATAGAGAGCAGGGAATTGCTGCCGCTTTGTTCAAAAAAAGCAAAATCGCCCTCTGCATCCTTGTCGTATCCCAGGGCATGAGGTATTTGTTTCAAAATAATGATGATGCCAATACCTGTCAACATCCCTTTGATGACATTGGAGGGAAAATAATTGGCAATCATGCCGGCTTTGACAAAACCTAAGATCAACTGGAAGGCTCCGGCAAAAACAACTGCGAGCAAAAATGTTTCAAAACTGCCTAATTGCTGAATGGAAACCAGTACAACCGCTGTAAGACCAGCTGCCGGTCCACTTACACTGGTGTGAGAGCTGCTCAATAAGCCAACTACCACCCCGCCAATAATACCGGCAATCATTCCGGAAAAAAGTGGCGCGCCGGAAGCCAGTGCAATACCCAGACAGAGTGGAAGCGCAATAAGGAAAACCACCAGACCCGCAGGCAAATCGTACTTTAGATTTGCCCAATAATTGTTCTTTTGCATGAAGATAAAAGGATGAGATTGCAGAAAAATGGCACAGAGAGAACGCTTAGACACACGTTCTTCCTGGCAAGTCAAAAATCAAAAGCAATCAAACCCAATTAGGAGGCGGGGAAAAAATGCTGCGGTAGGTAGCTGCAGGCATCAGATCTGCATCGGCCAGTACGCTAGTCCAATGTGCGGTAACGGCAAAATCCTGAAGAACAAAACCTGTATGACGATCTTTAAAATCTTTCCACTCATCATCTAATTCGCCTTCTTTTTTGCCGTCTTTTTCGGAATTTTCAACTTTGGATTCGCACATTTCCATCCATTGCAGCCCGGCAAAATACGGCTGAGCATCCTCAAAAAGGATACAACCCAGCAACAGGTAAGCCGCGATAATGCCGATTCGGATGCGCATGTTTAATATAAAGGAGGGCGAACATAAACGTTGTGGGGCTAAAACTGTTCATAATTTTTAAAATTTTTCAATTGCTTAACTTAACAATGCACAAAATTCTCCTCATCTGGACCCTTTTAGCTTGTATGTCGTGCGCCATGGTACGCAGTGCTGAACCCAGTTCAGGCAACCCGCTTTTTCCCGGCTGGTATGCCGATCCTGAAGTCAGGATTTTTGAAAATCAATATTGGATCTTTCCTACCTATAGCGACAAGTACAACAAACAAGTATTTCTTGATGCGTTTTCTTCCAGTGATCTGGTTACCTGGACCAAACACGCACATATTCTGGATACTGCCTCTGTAAAATGGGCCCGAAGAGCCGTTTGGGCGCCGTCGATAGTGGAAAACAAAGGCAAATACTACCTGTTTTTTGGAGCGAACGACATTCAGAGCGATGCTGAAACAGGAGGTATTGGCGTGGCGGTATCTGATCATCCTGAAGGCCCTTTTCGCGATTACCTTGGTAAACCGTTGGTAGACCGGTTTCACAACGGCGCTCAACCCATCGACCAGTATGTATTTCAATCTCCGGATGGCGCTTTTTACTTCATTTATGGCGGTTGGGGGCATTGCAATATTGCCCGGCTAAAGGAAGATTTCACGGGATTTATTCCGTTTGAGGATGGAACTATTTTTCGGGAAATTACACCTCAAGGATACGTGGAGGGCTCTTTTATGTTTTACCGAAATGGAAAATATTACTTTATGTGGTCTGAAGGTGGCTGGACCGGACCAGATTACAGTGTAGCTTACGCTGTGGCCGATTCCCCTTTGGGTCCCTTTCACAGAGAGGGAAAAATCCTGCAGCAAGACCCCAAAGTGGCCACCGGCGCCGGACATCACTCCGTAATTTGCAGTCCTGGCACAAACCAATGGTATATCGTGTACCATCGACGGCCTCTGGGGGAAACCGACGGAAATGCCCGGCAGGTGTGTATAGAATACCTGTTTTTCGAGTCAACCGGCGCAATCAAACCTGTAGTGCTTACCCGGGAGGGCGTTCGTAAAGCAGTCATGCATAAATAGATGGCACTAACTGCCTGATTATACAGACTTTTACAGGCGATTTTTTCGTTTTGGGTGAATCATATATATCATTCACCAACCTGCAACCCACTCATGAAAATCACACATTTCTTTTTGACCGGAGCCACACTCCTATTCCTGACCTATTGCGCACAGGATCCTTTGGAAACATTGGAACAAAAAAATGACCGCGGGCAACTTGAGCGTTTTCAACGACGTAAAGACACCCAAAAACGCGAAGGCCTGTACCAGCGTTATGCTACAGACGGGGTACTGTTGGAAGAAGCTCATTTTTTGGCCGACTCCTTAGAGGGTGAACGGAAATATTTTTCTGCCACCGGTCAGTTGGAAAGTATAGAAAGATACCAGAACAATAAGATCCATGGCAAATTCCAATCCTTTTACCCGGATGGAAAAATCAAGATAGAACAGGATTTTGTACAGGGAACCCTCGAAGGATTGAGTATCCGTTATTACCCGAATGG
Organism: Saprospiraceae bacterium; assembly: GCA_016787545.1. Taxonomy (GTDB): domain Bacteria; phylum Bacteroidota; class Bacteroidia; order Chitinophagales; family Saprospiraceae; genus M3007. The sequence goes on from JAEUUS010000058.1 coordinate 12,179, forward strand.
ACAAATTCAGGAAAGGGTTCAGTTGAAAAACAATGTGGAAAACGGTCCGTTTACCGAATACCACGAAAATGGACAACTTAAAACCGAAGGAACCTATGCCCCAAATGAGGACGGCGATGGTCTTGAAAACGGAGAATTAAAAGAATATGACGAGTCCGGGCAACTCATTCGCGTTGCAGACTGTCAGAATGGTATGTGTTTGACGAAGTGGAAGAAATAGAATTCACCACGAAGTACGCAAAGTGCGCTAAGAATACTTTTAGTGTGCTTTGCGCACTTCGCGGTGATACCCGCGTACAAACACCCAAAACTCAACGATCCATGCAATTGACACATTACAAATGTATTTCCGCGCTGCTGTTGCTCACATTCCTGCTTCCTGAAAACGCAGAGGCACAGGTCATTGGCGGGCGCCATGTATTTTCTTACCTGACTCTTCCGCAATCTGCCAGGGTAACCGGTTTAGGCGGCGCCCAAATTGCCGTTCGCGACGATGATCCGGTTTTTGCGATTGCCAATCCGGGAGCCTTGAATCAGTCGATGTCGGGAAAGGTGGCGTTTAACCACAATTTCTTTCTGGGTGGTATCCAGCATGGATATGTGTCTTATGCACAACACCTCAAAAAATGGGGTTTTACTGTGCATGGCGGAATGCAATACCTCAGTTACGGGGAAATTAAAAGGGCTGATGAGTATGGAGATGTTCAGGGAACCGTAAAAGCCGGCGAAACGGCCTTTACGCTTGGTGGCGCAAAACCGCTCAGTGAAAAATTTTCATTGGGACTCAATGTGCGCATGGCTTTTTCGCGACTTGATATTTATCGCTCTTCTGCCTTGATGGCTGATGCCGGTTTGATCTATGCAGATACCGCCAACCGCCTGACGATGGGCCTTGTGATAAAAAATGCCGGGACGCAGCTCAGCAGTTATGCCGATCTTAAAGAGACACTTCCTTTTGATATTCAATTGGGTTTGAGCAAACGATTGGAACACTTGCCGTTTCGTTTCAGTATTATAGCCCACCATTTACACCAGTGGGATATTCGTTACAATGATCCGAATTTACAGGACGATGATGTGTTGTTATTTGGCGATGATCAACCTGCCGAAAACAAAACCACCGCGGCTATAGATAATTTCTTCCGCCACCTGATTTTCAGTGGAGAGTTTTTGTTGGGTAAAAATGAAGGTTTCCGACTCCGACTGGGTTATAACCACCTGCTCAAACGCGAACTCAGCGTCAACAACTACCGAAGTCTGGCTGGCTTCTCCGGCGGATTAGGCGTCAAAATCAAACGTTTCCGTGTTGATTTTGGGTACGGCGCCTACCATATTGCAGGAGGCGTAGCACACCTGGGCATTGGAACGAGTTTGATGTGATTGTTTGAGTGTTTGAGTGCCTGAGTGCCTGAGTGTTTGAGTTGGCGTTCAGCTGGGTATCACCACGAAGTCGCTAAGGGAACACCTCTTAGTGTCCTTAGTGACTTCGTGGTGATACCCAGCTGAACGCCAACTCAAACACTCAAACACTCAGGCACTCAAACACTCAAATACTCACTCACTCCAAAACTTTCCTCGACACATACATTACTACTGCCAGGATGGCAAATAGTCCGAGGCTGCCGATGAGCAGGGCGTAGTCTTGTAGCTGCAGTACTACAAAAAGGAATCCATAAAGCAGCGTCATGGTGCCGCCTACTATGAGCGCCATTTTACCAGATTGGAAAAGGCTTCGGGCAAAAATGCCGGCTAATCCCACAGTCATAGAACCAGCAATGAGGTAAGCCAGGTTAAAAGAAGTGTGTTCAGAAATGGAAACCAGCAGGGTGTAGAAAATTACTAAAGCCAGGCCAATCAGGGCGTACTGGAAGGGGTGAACACGCTTTTTTTGCCCTAATTCGATGAAAAAGATGGTTAAAAACGTCAGACCGATGAATAGAATGGCGTATTTGACAGAGCGTGTGGATTTCTGGTAATTATCCACAGGCAACAGGAACGACACCCCAAAAGCGCTCTCCTGAAACGAGTAGCTTTGTTTGCCCACCCATTGCTGAGGAAAGTTGCGGTTCAAATTAAGTACTTTCCAGGTTGCTTCAAACCCTTCGGCACTGATGTTTTTTTCATCCGGTAAAAAAGCGCCCGTAAAGCTGGGGTCTTTCCAGGGAGCGCTCATTTTCACCTTCGTAACTTTTCCTACAGGTGTAAAAAACAGATAATCCGAGCCTTTCAACTCGAGCTCAATGCGGAATGGATGCGTTGAATCCGGCTTAATGGACACCGGAACGTGAATGCCACTGCTGGTGAGATCCGGCGCCGGCACGCCCGGCTCAAAGACCAAGTCCTGACCGCTCCAGTTCAGTTTAACCTGATCGTCCAACCCACGCAGATCCGGAATACCCAGTATCAGCACTGCTTTGTCCCAAAAAACGGGGGAGTTTTCCGGTATCAATTTTTGTACCTGCAAGGGATTAAAAACACCCTCGAGCTGAATCTTGCTGCCGTACAATACCACTTCAAAAATGCCCCGGTACCGTTTTTCCGGACTTACCTGAGTGCTGATATTCAGGTCGTCGGGCAGGAAGTAGGCGTATTCTGTCACCGTACGCACCTTGTCTCCTTCTGAAGGGTAAATGGTTGTTTCGTAAGGAACCACCAAAACGGGGCCTTTTACGGTTTGCGTTCCGCCCCATTTACTGCTTACCTCCTGAAAGGCTTCGTTTTTACGACTTTCCCGCTCATAAATGAGGCTTTCTACCATGGAAGTAGGAATGAGCAGCGCCAGCATGAGCAGGAAAATGAGCGCGCCTTTCATGGTAATTTGATTGCGCTGAAAGAAATTGGGTTCGGGGTTGGATTGGGTGGTTTCCATACGTTTGATTGTGTTTTAAAAATTACTTTGAAATGCAAAGTTATTTCAAAAATACAAACCCGCAATAGGGTGCGTGAAAAAAACGCGTGATGGTAAAAAAACCGACTTTCAAGACAACCTCAGCCATACACAAACATATTTTTACTTTTGGCGATTATGATCCCCAAAAAGTCATTACTTTTGGGGATCATAATCGCCAAAAGTAATGATAGATCGTTTTATAACCTCCGAATTTACCCGGCAGCTTACCCAAACGCAGGGTAAATTATTGATACTAATGGGCCCCAGACAAACGGGTAAAACCACATTGGTTCGCAGTGTAGCAGCGCAGTTTGCCGGTAAAACGCAATACCTGACAGGCGATGACCCCGTGATACGTAACCGCCTGACGCATATTGGTTTGGACGCACTGGCTACTTTAATGAAAGGTAATGATTTGTTGGTGCTGGATGAAGCACAACGAATTCCGGATATTGGAATAACGTTAAAGTTGATGGCTGATCATTTTCCGGAAACCAAAGTGATAGCAACGGGTTCATCCTCGTTTGAGCTGGCTAATCAAATCAATGAGCCGCTAACCGGAAGAAAAACAGTTTTTTACCTTTTTCCTGTTTGTTGGCAGGAATTGTCTTCACATGTGGGCGCTTTTAATGCTGAAAACGACCTGGAACAAAGACTTCGGTTTGGGATGTACCCTGAGGTACTCACTAATCCAGGCAATGAACAGGAAATATTGGCAGGATTAGCCTCTGATAATCTATACCGGGATTTGCTTTCTTTTGCACCTATCCGAAAGCCGGAATTACTGGTACAAATATTACAGGCGTTGGCGCTTCAAGTAGGATCCGAGGTATCTTACAATGAATTAGCAGGATTAATAAAAGTTGATAAACAGACCATTGCACATTATATCGCAGCATTGGAACAGGCATATGTGATTTTCCGGTTAGGACCGCTTAGCAGAAACCTTCGAAATGAAATCTCCACGACCAGAAAGATCTATTTTTATGACAATGGAATCAGAAATGCGCTGATTGGAAACTTTGCACCACTTGCTTTACGACAAGATAAAGGGGCATTATGGGAAAACTTTGTCATCAGCGAGCGGATGAAATACAACCGGTATAAGCGCAGGCATTTCGTAAACGCTTATTTCTGGCGCACCAAACAGGGCCAGGAAATTGATTATTTAGAAGATTTTGAAGGTCTGCTGGATGCTTTTGAAATCAAATGGCAGTTTTCCCGCAAGCCATCACCACCGGCAAAATTTGCATCGGCCTATCCCAATCACACTTTCCAGGGAATAACACCTGAGGTTATTTCAACATTTTTAGCCTTGTAATCAAATCAAAAACTTCCCATCCTGATAGATCTTCTCCCCATCTGCATGAATCTCACCGCCGTGGGTCATGTCGGTAATCATATCCCAGTGAACGGAAGATTCGTTTTTACCGCCGGTTTGCAGGTAGCTTTGCCCAATGGCCATATGAATGCTGCCGCCTATTTTTTCGTCAAACAGGATGTTTTTAGTGATGAGCTGAATATCGTAGTTCGTACCAATGGCGGCCTCTCCAAAGCGCCGGGTACCCGGTAAACTGAATATATAATCCAGAAATTCCCGCCCGCGCCGGGCTTCCCAGCGCTCAATCAAACCATCTTTTACCCACAGGGTTACACCTTCCACCTCGTTGCCCTGATAAATACAGGGGTAGGAAAAATGCACCACACCCTGCACGCTGTCTTCTACCGGACTGGTGTACACCTCGCCGGAAGGCATATTGGTTTGTCCGTCTGAGTTCATCCAGATCCGGCCGTCCGTACGAAAACTGATATCAGTGCCGTCGGCCACATAGCGCACATTTTTACTGCGGTTGAGGTGGTCTACAATGTGTTGCTGATTAGCACGTACCTCCAGCCAGGCGGCTTCCGGGTCTTCTGTAAACAACTTACAGGCGCCGTACACAAACTGCTCGTATTCACTCAAGCTCATGCCAGCCTCCTGGGCAGAAGCATCCGTAGGATATTGGCACAAATTGCGCCGCAAACGGCGGTCGGCGGTGCGTTCAAAATAATGTTTGTTGATAGGGGCCAGTGCCTTGTTCCGGATTTCAGCGCGTTCCGGGGTCGCTCCGCTGCCTTCCCGTAGGTTGTATGGCGCCCGGATATTCAAATAACAGTCAAAAGTTTCCATGGCAAGGCGTTGCAGGGTGGGTGGGTGCCCCAGCGCTTCTTCGCTTGCGTTTTGAAATAATATCCGGTCGCGTTCCCGGAAGGCCATATCCACTTCCACCAGGGCTGCGCCGGCAGCATAGGCTTCGCGATAGACTTCCCGGATAAGCGGCTCAGCCAATAAAGTACTGGAAATGAATACTTTATCACCAGGTTTTACTTGCAAACAATAGTGCGTAAGCAAACGTGCGTAGCGGGCGTGCAGGTTATTCATGTGCCAAATTTAATGCTGTTCAGGGGGGGTTATTTTTGAGCTTTGCCAAATTATTAACTGAGGGTCCAAGTTTTTTTTAAAAAAAACCGACAAATATTTGTGGGTTTTATGATTATTGTTTTTCTATCTTTGGCGGCTTTTTCAGAAGGGGGGTAAAGACTTCCTGTTTTGAAGGAGGAAAGGAGACCCAGATAACCTTGTTTTTAACGATGTTTTTCTACCTAAACCTTACCTATACCTACCTAAACCTCGTAGGTTTTCAAAACCTACGAGGTTTAGGTAGGTATAGGTAAGGTTTAGGTAGAAAAACATCGCTGAAAACCTCCAAATGAATCAAACGCTCAAATGTCGGACGCTTCCGGCATATCATGGTATAATACAACGCATTTAGAAGATGTCAGAAATTGCTAACGGTCATGGCGCGCTCGTTGAAAGCCTTCAGAAATATTTTGGCTTTGATTCCTTTAAAGCCGAACAGGCAACTATTATTCAAAGCCTGCTGGATAAGAAAGATACTTTCGTAATCATGCCAACAGGTGGCGGCAAAAGCCTTTGCTACCAATTGCCAGCACTCATGCTGCCAGGTACCGCTATCGTAATCAGCCCGCTAATTGCCCTGATGAAAAATCAGGTAGACAGTATACGAGGTTATTCCGATGAAGACGAAGTGGCTCACTTCCTCAACTCCTCGCTCACCAAAGCGCAAATGAAAAAGGTGAAACAGGATATCACAGATGGACGTACCAAAATTCTCTATGTGGCGCCAGAAACCCTCACCAAAGAGGAAAACATCGAATTCTTCCAAAATTCAGATATCTCTTTTGTAGCGGTAGACGAAGCCCACTGTATCTCTGAATGGGGCCACGACTTCCGTCCGGAATACCGCCGTATCCGGGTGATGCTTGACGCTGTAGCACGCGATGTGCCTATTATGGCCCTTACCGCCACCGCTACCCCCAAGGTACAACAGGATATCCTGAAAAACCTCGACATGGCCGAGGAGAACACTTTCGTGTCGTCCTTTAACCGCGACAACCTGTTCTACGAGATCCGTCCGAAAATCAAAAAGGATCAGACGATCAAGCAGATCATTCAAACCATTAAAGAGGAGTTCCCGGGCGAATCAGGCATTATATACGTGCAAAACCGCAAAACGGCTGAAGACATCGCCGAAATGCTGTGCGTAAACGACATCAAAGCCGCGCCTTACCACGCCGGTCTGGACCCTAAAACGCGCGCCAATACACAGGATAACTTCCTGATGGAAGAAATCGATGTGATCTGTGCCACCATCGCTTTCGGGATGGGTATCGATAAACCCGATGTGCGTTTTGTGATGCACTACGACATGCCCAAATCCATCGAAAACTATTACCAGGAAACCGGTCGCGCCGGCCGGGATGGTCTGGGTGGTAAGTGCATAGCGTTTTACAACTACAACGATATTCTGCGCCTGGAAAAATTCCTACGCGATAAACCCGTGGCCGAGCGCGAAATGGGCGCTCAGCTTATGCAGGAGGTAGTGGCTTACGCCGAAACAGCTTCCTGCCGCCGCCGATTCCTGCTGCACTACTTTGGTGAAGATTTCCATGAGGATAATTGCCACAAAATGTGCGACAACTGCAAGAATCCGAAGGAGAAAATGGAAGTGAAGGAAGAGATTGCCGCCGTTATTAAGGCTATTCTCGACCTGAACGAGAATTACCTGATGAAAACGGTAATGGATTTCATCCGCGGCAACGAAACCAAGGAAATGAAGGATTTCCGTTTCACAGAAATGGAAAACTTCGGCGTGGGCGATGACCGGGACGAAAATTTCTGGAGCTCCATCTTCCGCCACGCCATGATCAATAACCTGATCTACAAGGAAATTGAGCAGTTCGGCATCCTGAAAGTATCCAAAGAAGGTCGTGAATACCTGAAAGATCCAAAACCTATTCAGATCACGATTAACCACGACTACGAAGACACCGATTACGATATTGACGACGAAAAGGGCGGCACAGCAGTACTCGACGAGCCCCTGATGAACATTCTGAAAGACCTGCGACGTCAGATTGCCAAAAAGCACAACCTGCCGCCCTATGTGATCTTCCAGGACCCATCCCTCGAAGAAATGGCCACCCAGTACCCGATTTCCATGGACGATATGTCCAAAATCGTGGGGGTATCGCAGGGTAAAGCCCAGAAATACGGTCAACCCTTCGTGGATGCCATCAAAAAGTACTGCGAGGAAAATGAGATTGAGCGCCCGATGGACTTCACCATCAAAACGGTGGCCAACAAGTCGAAAACCAAGGTGAATATCATCATGGCCATCGACCGGAAGATCAGCCTCGAGGAAATTGCCAAAACCAGCGACATGTCGATGCCCGAACTGCTCGAAGAGCTGGACGGCATTGTACAATCAGGTACCAAACTTCGCCTCGATTACTACCTCAACAAAGTAGTAGACGAGTATGTACGCGAAACCATCATCGAATATTTCAAAGAGGCCGACACCGATTCCATCGACGAGGCTTATCAGGAACTCAAAGACGACGAAATCACCTGGGAAGAAATCCAGCTGATGCGCCTCAAGTTTTTGAGCGATTACGCGAATTAGACGGTGGACGGCAGACGGCCTACGGTGGACGGCCTAAGGTGGACGGTTTTGGGCTCGGGGTATGCAGAAATGATCAATTCTCCGAGCTCAGACCTAACGTCCAGTATCCAGCAGCCTACCGTCCAATTATTGCTTTATCAGCTGGCCAACATATTTTATCCGCTCTTGTTTTTTTAACATCACCCAAAACAGGCCACTGTCAAACTGTGTGATGTTTAGCCTAAAAAGTTCTCCCGGGTCCTGTAAAACCTTAGAAAAAATAACTTTTCCGAGCAAATCTGTTATTTCAAGACTAAGACCTTGTTCTGTTTGCGGAATTAAAATATCTATCCAATCCCGGGCAGGGTTAGGATAGATCAATAGATTATGCAGTTTTGCTGTTTGGATAATCCCAACCATTTGTTGTACCTCAAATGCCCAGCTACTTGTGCACCCTTCTGCATCCGAAACGGTAACGGTGTACATACCGGCTACCAATTGACTTATCGAATCTTCCATGCTTCCGTTACTCCAATCGAATTGGTATGGAAGGGTGCCACCCGAAAGGGAATCAAGAACAACACTCCCATTTGAATTTTGGTTATTGCTGGAAGTCACTGATGCACTTACCTGAATGGGAGCTGATTTAGCCGTTTCATAGGCTCCAATATCCGGCAGACCATCCAGCCATCTGGAAACTCCGGCGATATCCTGTAATAAATTAAAACGGGCTACCCAGGCGCTATCGCCTTGATTGATCAATGGAGAACAACCTCGCAAACGGAAATCTCCGGTAACGGTATCACGGAATTGCGGATCAATATTGAATAACATGTTTGGACCGCAGGTTAAGGTATCGTACATTGGATGGAGACCCTCCTTTAGGGAGTCACAGTTAGCTACGTCAATTAGGGAGTAAGCAATAAAAGTTTTACCAAAATTAGAAAAAAGCCAATTCCCCTGTTCAATAGCTCGGTTACCTACAAAAATACAATTAAGGATAGTGTCTTGAGTGTAGCCAATATTTTTAATGGCACCACCTTCTTTGCCTGACTTGTTGGCAATAAACGTACAATTTGTTAGGTAATTTTTATTATTTAGCCGAAGAGCGCCACCTTCCTTTTTGGCCCAGTTACGTTCAAAAACGCAATTGAAGATTTCGCCATTTCCTATGGCTATGGCTCCTCCGTTATTTGCCTTGTTTTCTCTAAAATAACAAGAAATCACCTTGAAGTTAGACCCGAAAAGGGCTCCGCCACTACCTGGAATTGTCTGATTGGTACTGCCTGATTCATTTTGGAAAAAACTGCAATTTTCCACTACCGGTCTTGCAAAGCTTCCATTGCCAAAATATACCCCGGCACAACTGTAATAAGATTTATTAAACTGGAAACTAGAATTGGTAATCCGCAAGTCCAGTTGGAGATTGGTGTTACCCACCGAAATACAGGTAGCGGCATACCCATCATTGTATTCAAACAGGCAGCTGTCTACCCTGAATTTGTGCTGCGGGTGCTGACCCGTTTCAATAAATATCCCACCTCCTAAATCATTGCACCCGTTTCCATTAAAATAGCATTTTTCAACAATCAAGCCACCCGATCCGCCAGAAAAATTGGCAGCAATTCCGCCTCCCTGTAATGCACCATTATTGATGAATCGGCAATTCCTGACCCTAAGCATTGTGGGAGTTTCCGGATTGTTATTGTAGAGGCTTATTCCTCCTCCAATACAATCCACCCCATTGGACATGCTGCAAGGAAGGCCAAAAAGGGTAATATCTGCATGCCCTCCCCGAATGGTAAACCCATCTAACAGGGTAGTAGAGTCCGTGTTTTCGCCATAAATGACATTTAGCCAAGTGAAACCCGGTTCGTCTCCATAAAGGATGGTTTCGTTGGTTGTCCAGTTGCGTTGCGAAGCTGTGGTTTCAGTGCCATTAAAGCCACCAAGAAGTTTTGTTCCACTCACTAAGACAAACGATAAAACAGGAGCTGCCGGATATGGGAAATAAGACCCTTTTGCCACCCAAATTTCGTCGCCATATTGGGCTGTAGGCAGCGCTAGGTTAGGGTTGGTAAAAGCATCTACCCAGGAAGTGCCATTATTCTGTCCGGTAGCATTTAGGTTGACATAAATAACTTTGGCGCTTAGGGGTATGGTTATGAAGAGCAAAATACTCAATGCGTAAATTTTAGCCATTTTAATAAAAATAATGTGATTGGGAAAATCCCCAACATGCTCTAATCTTTAACTTCCCACTTTTTCACCGCCCGCTTTCCCCAAACGCACAAAATCCATAAAATTCCCACTATTAATGCATTTAAATGTGGCTTCCGGGTAAGTCTCAATCCAGGTTTTGGGTGCTCGGGCACTGGTGGAGCCCCACTTGAATTCGTAGCCATGCAGTTGGCCGCCGTATTCCTCCACATAATCAAGTTCCGCGCCTGTTTGGGTGCGCCAGAAATATCGGTTGGTATGGTGGAAATGGTAGGTAGAGGTTTTTAATCGTTCAGCCATGAGGAAGTTCTCCCACAGCTGCCCAATATCCTGCCGGATAGTTAGTGGCTGATAGTTCTCAATCAGGGCGTTTCGTACCCCTAAATCATAGAAATATATTTTGTCCATTTTGACCATTTCCTTGCGAAGGTTGCGGCTAAATCCGCTCAATCGGAATATCACAAAGGATTTTTCCAGCAGGTCAATGTAATTACTTACGGCATCCCTGTTGATTTGCAGCGTATTTGCTAATTCATTCACTGATACCAAATTACCTGCCTGCCAGGCAAGCAGCTTCAATATCTGGCGTAACTTTTCCGGGTAACGAATATTAGCCAGAGCCAAAATATCTCTGTACAGATAGGATTGTGTAAGCTCTTGAAGATAACGTTCCTTTTTTACCCGGTTTTCTATACCAAGCACTTCCGGATAAAGCCCATACACAAGCCATTCCGGTAATTTTTGCGCAACTTCATAATCATTGGCGCCATAATATGAGGCCCACTCTTCGGCAGAAATCGGAAATAGATGAAAGGTCCAGGTACGGCCGGTGAGAGGTTCTTTTATACGATTGGCAAGATCCAGTGATGAAGAGCCGGTGGCAATGATTTTGAGCCCGGGAACCTGATCGTGCAATATTTTCAGGTTTATGCCTATATCGGGAATCCGTTGAGCTTCATCTACAAACAATAAGTCGTACCCATGAACAAGTCCTTTGAGTTGGTCAAGATTGCGACTGGAAAGACTTTCCATAAAAGGAATATTGTCGGCATTGATTTCTAAAACCTTGCCTTGAAAACCGCGCAAGGTTTCGTGGATGAGGGTGGTTTTGCCTACCTGACGTGCGCCATACAGTATTAATACTTTGCTTTTGACAGCGGTTAGTTCAGCCAAAAGATTCTGTTCCTGAATACGTTTTATTATCATGATCGAGTTATTATGGAAACAAAGATACATTGTTTGTGCTGGTTAACCAGCACAAATCGCGCTTTTTTTGATGGTTGATCAGCGCAAATCGTGTTTTAATGCCCCGCCCATCGGCAAAAGGTCATCCCACGGGTCAATCCATACTTGTTCCCGGCCCGACAATTCCACCCCATTCTTCTGCCACTTTACCCTTTCGTTTCCACTTTCCTGCCTACCTTTGCGCGACGGTATACGGTGGACGGCTTACGGTAGACGGCCTACGGTTTTGGGCTCGGGGCATGCAGAAATGATCCATTAACCCGAGCCCAAAACCGTCCACCGTAGGCCGTAAACCGTCAACCGTTTAAAACATGCAACCGAAAGAATTTTTAAAAAAACTCGGCCTGCGCACCCGCAACCAGGGCACTTCCACAGGTCTGAACACCATCTCCGGCAGCCGCCGTTTTATTGAATCTGTATCACCTGTTAACGGTCAATCCATTGGTTTTGTGGGCGTTACCACCCGCGACCAATACGAACAAGTGATCCAGTCGGCCGAACAGGCCTTCAAGGTTTGGCGCGAAATGCCGGCGCCCAAACGCGGCGAAATCGTGCGCCAGTACGGCGAAGTGCTGCGCCAATACAAAGACCCGCTGGGCCGCCTGGTATCTTACGAAATGGGCAAAAGCCTGCAGGAAGGCTGGGGCGAGGTGCAGGAAATGATCGATATCTGCGATTTCGCAGTGGGTCTTTCCCGCCAGCTCTACGGACTTACCATGCACTCTGAGCGTCCGGGCCACCGCATGTACGAGCAGTGGCACCCGCTGGGCATTGTGGGCATTATTTCTGCCTTCAACTTCCCGGTAGCCGTTTGGTCCTGGAACGCAGCCCTGGCCTGGGTTTGCGGCGATGTATGCGTGTGGAAAGCTTCTGAAAAAGCGCCGCTTTGCTCCATTGCCTGCCAGAATCTGTTCCAGAAAGTTCTGAAAGCCAATAACCTGCCGGAAGGCATCAGCTGTATCATCAACGGCGATTACAAAGTAGGCGAGTTCATGACCAAGGATCACCGTGTGCCGCTCGTGAGCGCCACGGGCAGCACACGCATGGGCCGCATTGTGGGTCAGGCAGTGGCCGGTCGCTTCGGTCGCAGCATCCTGGAACTGGGCGGTAACAACGCCATCATCATCACGCCTTCTGCTGATATGAAAATGGTACTCACCGGCGCTGTATTTGGCGCCGTGGGCACCGCCGGTCAGCGCTGCACCAGCACCCGCCGACTCATCGTGCACGAAAGTGTGTACGAACAGGTGAAAACCACCCTGGCCAAAGCTTACCCGCAACTTCGCATTGGCGATCCGCTGGATCCGAACAACCACGTGGGTCCGCTGATTGATAAACATGCGGTGGAAGCATACCTGAATTCCATTGAACGCGTGAAAGCGCATGGCGGTAAATTTGTGGTAGAAGGCGGTGTACTCACCGGCCCGGGCTACGAAAGCGGTTGCTACGTAAAACCTTGCATTGCCGAGGTGGAAAACCACTGGGACATCGTGCAGCACGAAACCTTTGCCCCAATCCTGTACCTCATCAAGTACAAAACCATTGAAGAGGCCATTGCGCTGCAAAATGCCGTGCCACAGGGACTTTCTTCAGCCATCATGACCACCAACCTGCGCGAAGCCGAGCGCTTCCTGTCGGTAAACGGTTCAGACTGCGGTATTGCCAATGTGAACATCGGTACTTCCGGTGCAGAAATTGGCGGCGCATTTGGTGGAGAAAAAGAAACCGGCGGCGGTCGGGAATCCGGCTCCGATTCCTGGAAAGCGTATATGCGCCGTCAGACCAATACCATCAACTACTCCGAGGCATTGCCACTGGCGCAGGGCATCAAATTCGATTTTTAAGACACAAAGGGGGGCAAGGCACTAAAGGCGTAGTACACGAAGGCGCAAAGACGCAAAGGCGCAAAGTCACAAAGGCGCAAAGACACGAAGGGCTGGCTGATTGCCGGCCCTTTTTTTAACCTGAATTAAATATGAATACTTATTTTTCACTCCTGTTATCTTTTTTCTGTCTCACTTTAAGTGCCCAGTCTAAACTTACGCCTGCTCAATGGACAAACCCAAACGGCGTAAAATCTGACATTTTAATAAGTTTTGGACAATGGGAAATCACCCCAAACGTCATCAAATATAAAACCTCAGATACGGCTCCGGAACAAACGCTTGCACCTTCACAGGTGAGTATGCTACGGGTACTGGCACAAACCGAAGAACGATACATTGGCAGGGAAACACCCGTTGCTGAATTTTCACGAAGCCCTTCCGCTAATTATTCTATCAATAGAACCAATAAAAGCATCTTCCTGCAAACCCTGGTTGAGGGCCGTCTCAGTCTTTATAAATATCAGGATGAAAATCGGATCGTTCACTTTTTTATCCAAATGGATACCTCCTGGGAAGAGCTGATATTTCACACGTATTTTGTTGATTCAGATCAAAAAATCATCCGCCAACATACCAAATACCAAACAAGCCTGTTGCGTGCCACGCTGGATTGTCCTTCCCTGGCAGATAGGATCCGGCAATCAGTCCCTGGCGAGCGATCATTTGTAGACATTATAACATCCTACAATACCACACCGTGTCCGGGGATACTAACGTTCAAACAAACGAAAATAAAAGGAAAACTCCGCATTGGTTTGCGACTTGGCGGAGCGGTTACCTACAATCAAACAGCATTTGACTATAGCCGCCCATACAGTGGCCAACATACATTTCTTCAGCCCAAAGTGGCTCTTGGCTTTCAGTATATCCTTCCCAGGAGAAACGGAAGCCGGTCGGTACTACTGGAATTTTTGTATGACAAACAAGCGTACGAAACGCAGGCGCCTGTGCCTACACGCATCACACAAAATTACTTTCAGACCAGTCTTTCCGTACGCCGCCGATTTGGCGTCAAAGCCATAAAACCTTTTTTAAATGCCGGCCTTGTTTTCGGGATACCTACCGGAACTGCCAGGCGTACTTATGGCTGGCCTCTCGATTACAGTCCGGCCTCTCAAAGTGGTATGAGTATTGGAGCAGGTTTGCTACGAATGCACTGGGAACTGGAAACCCGATTCGTAAGTCACCATTTACTTGGCTTTGACCGAAAAGGTGTAAACCAATCTCTGGCGGGAATGGTAACATTTGCCGTTTGGCTTTAATTTCGTTCAGATACCCTAAGCTCCTTTGTGCCTTTGTGGTTCAAAACCTCCTTGAAAAAACTTCACTCTCTACATCCTTAGTGTCCTTTGTGCCTTTGTGGTTCAAAACACCTTTATGGTAAAAAAACTTCGCGTGCTTTGCGTACTTTACGCTGCCTCCATCCTTTTTACCAAACAAATTTTCCCGATCTTCGCCCTACAAACCACCTGACATGCCTGTACCGGATTTTTCCAATTTACCTTTCAACCCGGACCTCCGGCCGTCTACCACCCACCGCCCAACGTCCACCGCTCACCGTTTCCGATTTGTAGCTGGAATACCCCCTTTTCTCGGCGGTCCCTATTCTACCATGTATGTAACCCAGCCCTGGACCATCCGGCAGTATGCGGGATTTTCCACGGCAGAGGAAAGCAACGCTTTTTACCGCCGCAATCTGGCGGCCGGACAAAAAGGCCTGTCAGTAGCCTTCGACCTGGCCACACACCGCGGTTACGATTCTGATCATCCCCGCGTAGTGGGCGATGTGGGCAAAGCCGGCGTAGCCATTGATTCTGTGGAAGATATGAAGGTACTGTTTGACCAGATTCCACTGGGGGAAATGTCGGTTTCCATGACCATGAACGGCGCCGTGATTCCCATCATGGCCTTTTACATTGTGGCCGCAGAAGAACAAGGTGTTTCACCGGATAAACTTTCCGGCACCATCCAGAACGACATCCTAAAGGAGTTCATGGTGCGCAATACCTATATCTACCCACCGGGGCCGAGCATGCGCATCATCAGCGATATTTTTTCGTTTTGCGCCGGAAATATGCCCAAATTCAACTCAATTTCCATTTCCGGTTACCACATGCACGAGGCAGGGGCGCCGGCAGAAATCGAACTGGCCTATACCCTGGCCGACGGGCTGGAATACATCCGCGCGGGGATAGCGGCCGGGCTGGACATTGATGATTTTGCGCCCCGACTCTCCTTTTTCTGGGGCATCGGGATGAATCATTTCACGGAAATTGCCAAACTGCGCGCTGGTCGACTGCTTTGGGCCAAAATGGTGCATCAATTTTCGCCCAAAAGCAACAAATCCCTGATGCTGCGTACCCACTGCCAAACTTCAGGCTGGAGTCTCACAGAGCAGGATCCCTTCAACAATGTAGCCCGCACCTGCATCGAAGCGATGTCGGCCGTATTGGGTGGCACCCAGAGTTTGCACACCAATTCTTTTGATGAGGCCATTGCTTTACCCACAGATTTTTCGGCCAAAATTGCCCGCGATACGCAGTTATTTATCCAAAAAGAAAGTGATGTTACCCGGGCCATTGATCCCTGGGCCGGTTCTTACCATGTGGAAAAACTGACAGAAGAATTAGTGGAAAAAGCCTGGGCGCTCATTCAGGAAGTGGAGGCGCTGGGCGGCATGGCCAAAGCCATTGAAGAAGGCCTGCCCAAACTGCGCATTGAAGAAGCCGCCGCCCGGAAGCAAGCCCGCATCGATTCCGGCGAGGAGAAAATTGTGGGCGTCAATGTTTTTCAAACCACCGATCAGGCGCCCTTTGAGATCCTGGAGGTAGACAATACGGCTGTACGGGAAAGCCAGATCCGCAGGTTGCAGGAACTCCGCAAAAACCGCGATGAGGTCGCTGTTTCGGCCGCTCTGACGGCCATTGAGCAAGCCACACAGAACGGTGGCAACCTGCTGGAAGCTGCCATAGCTGCTGCCAGGGTACGGGCCAGTCTGGGTGAAATATCCGCAGCCATGGAACGCGCTTTTGGCCGTTATGTGGCCACCACCAAAGCCGTTTCAGGCGTATATGCCGCCAATATGAGTCACAACGAAGATTTTGAGCGCGCCCGCGAGCTCGCCAATGAATTTGCCGAACTGGAGGGTCGCCGCCCGCGTATCATGGTGGCCAAACTGGGTCAGGATGGTCACGACCGCGGCGCCAAGGTTATTGCCACCGCCTTTGCTGATCTGGGTTTTGATGTAGACATCGGGCCTTTGTTCCAAACGCCGGCAGAAGCGGCGCGTCAGGCCGTGGAGAATGATGTACACATTCTCGGCATTTCCTCGCTGGCTGCAGGCCACAAAACCCTCGTGCCACAAACCATCGCCGAACTGGAAAAACTGGGTCGCAGTGATATTTTGGTAGTGGTAGGAGGCGTGATTCCACAGCAGGATTACGATTTTCTGCGGCAATCCGGTGCAGCGGCCATTTTTGGGCCGGGAACGGTGGTTGCAAAGGCCGCTCAGGAGTTGTTAGAGGTCTTGATGGGGTAGGAACGCGGATTTTATTTTTGGAACGCGGATGACGCAGAGGACGCGGATTTTATTTGGAACGCGGATGACGCAGAGGACGCGGATTTTTTATTTGGAACGCGGATGACGCAGAGGACGCGGATTTTTTTATTTGGAACGCTGATGACGCAGGTGACGCGGATTTTTTATTTGGAACGCGAATGACGCAGGTGACGCGGATTTTATTTTTTGAACGCGGATGACGCAGAGGACGCGGATTTTTTTATTTGGAACGCGAATGACGCGGATGACACGGATTTTATTTTTGGAACGCGAATGACGCGGATGACGCGGATTTTATTTTTGGAACGCGAATGACGCGGATGACGCGGATTTTTTATTTGGAACGCGGATGACGCAGAGGACGCGGATTTTGAAAATTGCCTTCGGCAATTTTGTGGTTGAAAGAAGCCAATAACTCCTATTTTCCTAAAAAGGCTGCCGAAGGCAGCAGAAAAATCCGCGTCATCTGCGTCATCCGCGTTCCAAATAAAAAAATCCGCGTCATCCGCGTTCCAAAATAAAATCCGCGTTCAACAATCCGCGTTCAACAAAAAGGAACGGGGCTTATGGTTGGTTACCATAAGCCCCGTTCAAGCTAAAAAGCTGAAAATCAGAGTTTGAAATGCATCTCTACGGTCCTTCCTCCGCGTTTAAAGCGACATTCATCGCTGAGGTGACGCATTAGAAAGAGTCCGCGTCCGCCGCAACATTCAATATGCTCAGGGCTGGTTGGATCTGGTACTGCACCGGGATCGAAACCAGGGCCTTCATCGCTTACGCTGATGGCCAGGGCATTGGGTTTACGGCTGAGTGAAATGGAAACACTTTTGTTACAATCGCCCTGATTGCCGTGTAGTACAGCATTGGTTACAGCTTCTGTAAGACTTACCAGGATGTCTCCGTGTTTTTCCGGAGGGAGATTGTAGCGGGTAGCTACATCATGCAGAAAGGGTTCGACTTTGGATACATTTTTCGGGTCTGATGGAAATGTTAAATTCGTGTGCAAGTCGTTCATTCGCAAATTTTTGTTACAGAATCAGGCTGACAAAACACAGCTTTCATTTGTGTCGGGGGCCAAAAGTGCTCGTCAAACCAGATTACACAGTAAATGGAATGTGATTAAACAACGACGGCAAACTGATTAAAAAAGGGCCGTCTGCGAATGTTCATGGTGGATTATACCTCCTCAAAACGTACCACAAAATTAAGGTAGTTTTAACATGCAATGCAAGGGGCAGCTTAAAAAAAATCCCATTCCTCTTTAGAAATGTCTCAAATCGAGGCGTTTTGCCTCCATTTCGTCATAGTTTTTTCATTTTTATATAAAAAAAATCGACGAATGCACTCCCAGCGCCGAATATGGCACGGGTTTAGAGTAATTAGCGTGTTTGAGTGCCTTAGTGTTTTAGTGTTTGAGTTGGCGTTCGGCTGGTGATTTGTTTTGAACTTAAGTTTTTTTACCACTAAGTCACTTAGGACACTAAGGTATGGCGGGTAGTATTTGAGAAGAACTTCAACGAGGCCATCCCCAGCCGAACACCAACTCAAACACTAAAACACTCAGGCACTCAAACACTAATCTCCCGTGCAGCGAATCATTTTATATAAACAAATAGATCAACGGTGGCACTACGTGCGCCTCTCCGCCCTGTCGGAGACGGAGTTGCGTGTGGAAACCGGCTGCTGCGGGATGAAACCGGATAAGGAAGAAACCGTAGAGATAGAGCTGATATCTGCAGAGGCACTCCGGCAAGAAGGCGAAAAATGGTTGGCAGAAGGTTATGGCAAACCTCATCCACATAGTTTGCAGGTCATGACGCTGCATTTCCAAATGCGACGCTGGACCGGTTATCCGGCCGGTGCACCCTGGTACGACGACTGGACTTCCGGGTATCTTGACCCCATTCAACAGGTGCTGGACGATACCTGCAATGGTATTCCGCGTGGTTCTGAGCGGTTTTCGGGCAATTACATGCATTATTACACGGTATTTAATACGGATTTGGCACAGGAGGCCATGGAAAAAATTGCCGCAGCCGCTCCGGTCAAGTTTTTGCTCGACATCCATATTGCCAACCGCGAAAAACAGGTGCATATACCCATCGATCCCAACGTACCTGAATACCTCCGCTCTCTGTTTCGCGTGGTGGAAAAATCAGCGCGTACCATTGCGCATGAACTACCCGTGCTGTTCCCTTCCGATCCACTCCTGCCCGAATTTGTACCCAATGGAAGCGCGCCCAAGCGTATTATTGGGGAACGGGCAAAGTTTTTACGCCAAACATTAAAGGAAAAATGGCATTTCGATTCCAATTTCTGGGATCCGCTTACGAATGTATCGCCCTCAGAGGTGGTATTTCTTAACGGTATGGCAGAGGAGAAAAAACAGCTCATCGCCCAGGTTATCCGCGAACGCATCCATGAACCGCTTTACCTCCTCGATTGCGAGGCTGGGCTGTTTGAAATTGGAACGGAACAAATTTTTGGCGGCGCACACGAAGGCATGGTATTCGATGCCAGTTTCGACTGGGTTATTTATTTCTCCCACCACTATACGATCACTTTTAGTGGCGACTGGCTTGTTACCGCCGTCAAAGCCTTGTATTCCGAAAATCCGGAGTTGCTGAATGCCTGGTGATAAGG
>JAEUUS010000061.1 GCA_016787545.1 Saprospiraceae bacterium
CCTAAGCAGCACATCTCCTTTTTCGAACTGCCGCATATTCATGCTGTCCAGAATACCTTTTACTTCCAACTCACTCAGGGTAGCGAATTGTGAAATGTAACGAAGGATTTCCTGTTCCGGCCCGGGAGCAGGTTTTTTGTCGGGAAAGAAGTTTTTGGCTAGGACCATGGTGATTGTGTAAGTGTACATCATTGTCATTTTCAGACCTATAAGGTTTTTAAAAACCTTATAGGTCTGAAAATGACCGGCAACCGGAAAGAGATTATTGCAAATAGATTTCGGATTTCTAAAAACCTTACAAGACAGCCCCCCATCACCACCCCTTCACCTGGTGTGGATACCTCACCACGTAACTTTCCTTGATGAGTCTGATCAGTCGTTCCCGGAAATCATCCATTCCTTCTTTGGTATGGGCAGAAATGAATACACTTTCTCCGTAGGTATGCTTCATCCTGTCGCGCATATCCGCTTCAATTTCCGCTTTGGTGGCATCATCCAGCAAATCATCGTAATACCGTTCGCGGTACATGTCAATTTTATTGAACACCATGAGGGTAGGCTTTTCAGCGGCGCCCAGCTCCTGAAGGGTTTGCTGCACCGTACGAATATGGTCTTCACATTGCGGATGCGCCAGGTCTACCACATGGAGCAGGATATCGCTTTCCCGAACCTCATCGAGGGTGCTCTTAAAGCTTTCTACCAGGTGATGTGGGAGTTTTCGGATAAAACCCACCGTGTCCGACAGCAAAAAAGGCATGGTGCCGAATACCACTTTTCGAACGGTGGTGTCAAGGGTGGCAAAAAGTTTGTTTTCTGCCAACACCTCTGATTTCGACAACAAATTAAGCAGGGTGCTTTTCCCCACGTTGGTGTATCCTACCAGGGCTACCCGTACCATTTCTCCACGGGTTTTGCGCTGGGTCTGGTTTTGCCGGTCAATGTCTTTCAGGCGGTCTTCCAGGATTTTCATCCGGTATTGCACAATCCGGCGGTCGGTTTCAATCTGCGTTTCACCCGGACCACGGGTACCAATACCACCAGCCTGACGTTCAAGGTGCGTCCATAAACCTTTCAATCTGGGCATGAGGTACTTCATCTGTGCCAGTTCCACTTGCGTTTTGGCCTGGGCAGTTTGTGCGCGAGATGCAAATATGTCCAGGATCAGGGTAGAACGGTCAATGATTTTAACTTTCAGTACTTCTTCCAGATTGTTGGTTTGTTTGCCACTCAGGTCATCGTCAAAAATCACCATGGTAATTTCTTCGTGCCGATCCAGATAGGCGCGGATTTCATCCACTTTGCCTTTTCCCACAAAAGTGCGGTGTTCCGGATGGGCTAATCGTTGCGTGAAGCGTTTGATGGTTTTAGCGCCAGCCGTTTCTGCCAGAAATTCCAATTCGTCCATGAACTCATGGGCCTGCGTTTCCGTCACTTTTGGGGTAATAAGTCCCACCAGCACCGCATATTCTGTTTCTTTTTTTAGCGAGGAGGTTTTTTCTCCAAGCGTCCATTCTTTTGCCATAGGTATGAAATAAGGTGGTTCACCGCAAAGTACACAAAGAGCGCAAAGTTATTTAGCGTACTTAGCGGTGAACATCCCGCAAAGTACACAAAGAGCGCAAAGTTGTTTAGCGTACTTTGCGTACTTCGCGGTGAACATCCCGCAAAGTTCGTCAAGATTTTAGCCTAACAAGAAAGATTGGTGAAAAA
Source organism: Saprospiraceae bacterium (assembly GCA_016787545.1). Taxonomy (GTDB): domain Bacteria; phylum Bacteroidota; class Bacteroidia; order Chitinophagales; family Saprospiraceae; genus M3007. Next base: position 1,711 of record JAEUUS010000061.1, read on the forward strand.
GTTCAAATGCCCACCTCCGATTCTCTTGGCCTGAAGGGAGAACGTTGTAAATGCTCCCGAAACAAGGCGCCGAAATAATACAGGCACAAATAAACCGCAATAGCGCCCAGCGTACTCAACCATTTGGTCCAGTTTTGCAATACCAGAAAGTCGTAGGCGCCGTGTAACAGAATGGCTACCAGCAGCCCGCGCATCATCAGGTGTATGCGCGCGCGAGGGTCAAATTTGGCCAAACCGGCATAATAACCCATAGGTATGGCAAAAACCAGATGGGCTGGAATGGCAGTAAATGCCCGCAAAAGCGCCGTTTCTGGTCCGAAAATATCCAGATAATAGAAGTTTTCCACTGAGGCAAAGCCCATGCTGATCATCACCGAATAGACAATTCCGTCAAAAGGTTCATTGAAAAAACGCCAGACCATGGCGCCAAACAACAACGCAAACCATTTCATAAATTCTTCCACAGGTGCAATGGCTCCGAAAGCCAGAAGACCGGTCAGTATCGGATCCTTCTCGATTTCCCCAACCATAGGGATGAGCACTTTCTCCACACTAATAGCCGGAAACGTAATGGCCACACCAAGTACATAGCAACACATCACAGGCAAAACAGATTCGCGTTCATAGCGATCGGCCCGGTAGACCGCCCAGCAAACCAGTAAACCTGGAAGGGCAGCTAGGATCAAAATGAGTGGAGACAGCGTGGACATATGGTTTGACCCTACAAAAGTGCCAATAATGATGGAATTTTGTGCATAAATATTTTATTTCTCAACTTGGAAATTTGTTTACCTCCTGTTTTCATTCAAACACCATTGGTAAAACCTGGCCAGCAAGCTGCAACATAGATCGGTTTCTTCCCACATAGCCATATGCCCCGCCTCGGGCAAAAGCTCTATCAGGCTTTTATCAGGTAATAAACCTGCCTGAATGCCTTGATCATAAGGGATTAATGTATCTTTTTGACCAAGTAAAAACAAGGAAGGGCAGGGTAGCGCTGCCAGTGTTCGTTGGTGGTCCTGCCGGTCTAACATGGCTTGCAACGCATGTATAATGGCATCTGTGGATTGTTGTTTGCCATTATCAGTGAGCGACTGAATGATGCCTGGCCGACTGGCTTGAAATGCCGGGGAAAACAGATTGGGAAAAAGTTGAGACACATAAAGGTCGCGTTTACCGGCCAAAAGGGTTTCAATGCCCCTTTTTCTGGCCGTTTTTCGCTCTTCATTGTCGGTAAATGGATGAGAATGAAAGAGCCCCAGTCCAGCCAGGTACTCTGGCCAATGTGCGGCAAACTCCAGGGCAACATATCCACCCATGCTGTGCCCAACCAATACACAGGACGAAATACCCTGATTTTCCAAAACAGCCTTTACGGCAGCGGCATATGCCTGAATGGAAGGAGCTTCTGCCTTGTCGGATTGCCCAAATCCGGGTAAATCGATCAATAGTAAAGGCAAGTCATTCAAATAGGGCAATACAGGCGCCCAAACGCTTTGGTCTTCACAAAAACCATGGAGAAGTACCAACGGAATGTCCCCTATTCCATAACGGTAAAATGCCACTTTTGGGCTTTCAAGCTGGAAAGTCAAATTCATCCCGGCGAAAATAGCGGCAGGAGTATTCATGGATTCATACATGAGCAAAACTTTTTTACGACTTTTGCCTTTTCAAGTGTAGCACACCCCTCGCGCAATTATGTTCAGCACTTTAGCCCGTGATATTTCCCGTGC
>JAEUUS010000101.1 GCA_016787545.1 Saprospiraceae bacterium
GCTGAAGAATGCCTGGACTGCAAACTGGGCGCCCAGGTGATGTTTGTGAAAAACGACCTTTCCCGGGATAAACGGTATTACAACGGCAAAATCGGCATCATCACCGGTTTCGACAAGGAGCATATCCTGGTGCGTTGCCCCGGCGATGCAGAAACCATTTCTGTTGGTCGGGTGGAATGGCAAAACCTGAAATATTCCCTCAACGAACAAAGCAAGGAGGTGAAGGAGGATGTGCTGGGTACCTTTTCTCAATTCCCGCTCAAACTGGCCTGGGCCATTACCATTCATAAGAGTCAGGGACTCACTTTTGAACGGGCTATTATTGACGCCCAGGCCGCCTTTGCCCACGGGCAGGTGTATGTGGCGCTGAGTCGCTGTAAAAGTTTTGAAGGCATTGTATTGCGTTCCAAGATTGTGCTTTCAAGTGTCAAAACCGATCAGGTGGTGCAACGCTACACCGAAGAGGCGGATAAAAATGCCCCGGATCGGCAGCATTTATCCCGTTCCAAAGAAGAATTTCAGCAATCGATGTTGCGGGAAATGTTTGATTTCAGTGGTATTCAGCGACAATTGATATACCTGGACAAATTGTACCGGGAACACGCCGGGGCACTTCTGCCGGAGGCACAAAAACCGGTGGAGGAATTGTACGAGCAGTTTGACACAAAAATACACCTGCCGGCAGAGCGGTTCAAGGTGCAGTTGGTGCAGTATTTCAGGCAGGATCAATTACCTGAGGAAAATGAGGTATTGCAGGAAAGACTTCGAAAGGCTGGAATTTATTTTGTGGAGCAACTGCAAAACGGAGTCTTGAAATCATCCAAAAACTTGTCGTTGATGACGGATAATCAAAGTGTAAAAAACCTGCTGCAAGAGCAATTGGAAGTTTTGCAGAAAGAGTTGTTTGTGAAAAACGCCGCATTTGTGGCTATTCAGGAAGGGTTTTCTTCCGCTCGATACCTGCGCAGTAAAACAGATGCAGAACTGGATTTTTCGCGTTCCAGAAGCACTTTTGTGCCAAGCAAATCAGCATATGCTTTACAAAACATACCCAACGCCTCATTATTTGTACAATTAAAGACCTGGCGCGATCAACAAGCCGAGGAACAGCAGGTGGAGCCTTATGAAATACTCAGCAACCGCTCCATGCTTGAACTGGTGCAAACCTTGCCCGGCAATCGGCAAGCTTTGGCTAAAGTGGTAGGAATTGGCCGGGTGAAATTGGAACGCTATGGAGCGGTTTTGTTGGCGATGGTGAAGGGGTATAAAGGGCAAAATTAAGGGCATTGAAAATTATATGTGCCTGATGCAATTGGATAAGAAATTGAATGCCAGCAGGCTACATAAATTTAGAGGAATGGAGAAATCATCAACGAGTTAATGTGGAAAGATTAAACAAATAACTTTCTACGAATTGTTTTAAATTTGCTCCAACCAGACCAAGGAAGCCAGAAATTACCAAAGAAAACCACCTCTCCACTATGCCCAATTTCGCACACCTACACTGCCATACCCAGTTTTCCCTGCTCGATGGTGCGGCTTCCATTCCCGGACTGTTTAAAAAAGCGGCCGCTGATGGCATGAAAGCCCTGGCCATTACGGACCATGGCAATATGTTCGGGGCCTTTCAATTCGTAGCAGAAGCGGCCAAACATGAAGGCGTAAAGCCTATTGTGGGATGTGAATTCTACGTGGTGAACGATCGCCACCGCCGAACCTTTACCAAGGAAGACAAAGACAAGCGCTACCACCAGCTTTTTCTGGCCAAAAACCCGGAAGGCTACCGCAATCTGGTTAAACTCTGCTCCCTGGGCTATATCGAAGGTTTGTATGGCAAATACCCGCGTATCGACAAGGAGCTGATCCTGCAATACCATGAGGGCCTCATTGCTACCACCTGCTGTATCGGCGCTATGGTGCCACAGGCTATTTTGAGGAAGGGCGAGGAAGAAGCCAAAAAGGAGTTTGAATGGTGG
>JAEUUS010000111.1 GCA_016787545.1 Saprospiraceae bacterium
TACTGCCACTATGCGGCTGGAAAAATATGGTAAAACCAATGAAGGACGGCCGCTACAAATTGCCATTTTTGCTTCAGCGGAGAATATGATGCGATTGGAACAAATCCGCCTCAACAATCTTCGAATGGCCGGAATGGCTGATGGGAATCCGGATATGTCGAACCCCGTGGCAATCGTTTGGTTGAGTATGAGTGTACATGGAAATGAACCTTCAGGATCGGAATGCAGTATGGATCTTGCGTATCAATTAGCCACACAAAAGGATCCTAAAATACAGGAATGGATGAAAAATACCGTTGTAATTCTGGATCCATCCCTAAATCCGGATGGATACGACCGGTATACACATTGGCAGCTAATGGCCTCCAATACCATTCGGAATCCCGATCCTGAATCCCGGGAACACCGCGAACCCTGGCCAGGCGGGCGACCGAATCATTATTATTTTGATCTGAATAGGGATTGGGCCTGGGCAACACAAGTTGAAACCCAACAACGCCTCAAAGTGTATCACCGCTGGTTGCCACATGTACATCCGGATGTACACGAACAAGGCATCAACGATCCTTATTATTTCGCTCCAGCTGCTGAACCCATGCACGAATTGATTACTCCCTGGCAACGCGATTTCCAGGCAGAAATTGGAGAAAATAATGCCCGGCATTTTGATAATCATAACTGGTTCTACTTTACCAAAGAGGTTTTTGACCTGTTTTATCCATCGTATGGAGATACTTATCCCACTTTTAACGGGGCTATCGGAATGACCTACGAACAGGCCGGAGGTCCACGTGGAGGCAGAGCTGTGGAAACGGCCAACGGAGACACACTCACTTTGGCAGACCGCATGGCGCATCACCTCACCACTTCTTTGTCAACCATTGAAGTAAGTAGCAAGAGTGCCAAACTGCTGGTGGAGAATTTTAGAGAGTACTACAAACGCACATCCAGCCAGCCCCAGGGCTTGTATAAAGCATTTATTATTCGGGAAAACAACGATCCCAATAAAGTTAATACCCTTTGCCAGTTGCTGGACCAACATCAGATTCGTTATGGAAGGGTAGGGACTGGTCTTAGTGGCGTGAAAGCTTTTGATTATATTTCGGGAAAAGAAATAAGCGCATCCATCAATCCCAATGATTTGGTAATCAGCGCTTTCCAGCCGCATTCCGTGATGGTTCAGGCACTTTTTGAGCCGGAAGCAAAACTGGCAGATTCCATGACCTATGATATAACAGCCTGGTCGCTGATTTTTGCGCATGGGCTGGATGCATACGCTTTGAAAGAACGACTGGAGCCCAAAAAGACCTATGAGGCATATAGACCACAAAAGGATTTGGCAACAGCAACACCATACGCCTGGTGCATACACCGCAAATCGTTGGCGGAGGCTAAATTCGTGACTGAATTGCTTGGGAGAGGGGTTCGTGTAAGAACGGCAACGGAAGGATTTACGCTGGCAGAACAACAATACGAAGCTGGCGCCTTCACCATTTCCAAGGCAGATAACCGCAATTTCCCCCAACTGGAACAATGGGTCAATCAGGCTGCAGAACGTTATAATGTACGCCTGTTTCCGGTATTTTCCGGGTTTTCTGCCAAGGGCAAAGACCTCGGTTCAGATGCGTTCCATTTGATAAAACAGCCTAAGGTCGCCATGGTGTATGGGGATGATGTAGACGACAATTCTTTTGGACATACCTGGCATTTTTTTGAAACAGATTTGAAGCAGTCCATCACCATGTTGGAATTGGATCGCCTCCATCGAATTAATTTAAGTCAATATAGCGCCATCATTTTCCCAAATGGCCAGTATAATCTGGAAGAAAACACCCTCCTTGTCCTGAATAAATGGATGGAAAAAGGTGGTCGGATCATTGCTTTTGAAGGAGGGATAAAAGCCTTTGCCGATAAAGAAGGTTTTGACCTGAAAAGCAAAGAGGCGCCCAAAAAAGATTCATCCATGATACACCGACCGTATTCGGTGCGCCAAAGGGACGGATTAAGCGATGGACTCCCGGGCGCTATTGTGAAGTGTGCGGTAGATAATACCCATCCCCTGGCGTATGGGATGCCCAAGTATTACCACTCACTGAAAACCATGTCGGAAGCATTTTCCATGCCGGAACGTGCGGATGCGCCGATATATCTGGAGGATAATTTCCAGAGTTACGGGTTTATTGGCAGCAGATTCAAACCACAATTGAAAAAGACACCGGTGGTATTGGTGCAAAAAATAGGCGCCGGGGAAGTGGTATTGTTTATTGACAATCCATTGTTTCGGGGCTTTTGGGAGCAAGGTAAAATGCTGGTTACCAATGCGCTACTATATTAATTCGGAGGTTTTAAACCACAAATCTTAGGTTGAACCACAGAGGCACAAAAGGCACAAAAAACACAGGTTGTGAACTTTGTGCCTTTTTGGTTCTCAAAGCCTGTGCTACTATATTAATTCGCAGGCATTAAACCACAAATATTAGGTTGAACCACAGAGGCACAAAGGGCACAAAAGACAGTGGTTGTGAACTTTGTGCCTCTGTGGTTCACAAAGTTTGCGTTTCAATATTAATTCGCAGGCTTTAAACCACAAATATCAGGTTGAACCACAGAGGCACAAAGGGCACAAAAAACAAAGGTTGTGAACTTTGTGCCTTTTTGGTTCTCAAAGCCTGTGCTACTATATTAATTCGCAGGCATTAAACCACAAATATTAGGTTGAACCACAGAGGCACAAAAAACAGTGGTTGTGTACTTTGTGCCTCTGTGGTTCACAAAGTTTGCGTTTCAATATTAATTCGCAGGTTTTAAACCACAAATATCAGGTTGAACCACAGAGGCACAAAAAACACTGGTTGTGCCCTTTGTGCCTCTGTGGTTCCCAAAGCTCTGTTGTAAAATGCGACATGAGCCACCACAATACTGTGATGACTCATGTCGCTTCGGCAAAGTAAAGGAGGAATTAATCCTTGTTTTCCGTGTAACGCCACTGAATATCATCCTGCAGAAATTCATGTGCAGCAATGATGGCAGTGTTGGGCAAACGCTCGTAGAATTTGGAGATTTCAATTTGTTCTTTGTTCTCCTGAACCTCTTCGATGGTGTCTGTATGAACAGCGAATTCTTCTAGTTTGCGCTGGATTTCCCATTTTAAATCACTGGAAATTTGGCGTGCGCGTTTGCTGATCACCACGAGGCTTTCGTAAATATTGCCCGTTTTTTCCACAAGTTCCAACACATCGCGGGGTTGAACGTTGGGGTCGAGACCTTGTGCCTTGGTTTTGATATCGCTCATGTTATATCGGTTGGTGAATGGCTCGAAAGCCAAAGGCTTTTATAATTGAATGTTTGTTGCAAAAACGCAATTACACGTTTTTAAGTTTTTTCCGAACCCCTTTCTGGGCAGATTCAGCACTTTTCCGGATGTCTTTGATTTCTCTGACATACTTGCCGGAAGGATATTTCTCGAGGAAGTCATTACAACGTGTCATAGCATTGCCGTAACGATCAACCTTTTTTTCTACCACAGAATTTTCAGCCAGTAAAAAAGAGGCCTTCGCAATTAAAAATCTTACTCTTTCCGCATCCGGACTTTCCGGATAATCGCGCAAAAGATTGTCGAACGAAATAACCGCAGACTGAAACTGCTTCAGATCGTAATACAGTTGCCCTTCTGCAAAGGCTTTTTGTTCCAGTTTCCGTCGAAGTTCGTCAATTAATTCGTTGCACTGACCAACCTTGGTCGAACTGGGGAATAAATTCACAAACACCTGAAATTCTTCAATCGCTGAGATGGTTGCACTTTGTTCAAGTCGAAAAGAAGGCGACATCTGATAATTGGAATAGGCCGACATAAATGCGGCCTCCTCCCGAAGTGGCGAATTGGTAAAGGTGTTGGAAAAGTTCTTGAAATAAAAGGCTGCCAATAAGTATTGTTTGGTTTGATAGTGGCACTGAGCATATTCGTAATATGCTTTTTCTGCCCTGGCATCTCCACGCAACGTATTGATAACCAATTCAAACAGCGTCAAAGCCCGCTGATAGTTTTTCTTCTCGTAATACTTGAAAGCCGTATTAAGAATCAACTCTCCATTACCGCTGGTACGGATTTTTTCAAAAGGGCTCTTGCAAGCAGTAAATCCCAGAAAACAAGCAAAAAGGAGAATAAAGCCAGACGATTTTCTCATAGGGGCGCAAAGGTACATTAAATGGAGTAATTTTTTCAAAAAAATGGGGGTGTAATTGAAATTTCCAATTCAGAATCACCAGACTTTCGATGGAAGTCTACTAACGATGTCAATGGAACGTCGCGGGTTGTCTCTTAGCTGCTTTGGCTGCACAAATGTCAGAACATTTCTACAAAATGTACGTTTCGTGCAAAATATGCATCAGTGCATAAATCATTGGTCTATACCACCGTAACTTTGCACCTCAAAAAAACCGACCAATCTGTCAAATTACAATTCGCTCATGGTACCTAACGATCCTGCTGTGGTAGTGGTTTCCCTGGAAGACCAGTTCCAGGCCAAAATTGATGCAGATATCCGCATCGAACCCAAAGACTGGATGCCGGATGCTTACCGCAAAACCTTGCTTCGGCAGATCAGTCAACACGCGCACTCCGAAATTGTAGGTATGCTGCCAGAAGGCGTTTGGATAACCCGCGCCCCATCCTTGAAACGGAAGCAAATTTTGTTGGCGAAAGTGCAGGATGAGGCCGGACATGGCTTGTACCTCTACTCAGCGGCCGAAACCCTGGGCATGAGTCGCGACGACATGTACGAGGAACTTCACTCCGGCAAGGCCAAATATTCCTCTATTTTCAACTACCCATCCATTTCCTGGGCCGATGTAGGCGCCATTGGCTGGTTGGTAGATGGCGCCGCTATCCTGAATCAAATTCCGATCTGTAGAACTTCATACGGCCCGTATGCCCGCGCCATGGTGCGGGTTTGCAAGGAAGAAAGTTTCCACCAGAGGCAGGGTTTCGAAGTATTGTTGGTACTCGCCAATGGTTCTAAGGAACAACGCGCTATGGCTCAGGATGCCATTAACCGCTGGTATTGGCCTTCGGTAATGATGTTTGGCCCTTCTGACGGGGAATCTACCCACAGCGAGCAAAGCATGCGCTGGAAAATCAAGCGTTTCACCAACGATGAACTGCGCCAGCGCTTTGTTGATATGGTGGCAGAACAAATCAAGGTGCTGGGTCTGGAACATCCTGACAAAGACCTGAAATGGAATGAGGAACGCGGGCACTACGATTTCGGAGCCATCAACTGGGAAGAATTCTGGAACGTAGTGAAAGGTAATGGCCCCTGCAACCGGGAGCGACTCGAAACCCGCCGCAAGGCATGGGAGGATGGCGCCTGGGTGCGTGAAGCCGCAGTGGCGTATGCCGAAAAGAAACAAAAACGTGAGGCCGCTGCTAATGTAAGCAGTGTTCAGGCCGCCTGATCCAATAACATGTCCTTACAGCAAGCCCCCATTTATGTAGCCTATTCTGAAATACATGGCAAAGGCGTGTTCGCCGGCCGGGATATCGAACCAGGAGAGGTTATAGAAGTTTGTCCTATTATCCTGTTCCCTAAAGAGGAACTCGCGGATGTCCGCAAAACCGTACTCGACGATTATTATTTCGACTGGGGCGAAAAGGGAGAATGGTTTGCGTTCTGTATGGGGTATGGCTCCTTTTACAACCACTCTTACGAACCCAATGCCGAGTATGGGATGGATTTTGATGCACAAACCATTGATTTTTATTGCATTAAGCCCATTGCTGCCGGCGATGAAATCATGATCAATTACAATGGAGATGCGGATAACAAGGAAAAAGTGTGGTTTATGAAATGATGCACATGAAAAAGAACACCGACGAAACCCTGACTTATGAATCCGCCTGGTCTGAATTACAGGTCATTGTAGCGGA
>JAEUUS010000114.1 GCA_016787545.1 Saprospiraceae bacterium
TAAAATACAATGGGCCGGGATGTTCTCCCGACCCATTTGCACAACACATATATTTCACCAGGTAATTACCAAACAAAGGTCCCTACCGTATCTCCGTACAAGGATCCCGTAATCCAACGGTTGCCAACCTGAATGTTAAAGGTTTTGAGTTGCGCACTTTCGTTCAATACAATGAGCACTTGTTTGCCCTCTGGAGTTACAAACGCAACATTGGGCAATTCAGTCAGTAAATTACTATACACCCGCACAGAACCCGGTGGAACAAACTTAGAGGCCTGCGCTACAATATAAAAACTTACATTTTTAGCAGCTTTTGAACCATCAATAGTTACAGCGCCTTTACATTGGGTACAACCACCAGGCGTATGTGGTTCAAAATTGGGATCATTAGCCAGGTTCCATTCCAGCGCAACTTTGCTCCAATTCCGCATGGTGCCAATGATCACATTTTTGATGTGCCACTTGAGATCCTCATTAAAATTACTAGTGGAGCCGGTCCATTGTTCAGTAAAATACAATCCCTTATCAGGATGAGCATTGTGAACCTGGGATAAAGCGCCCACATCGCCGGCATATAAATGAAAGGCTGATCCATGAACAAATGGCTTGGCAGCGGGATCGTCCAAAATAGCAATGGGATAAGCTGCATTATCGCAATTGTGGTCCCAAATGATGATTTTGGTAGCCAACCCGGCCTGCTGAAACGCCGGACCAAGGTGATTTTTGATGAAGTCAGCCTGTTGGAGGAACGACATCACCAGACTGGGGTTGTTTCCGCCGTGCTGAGGTTCATTTTGTGGAGTAACCGCATCAATCCGGATCCCTTGTTGTTGCATCGATTGTATGTACTTAACAAAGTACCGTGCATAAACACCATAATACTCCGGCTTAAGGTTGCCGCCTACGCTGCTGTTATTGGTTTTCATCCATTTGGGCGCACTCCAGGGCGAGGCCATCAAGGTAAGATTAGGCCGGATAGCCAAAATTTCTTTCAGCACCGGAATAAGGTAAAGGGTATCCCGTGAAAGATTGAACTTCAGTAAATCAGGATCTGTTTGTCCGGAAGGAAGATCATTGTAACTGAACACCTCAGGATCTAAATCTGAAGCGCCCAGACTAATACGGATATAACTCACGGCATTCCCCTGCCCCGAACTGCCGAAAATTTCGTGTAATAATGCTGCACGTTCCTGAGCGCCCATTTGGTACAACAACTGCGCGCTTCCACCCGTAAGTGTATATCCAAACCCTTCTACCGTTTGAAAACGCTGGGCAGTATCCAGTTGGATAGTAGGGAACCGATCGTCTTTACCCTCGGCAAAATCAATGGTTTTACCATATAATAAGTTGACTGCATTTCCGGAGGTAGTCCATACCTGTACAGGCAATATCGGTGCAGGTGTGGGTAATTCCTCATCCGGTTTGGGTTTGCATCCCCAAACATGAAGAAACAACAACAAAAACCAAAAATGAGGCATCGGAATAAATGACATTGAGCCTGAATGATACATGCTGGATTTATTAAAGAATCAGGGTGGAAATGGAGTGTGGCAGGCTGCTTAGTTCAACCGCTTTGTTTCCCAGATACATCCGGTACGCAATCTTTTCCTTCGTTTGATTCATCACCACCACTGCAATACTGCCGTCTGGATTGAGGAAAGCAGTGGTGAGCAATTGAGCCCTGTTGGAAGAACTAATGATACGTTTGGCGCCTGGTTTAATGAATTTCGAAAAGTGGCCTATGTAGTAATAGGAATTCATGTAATGCAGGGAACCTTCCTTGGTTTTGGCGTGAACGGGTGCGAAACAGAAATTGTTCACATGATTCGGCCCCCCGGTTTCATCAAGCAGGATGTTCCAGTCGGTCCATGCTACCGCTCCGTTATTAAAATCATGGATCATATTTTCGCCATATTGCTCTCCCCAATGCCATTCATCAAAAGTTTCCCAGGCAAACGGATAATTACAAGCCTCTGTCAACAATAGATTCTTATCCGGAAAAGATTCGTGTACTCGCTTTACATTTTCGTATTGACGGCCACCGTTCCAGATTTCATACCAATGGAAACCGATGCCCCAAATATATTTGGCCGCTTCCGGGTCACTCAAATAAGTGGAAACTCGTTGATAAAGCAGATCACGGTTATGATCCCAGGCAATGAGCTTTTTTTGAGAAAGATCGTTTTGTTTTAACGTTGGGCCCAGGAAATTTTTAACAAAATCCCGTTCATCTTCTGCCGTATAAATACAAGACTCCCAGGTTTGTTTGGCCATAGGCTCGTTTTGAACGGACAACCCCCACACCGGAACGCCGGCTTTTTCGTAAGCCTGGATGAACTTTACGTAGTAATTTGCCCAGGATTGAAATGCTTCCGGTTTGAGCTTACCCCCCTGAAGCATATTGTTGTTGTCTTTCATCCAGGCTGGAGGACTCCAGGGACTAACGAACAAGTTCATTTTGCCCTTGGATGCAGCCATTGCTTTTTGAATGAAAGGTATTTTATACCGTTCATCGTGCCCAATATTGAAGGATTGGAGCGCAAAATCTCCCTCCTTTACATACGTATACATATCGCTGGAAAAATCACAGCTATTGATATTCGTTCGGCCAATGGTATAGCCAATTCCGTTCTCGGCATCAAAATATGCTTGTAATAGTTCTGTTTGTTTGGCAGCAGGCAACTTGGCGAATGTTTCAGCAGAAGCATCGGTTAAAGCCCCACCAATGCCCAGGAACGTTTGAAATTGATGTTTTGGATCCAGAAAAACACACGCCTGGTTTTCAAATGGTTGTCCAAATGGCGTGAAAGTGAGTGTTTCTGTAGGTGTTAGCCGTAATTGGGTACTATCGGCAGTAGTATAAACACGAACCGATCTTTTCAAGTCAGTATTCACCATGGTGGCCACCTCAGGTGTGGATTTCTGACTGCATGCGCTGCCAAAGAAAAGTAGGACAAGCCAAAAATAGGTTTTCATGTGTTGTCTGCCTGATCCAGGATCAGTGTTTTTTTATTTTTGAATAATGAAATTCTACCCAAACCGGGAAATGGTCTGATGGGTAATGCAAGTTTTTTGAATCGCTCAATACAGCGTGTTTGTGTACTTTCCAATGGCTGGATCGCGATAAAAAAATGTAATCGATTCGTTTGCGGACCGGCTCCAGGAATTTGAATCCGTTAAAGGTTCCTTCTGGTCCAAAGGATTTGTTTTCAGAAAGCAACTGCGTGTCGTCCATTTCTTTTTTTACCCATTGGATAACCTCAGATTCCGGTAACGCATTAAAGTCGCCCATCAGCGTTACTGGAAAACCTTGCGGATTAAGCTTTTTCATTTTCTCCAAAATCAGCGCCACGCCATTTTTTCTGGCCATTTCACCCATGTGATCTAAATGGGTGTTGAAGATCCAAAGCTTCTCACGGGTTCTCTTGTCGTAAAGCAAAACAGCTGTACATACCCGCAAACATGCAGCATCCCAACCCATGGAAACAGTATCAGGTGTTGGGGAAAGCCAGAAAGTGTGCGTTTCCAGTTTTCGGAAGCGCTCTTTTTTGAAAAAGATATGTGTTGACTCTCCTCTACCCTGCCCTTCTCTGCCGGTTCCTTCGGATGCATAATCAGTCAGTTTTTGTTGCAAAAAACTAACTTGTTGAGGCAATCCCTCCTGAATACCCAGAACATCCGGCTCGTAAAACCTGATTTGGTCACTTAAATACTCACGCCGATGCTCCCAGGCATCTTCGCCATCTGAGGCTACCTCAAGTCGAATGTTATAGGTCATGCAGCTCAGGGTTTGGGCATTTGCCGAGCAACCCAGGAATAGCGCCAGCGCGCAGAGTTTGAACCTACCGGAAAGTTGTATCATGGTATTGAAAATTTTTCCGGAAGGTCGGTGTTTGCCGAAAATTAAACAGGCACTTAATTCCCGGCAAACACGTCAAGACCCTACCAATCAATAACCGGAATTTTGTGTCAACCTGCCA
>JAEUUS010000115.1 GCA_016787545.1 Saprospiraceae bacterium
CCTCCCATGCTCAACAATGGAGCCAGGTCAACATCGTTGCCATTGCTTATTTCCAGCACTGAACCATTGAGCGTAAGCTGTTGCAATTCATTGGTAGCATCCAAATCACCAATATTGGTAATAGCGTTGCCTGTAAGGTCAATACCGGCGCCTGCCGTATAAGTAGTACCAGTTGGCAGGTTTACGCTGTTGCCATTGGAAATGCTAAGCGTATTCCCAACAATCGACAAATTTTGCAGCTCATTGGCAGGGTTTGCATCGGCATCTCCGGTATTGGATATGGTGGTTCCGGTAATGTCGATTCCGGCGCCTGCATCATAGGTTATACCTGCAGGAAGGTTAACAGTGTTGCCGTTTGAAATGCTGAGTGCATTGCCGGCTATTGCTAGTGTTTGCAATTCATTGTTTGGGTTTGCATCAGCATCCCCGGTATTGGAAATCGTATTGCCTGTAATATCAATGCCGGCTCCGGCTACATAATTAGGCGCCGCAGGAAGGTTCACAGTATTGCCCATGGAAATACTCAATTGATTGCCAACAAGCGAAAGTGTTTGCAATTCATTGGTATTGTCCAAATCACCGGTATTGGTGATCAGGAAATTTGGTGCTGTTCCGGTAATGTCGATCCCGGCACCTTCGTTATACACATCTCCTGTCCCGCCAGCATTGTCGAGCCCTGGTACCCATTCCATACCGTTCCACTTTAATACTTCGCCGGGAGCCGCGCCTTGAGGGGCAAGGTCCAAGGGGTTTCCTGCTGTTCCGTCGCCGGTTAACCGTGCTGTTACCGTGGCAGATTGAGCACCCCAATCATCGCCGGCGGCCTGATTGGCAGGCGTCCAGTTAGCGCCGTTCCATTGTAATACCTGGCCAACATTTGCGCTTTGCTGAGCAAGTTTCAGTGGAGATCCTGCGGTGCCATTTCCACTTAATTCCGTACCAAGGGTTTGAACGTTTTGGCTACCCCAGTTATCACCTGCTGGCAGATTTGCAGGCGCCCAGGAGGCGCCATTCCATTGTAGAATTTGACCATTTGCAGCGCCCTGAGAGGCAAGATCGAGTGGATTGCCAGCGGTGCCGTTTCCAGATAAGCGTGCCGTTACTGCGGCGGATTGTGCGCCCCAGTTATCCCCGGCTGCCGGATTGGCTGGAATCCATCCAGCGCCGTTCCACTGGAGTACCTGTCCGTTCAATGCACCTTGTTGTGCAAGATTGATCGGATTGGCAACGGTTCCGTTCCCAGAGAGGGCTGCGCCAACCTGAATGGTGCCAGGCGCCCAGGCTGCGCCGTTCCAGCGTAAAACCTGACCGTCGGCTGCACCCTGTTGAGCAAGACCTAAAGGACTGCCATTAGTGCCGTTACCGGAAAGGGTGTTATTGGGCACAACTGTTTGTGCTCCCCAATTGTCGCCCTGAGGTGCAAGTGTAACTGGCGACCAGGCGCCGTTGTTAAACTGAAGTACCTGCCCGTTCAAGGCATTCATATTATTCAGTTTGGCTGCGGTTACTGCGCCATTAATCAGGTTTGCAGTACCAATGGCATTTGCCGCCATTTCCAGGTTGCCCACAACGCCAGGTTTGATCTGAAGGTTGTTGAAGGGGCCGGAAACATCACCATTGAATTGTGTGGCATCCGTGAGGTCATCATTGGCATTTATGTCGCCGCTGTTATTCACTACAAATACGTTCCCGGAAGGTGTTACATCGATGCCAATTCCGCCGAGTACGTTGAAGTTTCCGGTATTGTCGGCTGCCGGGGCCCAGGTAGTTCCGTTCCACTTTAATACCTGACCGTTAGCGGCGTTCATGTCATCAATTTTATTTCCTGTTACAGCCTGATCGGCAATATCTGCGGTGGCTATTGTACCGTCGGCAATTTTAATGGATGTAACAGCATCGTTGCCGAGTTTTTGAGTGATTACAGCGCCATCTGCCAATTTCACTTCCGTAACAGCATTTGCGGCAAGTTCGGCCGTAGCCACTGAACCATCCAAAATTTCAGTCGAACCAACGGCATCATTGGCAATTTCTGCTGCCGTTACGGCATCTGCTTTAATCTGTAAATTGTTAAAAGGTCCGGTTACATCACCATTAGCCTGTGAGGCTGTTGTGAGATCATCATTCGCGTTGGTATCACCCGTGTTGGTGATGGTAAAGTTTGGGGCAGCTCCGGTTATGCTGATACCTGCGCCATTGTTGAGGTTTACGTTTCCTGACTCATCTGCAGCAGGGGCCCAGGCAGTGCCGTTCCATTTCAAAACCTGACCGCTGTTGGCGCCCATATCGGAAAGCTTGGGAGCTGTTACTGAGCCGTTACTCAATTCATTGGCTGTAACTACATTCGCCTTTAACTGCAAATTATTGTACAAACCACTCACGTCACCATCATGCGCTGTATTCAGCAAAACATCATCAGTTCCGTTAAGGTCGCCAAGGTTGTTGATGGTAAAATTGTTGAAAGAATTGGATACAACTTCTATTCCATTCCCGCTATTTAAGCCAACAGCGCCTGGTTGAACAATCACCTTTTCAACATGTGTGATCCTGCCCTGGGCATCAACAGTAATCACAGGGATTTCCGTTGCGCTACCGTGGATGCCGGCTTGTACGCCTGTGTTTGTAAGCCCTATGGTTCCGCTGGTGGTAATAGGCCCACCTTGTAAGCCAACACCCGTGTTGACCTGAGTAACGGTTCCACCACCTGTTCCGGTACCCTGGATATCATCCGCGGGTGTCCATGCAGTGCCATTCCATTTCAAAACCTGACCGTTTTGCGCGCCTTGTTGGGCTAAACCAATCGGGTTGTTGGCCAAACCGTTTCCGGAAAGTCCATTGTTGGTAAAAGCTGTTTGACTACCCCAATTGTCGCTACCTCCTCCTCCGCCACCGTTTTGCGCATAAAGGGCAAATGGTACGCTTAATAATTCAGAAGTGCCGATTTCGTCAAAAACATTGGGAGATGTCTCCAGAAGTACGGTTAAAAACTTGGAACCTGCGGCCCAATCAATGGCCGGAAAGGTGCTAATTTGAGGCTGCCCCCGACCAATAATCAGGGTTGCCAAACCAAAATCGTTGGTGGCGCTTATATGTTTTTCCTGATAATCTACCGATCCGGTTGGACTACCATTCCGAATGGCAAATAAAAGCGTTACGGTTTGGTTGGCAATAGGGTCTCCTGTTTGGTGGTTTCGCACAATACATTGATAGTTAATGCCTTGTGGAACGTTGTTTTGTGCAAAAGCAGTGAAACTGCTAACTACCAATACCAACAGAAGGAGTAGGAAACGCTGGTTCATAAGTGTGTAATCGTTGTTGGAATGAACGGTTGAAGGGATAAACGTCGAGAAAGCACAAGCAGACTAACTGCCCGAACTTCTACTTAAATCGGAAATTTCTTTAGATACGAACTACCCGTAGGGTAGAGGAGGCCCTGGTAAGCGGATCTTGCAACTGGAGCAAATACACCCCTGGCGGCCAATTGGAAGCGTCAATGAGGGATCCTTCCGGATTCGCCAGGATTTGTTGGGCAGAGACAAGGCTACCCAAAAGATTGAACACCGTAGCGTGGAGTACGCCCTTTTTCCCTGAGTCAAACCGCACCATGATTGGGCCTTCGGTGGGATTCGGAAAAACGGCAACCCCCCAATCAGCTAAATCATATGCCCCCACGAAGTCTTTTCCACAAGGATCAGGCTGATGGAATCCCTGAGTAAATAAAAAGCCATTGTCTGTAATAGTGGAGGCAAAAGATTCTCCAATGGTCCAGGCAAAATAACGGTTTCCCTGGAAGCCGGTACCTCCGCCAGAGGCAACTACTTCCATACAAACACCATACTGTTGCGCTTGTAGAGAGAGTAGGGAAAACAGGAAAAGGAAAAGTGTAATGTGTAATCGGCTCATGAACTGAATTTTGGAAGATTAAAAAGGCTGGTACAAGAAAAAATACCAGAAATGCGACTTAAAAGTAAATAATACAGCAAAAATCCAGCCAAAACAACATCACAGAATGTCGGATTTTTGTCAATCTGGAAGATTTACCACTTTTCCTGACATGGGGCATCTATAGGTTATGCCGTACCTTTAGCCATTATTTCTTTTTTTATGACATTACAGATAAAATTCACGGCTCTGATTTTTTGGTGGAGCATTTCAACGGTTTTAGGACAAACCAAAATCCAAAATGCAGTGCTGGATGCTGAGTTGCAAAGATTTAATGCCATGGTTCATATGGATACAACAAGGCTCTCACCCATGTTGTCTGCTGATTTGATCTATGTCCACTCCAATGCGCTAGTTGAATCCAAAACGGACCATCTTCAGGCAATTGCTTCCCAAAAACTGATATACCTATCCATGAACAGAGAAAAGGCTTCTGTTAGATTATACGGGAAAACTGCATTGGTGAATGGAACGGTTGCTGTAAAAGGTGTCCTAAATGGCAACGATTTTGCTATTCGACTGTTGTATTCGGCAATTTACCGCAGAAAACAAGGGGACTGGCTACTCCTAAATTGGCAAAGTACCAGAATACCTTAAAGCACATGTTGGTGATTTTCAGACGGAAGTAAAAACATGCGCTAAATTACACCAGCCTTCTGACTACTTTTGCGGCGCAAAAAAAGAAGTCAATTATGGAATATATTGGTGAACACCTGCTTCCGGGGCAACTAGGTCATTTTCTGGCGATCTTATCGTTTGTTGCAGCCCTGTTGTCGGCAACAGCCTATTTTATGGCTACCCGACAAAGAGACTCGGAAGCATTTTCCGGTTGGCGCAAGTTGGGCCGGTTTTCTTTTTTGCTGCATGGTTTAACCACTTTTGGGGTTATTGGTATCTTATTCTGGATTCTGACGGGTAAAATGTACGAATACCAATATGCCTGGGCGAATATTTCCGACGATTTGCCGGTCAGGTATGTGTTTTCTGCTTTTTGGAAGGAACAGCAAGGCAGCTTC
>JAEUUS010000122.1 GCA_016787545.1 Saprospiraceae bacterium
ATTGACAAAGAGGTTGTAGCAGGTTATACCATAGCCATCCGTATTGTCATATTTTGCTTACTGCCTTCCTGGGGAATGGCCAATGCAGCTGCCACATTAGTTGGCCAAAATCTTGGCGCTGGCAAACCGGATCGTGCAGAAAAATCAGCCATAAGAGCTGGTTTTTTCAACATGTTTTTTCTTGGTGGCATAGCCATATTGTGCTTGTTTGGCGCCAAAGACCTTGTTGGTTTGTTCACACAAACCCCTGAAATCGTTCATTCCGGCGCAATGGCTTTGCGAATCATTGCCGGTGGTTATGTTTTTTATGGATGGGGAATGATCATTACCCAGGCGATCAATGGCGCCGGAGATACGTTTACCCCTACCCTGCTGAATTTTGTATTCTTTTGGCTTATTGAAATACCACTTGCCTGGCTGTTGGCTCTAAAATTGGAATGGGGGGAAGCAGGTGTTTATTGGACCATAATCATTGCAGAATCAGGCATGGCTATAGCAGCTTTTTGGCTGTTTAAAAGGGGAAAATGGAAAACAACCCAGGTCTAAGAACGGACTTTAACTAATTATAATAATTAATATTCGAGTTTAAAGGACATCTTTGTTTGTCTGTTTAAACCATTCTAGCTAGATTTGGGCCCAGAATTGAAACGTTCTGTGATTTAATCGTTCCCTTGTATTGTGATAATCCAAACTTTCAAGCAGGTAACCTGTATTGAAAAAAAGTATAACGTGCGGTTTCATACAACCTTGCAGTTTTGGCATGATTCTTGGCCAAAGGCTACATTGTATTACATTTACCGCCGGATTCTCCCCGTTTTATGGACTGTGGCTCTGCCTAAATCGACCCCTTTTTTACTTTTTAGTCCATCTCATCGTAGTACTGTTGGTTCATATCCCTTTGTGGAAATGTCATGTCAATGAATAAGATTCAATTGACGGTATTTGCCATATATGCGACAAAACAAGCCTTATTGAAACCCATTATAGGCATCAATTTTGTTTATCAGGATTGATTGTCCGAATGCTAAACGACTCGATTGTGAACACTATTACGCTACTCACCGCACTGCGTCGGGCATTTTTGTTGGCGCTAACACTGACGACAAGTTCTCTTGTCGCGCAGGACATACATTTTTCGCAATTTGGCAATTCGCCTCTGAATTTAAGTCCTGGACTTGCCGGGGTGTTTGGAGGGGATTTGCGCTTTGTGGCCAATTATCGCAAGCAATGGCGCACCGTTCCGGTACCTTATTCAACGGTTTCAGGTTCCGTTGAGAACAAAGTTTACCTTAAGCCAGGCCGTTATAACCGCTTCGTGACGGCCTCCCTTCTAGTGAATTACGATAAACAAGGGGAGTTGGCCCTGCAATCATTGCAGGTAGGGATTCCATTAGCCATAACATTGCCGATAAACCGAACCAATTACCTTACAGTTGGCGCAACTCCGATGTTTGGCCAACGCTCGTTTGATACAGATGAGGTTACGTTCAGCGAACAGTATATAGATGGTATGTACGACCCAAGTGCGGCAATTTCGGAAGACCTCACCGTTACTTCTTTGAAATATTTTGACTTCAGTGCCGGTGCTAATCTGCGGATGCAAGCTGCGCAAAAACGAACCCGATTCGACCTGGGTTTTGCCGCTCACCATATTAACCGTCCAGCACACGACTTCTGGGCTTCTTCCGTAACAGATGAAGACGAAGTTCGGTTATACCATAAATGGACCGTATATGGTTTAGGATTGTTTCAATTGTCTGAAAAGTTTGATTTTTTGGCACAGGGGCTGTATCAAAAACAGGGAGGTTACAGTGAAATCGTTTACGGATGTGGCGTAAGGATGCATCTTCGTGAGCAACGCTACAAAGAACTTGCCCTTCAAATTGGGGCCGACTGGCGCCACAGGTACAACAACTCATTGGTGCCAAGAGTGGAGGTCTTTTACGGCACCTGGATTTTTGGCGCTACGTTTGACTGGGATGCTTTTTCCCGTGCAGGTGAATTGATTTCTGACCGTCGCGGAGGTCCTGAACTTTCCCTTATTTACCGATTCTACAAAATCAAGGCTTTGCCAAAATTCAAGTCTTGTCCGATCATTTAATTGCAGATTAAACGCCTTTTTGCCGGCAACACAGGCTATTGCATGTTAGAACCAATTAATTCTCAGCATTTCAAAATGAAGCGTTTCTGCTCATTCTTCGTGTGCCTGCTCTCCTTGTTCACCGTTACTACC
>JAEUUS010000133.1 GCA_016787545.1 Saprospiraceae bacterium
TCGGGCCATGTTAAAGGCATACATCGATTCCCGGAAGGCGGGCTCCAGAAACGCCTGTTGTTCCCGGATCAATTTTTCCGTCCAGGCATATTCCTGCATCACCAGCCCGATGGTGGCGGCGTTCAGGTAGGTAAAACGCGATAAAATACCTTCCGACAAAAAATAATTCCGGTCAAACCCAATGCGGTAGAGGTCCAGGTGCTCAGGTAAAAAGGAGTGGTCGCCTTCATTGTACCGGCGGGTGCAAAAATTGTTGGCCAGGATGAATAGATCCCGCAGTTCTTCCGGCGGAAAAAGGGGGCCATGTGCCAGTAGATCTTGCTTAAAAGTGAGAAAATGCCGGGTATCGCCCGGAGTAGTCATGGCCCGGAAGCAGTGGTAGTACAAGGCTACCGCAGGAGTGTGCAAATGTCGTTCTGCAAAAGGCAGCAATGCCTCTACCAATTGAAAATCGCAGGGCACATTGTAGCGCGACTGGTAAGCCCACAGGGAGCAGGCTTGTCGCAATTTCAAGGCCAGTACAGCGGTGTCTAATTGATCGGAAAGTACCTGCGGCTGTCCCTGAGCTGCTTCCGGTCCTTCCAGCAGCATCCGGAATTGCTCCTCCTCAAACCGGTACTGCTCCAGTTGGAATTCGGCATGGCGCAAGGGTTGGGCCGTCAGCGCCGCCGCACCAGCCCGCAGGGATTGTCCGGCGGCCTCCGGTTTGTTCCTGCTGCGCAACACCTTGCTTAGCCGCGACTGAAATGCCGGTGCATCCTGCAAAAAATCGGTCACAGCGAGGTATTTCTCCGCGCCAGTCAGCAGGGCCGACATAGCCATTCGCAAACGATGGTCGTCGTAAGCCAGTTTAGGGAAAATGGTCGAAAAAACCTGTTCTTTGTCAGGCCAGGCTTTGCCGGAGAGGCCGGTTTTGACCAATATGTCCAGCAAAGGAACAGCTTCCTGACGCGCGTTAAACGCCGGATTGGCCAAAAAACGGCCCAGCTCCCGCAATTCCGATCTGGAAAACACCTGAAGTAATTGGATGAGTTTACTTCTGTTCATGGTTTAAATCATAGGTTTGCCAAGATTAAGGGAGGGCGTAGCATCTCGTTTGTCCCCTTTACCGGTTAAGAAATTTTCAAAGTCTTAAATTATCCACAGAATAAGACACCAGAATTTTCACCAATCCTCTGCCCAGGGCCCCGCCGTCTGCGAGGCAAGCCCGACCGAAGGGGATGGTCCCGACGTAAGGAGGGAGCGCCTTCTTTTTAACCGGCAGTACAGCACGATGATGCTAAATACGACGGCCTGCGGTTAAAAAGCAGCGCAATCCCCGCAGGTCGTTGGCTTTGCTCCCGAGTACTCGGGACCCTTTTTCTTTTGGTTACTTTTCTTTTTGGGCAAGCAAAAAGAAAAGTAACAATGCCAGACTGTTGAACTAATGCCAAATTACCTTCAGGGGAAATTTTGAGCGCGGATTTTGTCGTGATGTGACAGGGGATTCTCCATTAATGCTTAGGCTCCTAATGTTTTGTCCCCTTAGTTTATCGACACAAAACAAAACGATTGTTTATACTTTTTTGTTACAAAATTATTTTATTTAATTATGATAATCAATATTTTATAAAATAATATGCATTATTTATTTTGTTACAAAATACAAAAAATGTCTTTGACATCCCCAACAACACCCCGCACTTTTGTATCGTGAAAATTGGTTCACCCGCATAAATCAATCTCCCATGAAAAAAAACACACTTACAAAAACTTACTTACTCGGCTTGCTGATCTGTTTGGCACAAATAGCCACTGCCCAGCAGTTTACGGTTTCCGGACGTTTGGAAACCGAGGCTGGTGTTCCGATGAACCAATTCCGGGTATTGCTAACCGGCTCCGATAATCAGGTGGCTATCACCGACCCAAGCGGCCATTTCAGCTTTACCCTGGAAGCCGGTGGCGACTATCAGATCACTCCCGTTTCCTGCGAAGGAGGGCCTCTGAACGGGGTTTCTACCTTTGATTTGGTACTGATAGTCAAGCATATGGATGGACTGGAACCCTTAAACTCGCCATACAAAATCCTGGCCGCAGATGTGGATGGCTCCAATTCTATCAATGCCCAGGATACCGCTCTGATCCGCCAACTCATCATCAACCAGATCCAGGAATTTCCAGCCGGTAGTTTCAGGTTCGTGCGGAAAGATTACGTGTTCCCCGACCAAAACAATCCATTCGTGCCCGCGCCGCCATCCGCTATAACGATAACCAACCTGCAGGCAGACCTTAATACCGCAGATTTTATTGGCATCAAAGTAGGCGACGTCAACAACAGCGCTGTAGTGGATGCCTGTGGCGATAATGTATCACGCATCATCGGCAGGGTGTTCAACGACCAGAATACCAGCTGCACCTCCGATGCCGGCGAACCCGGCATCCAAGGCTGGACGGTGGAAGCAACCAACGGAACAGACACTTATTATGGCGTAACCACACTCACAGGCAAATACAATATTGCTGCCGTTCCGGGCACTTTCGATGTTATTCTGCACAAACCCAATGGACTTTGGGACGCTTGTCAGGACACGCTATTCGGGGTAGTGGTAACGGATATGCCCACAGAAGGCCATGATTTTGCCTTGCAAGCCAATATGCTGTGCGCAGCCATGGATGTATCCCTGTCTACCCCCCTGTTGCGTCGTTGTTTTGACAACTATTACGTGGTGAAATACTGCAACAACGGCACCCTGGAAGCGCAGGACGCCTCGGTGGAGATTCATTTCGACACCTTTTTTACCGTGTTGA
>JAEUUS010000150.1 GCA_016787545.1 Saprospiraceae bacterium
AACCTACCGGAAAGTTGTATCATGGTATTGAAAATTTTTCCGGAAGGTCGGTGTTTGCCGAAAATTAAACAGGCACTTAATTCCCGGCAAACACGTCAAGACCCTACCAATCAATAACCGGAATTTTGTGTCAACCTGCCATTTTTATCCAATTCAGCTTGTGGAATGGGCCAAACAAGCCTTTCCGGGGTAAGGTTATAGCCAATTGGCTGACCGGTATGATCGGTTACAGCATTCACTACTTCAATGGCTTTGCCAGTGCGTTTCAAATCATACCAGCGATGCCCTTCGAAAGCAAGCTCCAAACGACGCTCTTTGGCAATGGCCAGCCGCATATCTGCCTGTGTGGTGGCAGGTGTTGGGCCAAGGGCAACACGGGAACGAATCTGATTCACCAACCCTGCAGCGCCCGGTTGGTCCCCTAACTCATTCAAAGCTTCCGCTTTAAGCAGCAGAATGTCGGCCAAACGGATGAAAATGTAATTCTGATCACTGCCCTCCTGGAAGTTGCGCCATTTGTTGATAAATGGATATTTGGTTTGCGGGTAATGCGGGTCCGACCATTTACCGCTCACATTGTCGTATACAATGCTGGCATTTTTACGCTTGGTGTCATTTTCTGCTTCAAACGTGGCTACCAGGTCATTGGATGGAATATTGAATTTTTTCCAGTCCAGCCCCCTAAACATTTTGGTTCCCCAATTGCCGTCCGGAGCGCCGCCATTGTAATTGATTTCAAAAATGGCTTCCGTAGAGTTTTCACTTCCGGCCACCCAAAGTTGATCGTAATCCGCTACCAAGGCGTAACCGCCTGCTATTACTGCATCGCAATACTGCTTGACCTTATTCCAATCATGTGGTTCCTGTGTGGCATACACCTTTGCAAGTAACGCATTCACTGCTCCTTTTGTGGCAAAACCCTTGTGTGCGGCAGTAGCAGGGACCTTGTCGAGCGCTGTTTCCAGGTCAAGAATTATCTGGGCAAAAACCTCTGCCTGCGGAGAACGGGCAGGAAAAATCTGAGGGTAAATTTCATCCAGATTGGCGGCGCTGATGGTTTTAACCTCTTTCAATTGCAGGGGCACATCTCCCCAAAGTTGAACGGCCTGGAAGTACATAAATGCCCGAATAAAGGATGCTTCACCAACTATTTCCTCTTTGCGATTGCTTGTCATAGCCGGGTCGTTCACCTGTCGTACATTGTTTATCACCGTATTGCATTTTCCAATGGTGGAATACAAGTACCTCCAATCCCGACTCACATTGGAATTGGTTGCGTCCAGTTTATAATCGTCGATCTGGAAATTGGCCGGATTATCTGCACCGGCATAGGCGTCGTCTGATTGAGCATCACCATTCACGAAATAATCGAGCTGGTAATATTCATTTTTAAAATCTGCGTAAGCGCCAGCCAGTGCGGCTTCCGCTTCTGAAGCAGATTTAAACAGGATGGAATCTGCGTTGGTATTCCCCACTGCAATGCCTTGAGATTCCGGCTCCAGTTCCAAAAACTTTTCGCAGGAGGAATTGACCAGAATACCGAACGCTATGATTGAGAGCAATAAAAGCTTTTTCATCATTTAAATCGATTTAGAAATCATTAAAATTCGGCATTAACGCCAAAGGTTAAGGTGCGAGCCTGTGGATATGTACCGTAATCTACACCAAGTTCTGTGGCACTGAGGCCAAAGGCATTTACCTCCGGATCAAAGCCTGAATAATTGGTGAGGGTAAGCAGGTTTTGACCGGTAGCATACACAGACAAACCTGTAATTCCGGATTTGCCAAACCATTTGGGATTGAAGTTGTACGTAAGCGTGATCGCTTTCAGGCGTACATAAGAACCATCTTCCACAAACCTGCTGGAATTGCGCACATTATCCACATTCCCGTTACCAACAGCACGCGGGATGTCAGTATTGCGGTTGTCGGGAGTCCAGCGACGCAATACCGCTGTGGATTGGTTTTTGCTATCGAACATCCCTTCCAGATCAATCCTGGTGGCATTAAATACATCGTTGCCATAACTACCCTGGAAGAAGAAATTGAAATCAAATCGTTTCCAGGAAAAGGAGTTTGTCAGGCCGAACGTGAAGTCAGGGTTTCCATCGCCAATAATAGTACGATCACCCGGATCAAAAATTCCATTACCGTTGACATCCTTGAAATCCAGGTCGCCGGTTTCCGGATTAACTCCTTCAGAAACATATCC
>JAEUUS010000181.1 GCA_016787545.1 Saprospiraceae bacterium
AAATCCGCGTCACCCGCGTCATCCGCGTTCCAATCAAAAAAATCCGCGTCACCCGCGTCACCCGCGTTCCAAGCAAAAAAATCCGCGTCACCCGCGTCATCCGCGTTCCAATCAAAAAAATCCGCGTCCCCCGCGGCACCCGCGCGTGACCCCGATTTTTTTGAGAGGAACGCGGATGACGCGGGTGTCCCCGCTTTTTTTGATTGGAACGCGGGTGACGCGGGTGACGCGGATTTTTTTGATTGGAACGCGGATGACGCGGGTGACGCGGATTTTTTTGCTGCCTTCGGCAGCATTTTTTGAGTTGGTGTTGGAATTGTTCTGAAAAGGGCCTAATTTCGTATGCAGACACTAATTTTCCCGAATTCCAATGAAACACGCAACATTAACCAGTCGAATTATTCATATCTTTTACCAGGTTTATAATGAACTTGGATATGGTTTTCTTGAAAAGGTATACCAAAACGCATTATTTTATGCACTCCAACAGGAAGGTATACAGGTGGAGGCACACCGTAAAATATTTGTCCGGTTCAGAGGTATAATTGTAGGCGAATATATCAGCGATATTATTGCAGAATCAACGATAATCATTGAAATTAAAGCTTCTGAAACGCTCATTCCTGCACATGAATTTCAACTCATCAACTACCTTAAATGTTCCGAAATGGAAGTGGGTCTTTTATTGAACTTTGGTAAAACACCCGAGTTTAAAAGAAAAATATTCGAAAAAGCCAGACACTCCCCCACTGCTGCCGCAGGCAGCTAAAAAATCCGCGGCACCAGCGGCATCCGCGTTCCCAAAAAAAATCCGCGGCACCAGCGGCATCCGCGTTCCCCCCAAAAAAAATCCGCGGCACCAGCGGCATGCGCGTTCCCCCAAAAAAATCCGCGTCACCAGCGGCATCCGCGTTCCCCCAAAAAAATCCGCGTCACCAGCGGCATCCGCGTTCCCAAAAAAAATCCGCGTTCTAACCCGCGTTCCACACCCGTGTTCACCTCAGGGATGGCAATCCCACTTTCCTTCTGTACCCTTCATAATCCTTGTTCGTCATCTGCATCAGCAGCGGCTTTTTACCCGGATCCAACCATTTCATCAGCGCGAGCATATTATCCTCGGCCATGGCGGTACATCCCAGTGTTCCGGAACCCTTTTTGCGCCAGAGATGAAAAAAAATACAGGAACCGCTCTCTGGTTCAGGAGGGGAATTTTGCTTCACCACTATGCCCCATTTGTATTGGTAATCCGAACGCAACATGGATTCCCGGGCCGTCCAATCAGCATTCAATTTGGCGCCGTCTACAATCTGATTATAGTACTGAGATTTGGAATCTTCTACACAAATATCAGATTCCGTAATGGGCCGATAATCGAGTTTCAGGGGAACTAAAGGGGCCGCAGCATAGCCAAAAGCATCCCCAAACCTGAAAATTCCTGCCGGCGATTTCAGGTCGCCTTCCTGTTTTTGCACACCAGGTTTTTCGCTGTGTATCCCCCGTCCCCAGGCTAATCCTTTTTTACCCAAATTTACCGGATGTGCCGGGCCAACTGCCTTCCATTTGCCTCCCGAACGTTCAAATTTCCAGAGTTTGGCGTTTTTGCCGTTGGCGGAAGGGCTGGTTACAACTACCAGCTGTTTGCACTCACTGAAAACATCCGCCGAAGGATAGGGCGATGCAATAACCAGTTGGCAAAGGAGTGATAGGATAGACAGAGGTGGCATGTTGTTTTTTTTGCATAAAGTTATTCAACCTCATTTATTCACCCTTGTAGAAATCTTGTCTACAATAAACCAGCGCTCACGGGTTTTAATCAGGTTGAAATAATCGGTGAATATCGCTTTGGGTGTTTCCAGCTCGCATTTAGCGGATGCAATATTGCCGGTTACATCCAATGAAATAATCCGGCCTTCTGTTCCAGCTTCTTTGACTCTGGGTTTGAACTTCGACAAATAATCGGCCCGGGAAATATCGCTGAACGTACTATCACGATAATATTTCAGGTGACAAGTAGGGTGCATAGCATGACCCACCCTGGCGGTATCGCCCGTCATCCAGCCTTCAAAATAGAAATCCTTGATCATCATTTCAATCAAAGTACGATCATCGGTTTGAGCCTGTGCGCCAGAACAGGCGCAGCATATCAGCAAAAGAGAAAAGAACAGGTGTTTCATGTTAAATATTTACAGAACAAAGAAAGTGAAAATCGGATTGGGTTGCTTGGGCATGGGTTGAAACCAGCTGCGACAATGGGCATTTGACCTATGCGACCCCCGGAAAACATAAAAAAAAGAATAAAAGTGTAAAATTTAATTATTTTTGTTCAAATAATCAGGGTTATCCGATTCAGAACGCCTTCTATTTTCGGTTTATTACACCTAATACCCTGACATGAAGACTACTACCCGTACTATCCATTGCAGACACCTCCTGGCAGGTTTGTCGCTGCTTTTTTCTGTCCTTGAATCCCAAGGCCAATGCAATTTTCAAATTACTGCTCCAGCCGGCACTACCCAGCAATTCCCTTGCAATGAAGTCACCGTTACGTCTGATGGGGATGCTTTTTATGGCAATGATTGTCTTTCGGGACCATACAGAATTGGGTTTTGGGTTGAAGGGAGTTATACCTTCACTTTTGCCAACCCCGTTGCTCAGGTTAGTTTGAGTTTTGAGGACCTCCTTAGAATAACTGACATTAATTTGTTCTCGGATATTACCCTGGAAGTGAATGGAATACCAACCCCATTCCCTGGAGCTGGCACTCCATCCTCTTGCAATCCCCTTCCGGCTGTATTAAATCCTTCCGGAAGTTTACGTTGCCCAGCTTGCCCTGTAGGTCAAAATATTTGCCTTGCCAGCTGTGATAACATTAACATCACTGGAACAATCAGTAGTATCACGATCCGGGATGTTGGCTCTTTGGGTTTGGCAGATGGAAGCATTTTTACCATTTTCTTTTGCGGGTTAAGCGCTGGTAACCTCCAGGATAATACCATAATTGTTTGTGAAGATGAGCTGATCAATTTTTTGCCTCCAACCAATGTTCACCTGGAACCAGGCACTATTCTCCAATATATAGTGTATGAGGATATCAATAATCCTATCGGGAGTATACTGGCAACAAGTAATACGCCCTCCTTCCCTTTTCACCCGGGAACAATGAATACCAATACGGCCTATTACATTTCAAGTATTGCTGGGGAAAACCTTAATGGCAATGTGAATTTGGATGGAGACTGTGTGGCCTTTTCAAACGCTATTCAAGTTATGTGGAACGCTTTGCCGGCAGTTGTATTCACCGCTGATGATACTGAATTGTGCAAAAACGAATGCGCCGTCATTAATGCCTCCTTTTCAGGTGTGTCACCTTTTTCTCTTACTTATTCCACTTCTTTAGGTGGACAACCCATAACTGAAACATACAATGATCCTGTAAACACCATAGAGATTTGTCCACCCTTCAATATCAATATCAGCAACATCAAAATTCAGGCAATTCGTGTTAGCGATAGCCTTTGTACCTGTGATTAATCTTGCTTTCGTGGAATGACATCCCCAAAATTGTACTTTTTTTATTCACTTGAAAACAGACACTTTTGACCTGATCCTGCTAATCAACCTTTCTCCCATGAACAACATTTACCCAAACCTGAAGCCGCTTAAAACAATCGTCACTCTTTTTTGTGCTTTTGTTTCTATCCAGTTAGCCTCGGCACAAAACTGCCCGGGCCTGGGTTCTTTAACCCTCAACGTGTTGCCGCCCCCAATACCAACCATTCAGGCGCCAGCCAAAATATGCACCGGGAGCCCGGCTACGCTTACCGTAAACGAAACTTTTACCAGCTACGAGTGGAATAATGGCGCCACCACCCAATCCATGAATATCAATGCGCCTGGCACATACAGCGTTACTGTGTACAATGCCGCCGGTTGCCCGGGTTCAGGCACAGTATCCGTGCAGGCAGAGCAAGGTCCTACTCCCGGCATTGCTACCAGCACCGATACCTGCCTGGGACAAGTATCCCTCACCGCCGGAACAGGCTTTACTGCCTATATTTGGAGCACCGGCAGCTCCAGCCAAAATATAACGGTCAATACCGCCAACTCCTACACGGTTACCGTTACCAATGCTGCAGGGTGCAAAGGCACGGCAAGCATCACCCCCAATCTCCCGGCACAGGCACAAATTCAGATTTCCGGGGATACCGTATTGTGCTTCGGCGATACGCTGCAACTCATTGCAACCCTCTCAGGAGCAAGCGCTTATCAATGGAGCAATGGCTTTTCAGCCGATACCATCCAGGTGGATTCCGCTGGCACCTTCACGGTTACCGCCCTGAACCAATACGGCTGCCTCACCACCGACAGTCTGAAAATAACAGCATCACAGCCTGTTCAGCCGGCCATAGCGGGTCCGGTATCCTATTGCGATTCCATTTCGGCCGAATTAGCGGTGATCAATAGCCTCGGTGTTTATGTCTGGAATACGGGCGATTCCACGGCCATTATTCCGATAGACAGTGCCGGTTTTTATGCAGTTACCGTTACCAATACCCTTGGATGCACCGGCACCGCCATTCACCAGCTTACCGGCAGCACCTCCCCGACTCCTCTTCTCCAAACAGCCCCCTATGCCTGCGATGGCGCTATAACCTTGCAGGCAGACACCGGATTCAGCGCCTATCAATGGAGTGTGCCAGGAACCGACGCCTCGCTGCAAGTCAATGCTTCCGGAAATTACAGCGTTACTGTAACCAATGCTGCGGGTTGTAGCGGCTCTACCAGCCTTTTGGTGGATATTCCGGCGCTGCCCTCAGTAGTCATTTCCGGACAGGACTCCATTTGTCAGGGAGGCAATACGTTGTTGAGTGTCCCGTCCGGTTTTGTGCTATACGACTGGAGTGATGGCGCCCATACCACCAGTATCCAGGCCAATATGGGAGGAACATATACGGTGACCGTCACGGATGCACTTGGATGTACCGCCACCCATGCCTTGCCGGTAACGGAATTATCCTTACCCAACCCGCAAATCAGTGGCACCTCCCAGATTTGCCCGGCCGGGTTGGCCACGTTTACGGTGTCCGGCAACTATGCCACCTACGCCTGGAGTACCGGCGAGACCACGACTTCTATCAGCACCAACACCGCCGGAAATTATACCGTAATCGTTTCAAGCGCATTTGGTTGTACAGCCTCCGCCAGCCAAATGCTGACAATTACCAACAACCTTCAACCGCAGATTCTGGCACTCCCTTACGCCTGCGATGGTCAAATCACGCTGGATGCCGGCAGCGGATTTGCTTTGTATACCTGGAGCAACGGCGTTACCAGTCAGGTGTTACAAGCCGGTGCTTCAGGTATGTATGAGGTTACCGTGAACGATGGCGCCGGATGCACCGGATCAGCCACCATTCAGGTCAATATTCCAACACCGCCCACCGTTACCCTGCAAGGCGACATGGCGCTGTGCAACGGCCTTACGGGCCAGCTGATTATGGCACAAACTTATCCGCAATACCTGTGGAGCAGTGGCCAAAACACCCCAATCATCAACGTTACTGCCGGACAAACCTACACAATAACCATTACAGATGCCAATGGCTGTACCAGCTCCGGCAGCGCCAGTATCGGGCTGCTGCCTGGCCCCGTTGCAGGCATAACCATTCAGCCGTATGCCTGCAATCAAACCCTCGTACTGGATGCCGGCAGCGGTTTTACACAATACCAATGGACCGGGCCAAACGGCTTTACCGCTACCATTCCACAAATCAATGCACCAAACAACGGGACGTATACTGTGACCATTACAGACGCCACGGGCTGCACCGGGACAGCCACGGCACAGGTTAATATACCGGTGCAAAATGCGGTTACGTTGAGTGGTCAGCAACAGTTTTGTTCCGGAAACACGGTACAGCTGAACGCAGCAACCGGATTTACGCAGTACCAATGGAGCAATGGCTCTACTCAGCAGCAAATCAGCAGCGGTACCGCCGGCACCTTTACGGTTACCGCAACCGATGCACAAGGATGCACCAGCACCGCCAGTATAACCCTCAGCCAGCTCCCGGATCCGGTTCCGGTCATCACCGGGCCTGCACAAGTGTGTCCGGGCGCTACAGCAACCCTCAGTGTAAGCGCTCCGTTCAGCAGCTACCAGTGGAGTACGGGTAGTTCAGTGGCCGGTATGCAGGCTACGGCTCCTTTCTCGGCGAGTGTGACGGTTACGGACCAGCAAGGCTGCACCGGAACGGCCGTGGCCACCGTGGGCCTGTTTAATCCACCTGTACCTGCCATTACAACCTTGCCCTATCAATGTGATCAAACCATAG
>JAEUUS010000202.1 GCA_016787545.1 Saprospiraceae bacterium
GATAATAATTGTTCCCCTGATTGTCCAGCACACGGATAAGCGGCTCTCGCTGTTCTATCACGATGTGCATCTGGTTGTTCTGATCAATATAGGCATCAGCATTCTCCACAAACGGGTCTGTTTCCAGCACGCGTTCCATACGGTCTACATCCAGACTCGACAAATCCGAATTTTCCAAATCACTGCCAAAGGCTTTCAATAAAGCCTGCCGCACATCATTTTCACTGATCAACTTATTTCCGTCTGCCAACTCCGACACTTTTACCTGAAGCCCTTCAGCAAAGGAGCTTGCTTTTCGGTTACGCGCAATAAACCAGATCATTCCTACAATGAAGAAGAATAATACCCAGGCTAATTTTGTATAATTGATGCGCGGAAAAAGCATGGATGTGTTTGAAGAGTTTGAGGGGTTTGAGGGGTTTGAGGGGTTTGAAGAGTTTGAGGGGTTCCGGAATGGTATTCCGGGAAGATGTTTGCTGAGTTTGATAAGTTTGAAAAAAACCAAGCCTCGTTAGAGGCGAAATTCCAGTAGCCTTTTGATGGGTTCAATGAAAGTATCTATGTCCCCTGCGCCCATGGTGAGCAGCAGTTCGGGTGGGTGTTGTTTGAGGGTTACCAGGATTTCGTCTTTTTGGATGATTCGTTTGTTTTTAAGTGTCATTTTATTCAAAAGCATCTCTGAAGTAACCCCTGGTATGGATAATTCCCGAGCCGGATAAATGGGCAGCAACAGGCATTCATCCAGTTTATCCAGTGCAGCCGCAAAACCTTCAGCGAAATCGCGGGTACGGGTAAACAGATGCGGCTGAAAAATGCCGGTCAGTTTTTTATCCGGATACATGGACCGCGCTGCCTGAATGGTGGCTTCCAATTCTGCAGGATGGTGCGCATAATCGTCCACATATACCACCTGATCCGTTTTCAGAATGGTATCAAAACGGCGTTTTACCCCTTTGAATGCCAGCAGAGCCGCCGGAATCTCTGTAGAAAAACCGCCCGCGCCAAGGGTGGCGGCAATGGCTGCGGTGGCATTGAGCACGTTGTGCAAGCCCGGATAATTCATTCGCAATGCCGGCCAATCCACGATGGTAGAGGTTAATCCAAACACCGTCTGTCCATGCTCTACATGCACATTCACCGCTTCATAGTAGCCATTTTCAATCCCGAAGGTGAACACTTTCCGTCCGCTGGCTTCCAGTTCTGCTGCCACGTCTTCCAAGGGCAAACCATGTTTGTATATCAGGATGCCGCCGGGCTTGATTTGGCGGGCAAACTGTTTGTACGACTCCACCACTGCTTCCGGAGTGCCATAAATATCCAGGTGATCCGGATCCAGCGAATTCAGCACTGCCACATCTGGATGCAGGTGCAGAAAACTGCGGTCATATTCATCTGCTTCTACCACCACCCAGTCACTCTTTCCTTCCACGAAATTGGAGCCGAGGTTGCCAGAAATTCCACCAACAAAAGCAGTAGCATCTACCCCACAGGCCCGCAACAGATGTGCAGTCATGGTTGAAGTTGTGGTTTTACCATGGGTACCGGCAATAGCCACACATTTTTTGGCCCGGCTGATGATACCCAGTACCTCTGCGCGTTTTTTGAGCGGATATCCACGATCCTGGAACCAATTCAACTCCTTGAGGTCCTTGGGAACAGCGGGTGTCCACACCACCAAATCAATGCCTTCCGGAATCAGGGTTACATCGTCGGTATAGTGCACGTGCATACCTTCGGCCGCGAGGGCGCGGGTAAGCTCCGTTTCTGTGCGGTCGTAGCCATGAACCTCTGCCCCGTGCAGTTTGAAATACCGGGCCAGTGCCGACATGCCAATGCCGCCGATTCCGATGAAGTAAACCTTTTTGATGGTGTTAAATTCCATGTGCTTATCCTGCTATTACTGACTTATTTTTTGGCCAGTTTCAGTATTTCTTTTTGTCCACCCCGATTCATTTCGAATTCCACGGCATTTCCGTTGAGGGTCAGTAATTTGACCATAATCTCTTTCTTTCCGTTTTCGGTGGTGTACAACTTGTCTTTATCCGTACGCCATACGCCGCTTTGGTTTTGGTTGCTGAAGCTGGCTGCGTAAGTGCCATCTTCCTTAAACTCAAACTGCACCAGTGAGGCGTCAATGTCGCTTGGTTTATCCATGATCGACCATTCTGTTCCTTGCCATTGCCCGATCAAAACCGGGTTTTTATCGTTGGCTTTTTGGCAGGCTGCCAGGGCTAGAAAACCCAGGAGGATCAATGTGTTTTTCATGTTTTGCTGTTTTAATTCATTAGTTTAAACACTTCTCTGGCAATGGCTTCTGCTGCATTGGGGCGCCCCATTTGTCGGATGCTTTCACCTAAACTGAAGGCGAGCGCCTCGCTTTCCAGAATGAGGTTTACTTCCTGCAACAATTTCTCTCCGGCATCGGCATCCCTTACGAGTCGGGCTGCACCTTTTTCCACAAGCGCCAACGCGTTTTTGGTTTGATGGTCCTCTGCTACGTTTGGGGAAGGAACCAGAACAACTGGCTTGCCAACCAAACATAATTCACTGATACTCAGTGCTCCGGCCCGGGAAACAATCACATCGGCGGTTGCGTACAACAGGTCCATGCGATCAATAAATGCCGTGCATTGCACGTTGGGCAATTTGGCTGTTTCCATGGCAGAATATTCATACTCATAGAATTTCCCGCATTGCCAAATGACCTGAATATCAGGGTTTTGCTCAAAGAACTCCACATTATCGCGCATGGCATTATTCAAGGTTCTTGCACCCAAACTACCTCCAATAACGACCAGCGTTTTTTTGTTGGGATCCAGGTTATAATGCCTGATTCCCTCTTCACGTTTTCCTTCCAAATGCAGAATATCTGACCGAACCGGATTTCCGGTAAACACAATCCTGTCTTCCGGAAAAAACTGCTCCATATGATCATACGCCACACAAATTTTCGCGGCTCTCCTGCCCAGGATTTTATTGGTTACCCCCGCATAGGAATTTTGCTCCTGAATAAGGGTTGGTATACCGGATCTTTGGGCGGCCCGCATGATAGGTCCACTGGCATACCCACCTGTTCCGATGACCACATCCGGCTGAAAGCGCTTTACCATATTTCTGGCCCGCCACAAACTTTTCAATAGCTTGAAGGGGAACGACAGGTTTTTCAGGCTCATACTGCGCTGAAAACCGGCTACCGGTAGCCCTTCAATGGCATATCCCGCTTTTGGGACACGCTCCATTTCCATTTTTCCGATTGCGCCAACAAACAGGAATTCCGTTTCCGGGCGCAATTTTTTGATCGCATCGGCAATGGCAATGGCGGGAAAAACGTGGCCGCCAGTACCCCCTCCTGTGATCAATATTTTTACTGCTTCTTTGCTCATGTTGTAGTCACCAAGGTTAGGAAAGGTGATTATTCGAGGCTTTCAATGTATTTGCTCACGCTCAGAATCATACCCAGCGAGATACAAGTGAACAATACACTGGTTCCACCCATGGATACCAGCGGAAGGGTCAAACCCGTTGCCGGCACCAGATTAATGTTTACTGCAATATTGGCTAATGCCTGAACCGTTAACATCAAGCTCAAACCAATGGCGAGAAATGCCCCAAAAGCTTTCGGACTTTGGGTAACCAATCGCACATTTCGTAAAAAGAGCAAGACATATAATGCCAGTATAATAATGCCTCCAATCAATCCGTATTCCTCACAAATGATGGCATAGATGAAGTCGGCATTGCAATAAGGCAGATAGTGCCGCATCATGGAATTGCCCGGACCATTACCGAAAATTCCGCCTTTGGCAATAGCTATTTTAGCCTGTTGAACCTGATATCCTCCGTCTTCATCATGTAAAAAAGTCTCTACCCGTTTTTCCCAGGTATTTACCCGCACCAGATCCAGTTCGGGATAAACTTTTCCTATACCAACCAATACGGCAAATACCAGCAATCCCAGGAACATCATCATGATGATGTATTGTGCGCTTACACGTCCCATAAACATCAGCAAAATGCAGGTGGTGAACAGGATCATGGCCGTACTCAGGTTGGACGGTGCAATCAATCCACACACCAATACCACCGGAATGATGATCGGGAAAAAGGCTTGTCGCAAACTGGTGATATATTCCTGCTTGATCGTCAATGCCCGGGCCACGTAGATGATCAGGGCTATTTTAGCCATTTCCGATGGCTGAAAGCTGATCCCCGCCAGACTTATCCAACGGTTGGCATCATTGATATTTTTGCCGAAAAACAGGGTGAAAACCAGCAGCGGAACTGTAATCCACAGCATGGGCCGTGCAAACTGCTGGTATCTTCTGTAGTGCACTAAATGACCCAAATACACCAAAAACAAACCAAAAGCCAGCTTCACCATGTGCCCAACCAACATCCCTGTGGTGTTTCCGCCACGCGACCGCCAGGCTTCCCACCCGGAGGAGGAAAACACAGCCAACAGACTGAACAGACTCAGCACCGCAACGATCATCCAAATCGTGCGATCACCTCTAAGTTCTGCTGCTATGCGATTGCCAAGTGACATTTTTTAGTGTTTTGGTGTTTTAGTGCTTTAGTGTTTTGGTGTTTTGGCGCTTTGGTGTTTTGGTGCTTTAGTATTTTGGTGCTTTAGTGTTTTGGTGTTTTGGTGCTTTGCGCCTTCGTGCCTTTGCGCCTTCGTGTTTCGTGCCTTCGTGTTTCGTGCCTTCGTGTTTCGCGCCTTCGTGTTTCGCGCCTTCGTGTTTCGCGCCTTCGTGTTTCGCGCCTTAACTCTTACTTAGTGCCTTATAAAAATCCAGGTATTGGGAAGCCGCTGCTTTCCAGCTGAATTGTGCTGCCCAGGCTTTTAACCGTTCTCTTTTTTCAGGGTCATTTTTGAAATCGTGCATGCCTTGTTCAAAAACTTTGCAGAGTGTCTCTGAGTCAAATTCCGGAAAATAATAGGCTTCGCTCCCGCCTATTTCTGGTAAACTACACTTGGTAGAAAGAAAAACCGGCTTTCCCATTGCCATGGCTTCAACTACGGGTAATCCGAATCCTTCCGACAAGCTTGGGAACAACAGGGCTTCACACGACTGGTAATACGCCCATTTTTCCGACTCCCCCACGGGCCCGCAAAAGTGAATACGCTCTGCCACGCCCCACTTCTTTGCTTCTTCCTGAATCACCGACTGATAATCCCTGCTGTCTGGCCCGGCAATCACCCATTCGTATTGCGGAAATTTTTCCAGAAGAGGCATCAATACATGTAAGTTCTTTTTCGGATGGATGCCAATGGAAAACAAAAAGGGCTTATTTATGGATACCGTTTTTTGAGGTACCAAAGCACTCTCCTCCGGATGTCCGCCGCCATTATAAATCACCTCTTCTTTCAGTTGAACCGGCACTTTCAATCGCGCATGGACCTGCTCCCGAACAAAATCCGAGATGTAAATCAGTCCGGCAGCATGATTGATTTTCCGTTGCATACGGTTCAGTTTTCTTTGCTTTTTGGTCTCCGAATAATCCAGACGTTCTAAAAAATTCAAATCATGAATGGTATATACCACAGACGTTTTGCGATTTGTGGGCAGGTACGCTGAATCCTGATGCATACAATGCCAAACCTTTGCAGGCACCGACATACCAAACCATTTATGCCAAGGCTGAACAACCTTGTATTGAACCCTATTCCCAAATTTGCCTACCCAGTCTTGTGGAACGAGCGCCACAATACCCTGTTCGTTTGCGGCCGGATTTGCTGCAAACGCCTGGCCTAATTGCAGGCAATATTGCCCTAAGCCGGAGTATGGGTTTCTTAATCGTTCCATGTCAAGTACTATGGTTGGCACGTATTTGGTTTTCTGGTTTATGGTTGTTCAAGCGCCTTAACAGCTTCTCTAAATTGCGCGCCCCGATCTTCATAATTTTTGAACAGATCGAAACTCGCACAGGCAGGGCTCAGCAGCACCACATCTCCAGCTTCCGCCAGTTTTGCCGCTTGCGCTACTGCTTCCTGAGCGCTTGAGGTTTCTACCATTGGCTTTTTCATGGCCTTGAATGATTTGACTATCTTGGTGTTATCTACGCCCATGCAAACGATGGCCTTCACCTTTTTTTTCACCCATTTCAAGAGCGGCTCGTAGTCGTTTCCCTTGTCCTGGCCGCCAACGATCCACACCGTTGGCGCATCCATCGCTTGCAGGGCATAGAACACGGAGTCAACATTCGTGGCTTTGGAGTCATTTATCCAGGTAACTCCCCTGATCACCGCCACTTTCTCCAATCGGTGAGGCGGCGTTTCAAAAGAGTTCAGTCCTTGTTGAATTTTTGCCGGATCAGCGCCCATGAACAGCGCTGCCCGAATGGCACAAACCGCATTGAACATGTTGTGCGGCCCTTTCAGCGCCGACTGTGTCATGTCAAACCGTATTTTGCCCACGGTGATCACCCCGTTTTTAAAAAATCCTTTTCGAATAGCCACCTTTTTGGCGCCAGTTTCCTTCCAGTTTTCTCGAATAACGGGATCATACCCGTTGTAAATGAACTTGTCGCCTCTGCGCTGATTCATGCTTACCCTGAATTTGGCCGCTGCGTAGTTTTCCAACTTGTATTCATAGCGGTCAAGGTGATCCGGCGTAATGTTCAGCAGCATGGAGATATAGGGTCTGAACTGCTGAATATCATCCAGTTGGAAGCTGGAAACCTCCAGTACAAACACCCTGTCTTTGCTTTTGATATTGCCACTCACCAGGTCGTCCAGCACCATTCTGGCAAAGGAGTTTCCCACATTGCCCCCTTTTCGTACGGGCAATCCGGCCTCGTGCATGAGGTGCCAGGTAAGTTCCGTGGTGGTCGTTTTACCATTGGAACCGGTTATGGCCACAATCCTGCATTTTCCCGCATATCTGTACCCAAATTCAATTTCTCCGATCACGTTAATGCCCTTTTCCCGCACTGCTTTCATGACATCACTTTTTTCAGGGATACCCGGACTTTTGATGATCTCGGAAGCATTCAGGATTTGTGTCAGGGTATGCTGGTTTTCTTCCCAGGGAATTCCATTGGCATCCAGCTCTTGTTTAAAAACATCCTTGATCGGGCCCTTATCACTGACGAACACGTCGAAGCCCAGGAACTTGGCCAATCTGGCCGCTCCTGTACCGGATTCCCCGGAGCCTAATATGACGATTCGCTTTTTCATGCCTGCTGTTTATCGTATCTTCAGTGTAATTATGGTGGCTACCGCCAACAGTATTTGTACAATCCAGAAGCGCACAGAAATGGTCACTTCATGGTATCCCTTTTTCTGAAAGTGGTGGTGAAGCGGCGCCATCAGAAACACCCTTCTACCCTCACCGTATTTCTTTTTGGTATGTTTGAAATACCATACCTGAATGATTACCGACAGGTTTTCAATCAAAAACACGCCGCATAACAATGGAATCAGGAGTTCTTTTCGGGTAATAATGGCTAAGGAAGCAATGATTCCACCCAAGGTCAAACTACCCGTATCGCCCATAAATACCCGCGCCGGGAACACATTGTACCACAAAAAGCCTATACATCCACCCAACAAACAAGCCGAGAAAACCACCAATTCACTACTGTGCGGGATGTAGAAAATTTTCAAAAAATCTGCTGCTAAGGAGTTGCCACTCAAATAAGCCAACATGCCCAAAGCAAAAATCACAATAGCTGAAACCCCAGCCGCCTGTCCGTCTAATCCATCCGTCAGGTTTGCTCCGTTACTCACCGCCGTTATGACAATGATGACCATGATGACGAAGAAAATAGAGCTTAAATCCCTGGCGTTATCCCCCAAAAACCACAGAAAACGGGAATAGTCTAATTCGTTGTTCTTGAAGAAAGGCACATTGGTAATGGGCGCTTTTACGTACACCATTTCCTTGTAGGTATTGGCAGCTGTGGGATCTTTTACAAAGAGGGTTTCCATTACGGTATACCCTTTTTGCGATGCCACCTCTGGCTCCATCCGCACCACTACTTCGTCGTTTACCAGCATAGTAATCCCCACAATCAAGCCGAGTCCAACCTGTCCCATGATCTTGAACCGTCCTTTCAATCCCTCTTTATCCTTTTTGAACACCTTTATATAGTCGTCAATAAACCCAATGGCAAACATCCAGACCGTACTAAAAAGCATCAGCAGAATGTATACATTATCCAAACGAGCCATAAGCAGGCAGGGTATTAGCGTGGCTGCTACGATAATAATACCGCCCATGGTAGGGGTACCTGCCTTGGAGGTTTGCCCGGCCAGCCCCAAATCACGTACCGTTTCACCAATCTGCGCCCTTCTCAGCCAGTCGATGATCCGCTTGCCAATTACCAGAGAAATCAGCAGGGATAATAACATGGCAATACCTGCCCTGAACGAGATAAACTTGAACAAGCCCGCACCTGGCAGGTCGTAATGTTCTTTTAAGTATTCAAACAGATAGGTCAGCATGGTGTTACTAATATTGCGCCCCTACGGGGCTACTGAAGTTTCGCCCCTACGGGGCTTTATTGGGGGCTTCGCCCCCCTCTTACCTCATGTACTCATGTACTCTTCAATCATGTACTTAAATTTGGCTGTGGGGCGATCTTGCATCGCCCCGCAACCGGCTCAAAATCAAAATAGTAGTCCCTCCACTATTTTATCTTTACCCGCCTGTGCGGGGGTATTTTCTTCTGCTACTCAAAATATTTCAACAACATCGCTTTGTCGTCGAACGGATGCTTTACACCCTGTATATCCTGGTACTTTTCGTGTCCTTTTCCGGCAACCAAAATCACGTCGTTCGGCCCGGCAAGCCTGACGGCTGTTTTGATGGCCTGCTCGCGATCCTGGATGACCAGCGTTTTTTGCAATCCTTTTTCATCCAGACCCGCTTCCATATCCTTCAGGATAGCAGCCGGATCTTCGGTTCTGGGGTTGTCTGAGGTCAGAATCAACTGATCACTGTGTTGCACGCAAACCTGGGCCATAACCGGCCTTTTGGTCTTGTCGCGGTCGCCACCAGCTCCTGTGACCGTTATCACCCTGGAAGTTTTCTTTTTCAGTTTGGCAATGGTTTCCAGCACTTTTTCCAATGCGTCAGGCGTATGCGCATAGTCTACAATGCCTATACAGCCCTGTTTCACCGGATGTACCACGTATTCAAAACGACCTTCAGCTCCTGGCAAATTGCTAATCGCTGTGAGGAGTTGATCCGTGTCTATATGCCGGTTTCCTTCGCTCAGCAGGACGCCTACCGCATAAGCTGCAGTGAGGTTGTAGGCATTAAACTCGCCAATCAATCGTACAAACAACTCCATGCCGTTTAGTTCCAGATGTAGTCCTGTCAGGCTGTTTTCAATAATTTTGGTTTTGAAATCGGCCGGTTTTTTCAGTCCATAACTGTATTTGCGCGCCAGGGTGTTTTGCAACATGACCATGCCGTTTTTATCGTCTACATTGGTCAGCGCAAAGGCGCCTTTGGGTAAATCGTCAAAGAACTTTTTCTTCGTATCGCGATATTCCGCGAAGGTTTTATGGTAATCAAGGTGATCGTGTGTCAGGTTGGTGAATACGCCTCCTGCAAACGTTGCACCTGCAATACGGCGCTGATGTACGGCATGACTGCTCACTTCCATAAACACATGACTACAACCGGCATCCGCCATTTCCCGAAACAAAGCATGCAACCGAACCGCATCCGGCGTGGTATGAGTACTGGGAAGGATCGCCTCTCCAATCCTGTTTTCCACTGTGCCAATCAGACCACATTTATACCCCAACGCCGTAAATAATTGCCAAAGCAGGGTGGTCGTAGTGGTTTTCCCATTCGTGCCGGTTATCCCAATCAGCGTAAAAGCGTCTGAGGGGTTGCCGTAAAAACGGGACGCCAATACCCCAAGCATTTCTGCACTATCTTTCGTCCGAATTATGGTTGCGTCTGTACTGCCGGTCCATGCTTCACAAACAATTACTTTTGCCCCTTTCTCAAGCGCCACAGGTATGAATTGATGCCCATCTGCTGCTGCGCCACGCACCGCTACAAAAACATCTCCAGCTGCAACCAAGCGACTATCGAACCGGATTTGTCCGATGTCAATCCGGGTTTCGCCCTGGATATCAAGCCCCTGCAGGCCTTGTATGAGTTCAAATAGTTGCACTGACTGTTACGTTTTACGACTGGTAGAGCTTATGATACACTAAACTGACTATCAAGCTTAGGATCATGATACCCCAAAAAATGGCTACCCACTGATTGCGCAATCTGATTAATTGTATGACTTTCGTTGAGTCTCCATGTTCACTGAAATAAGGTCCAATCCACATGTGTAAACTTCCACCAGATAACAGTTCTTTCCAAACTGTTGTCTCTTGCTTTTTATCCGGATGCCTTTCCTTTGCAATCGCAATGGAGAGTTTCATCATGTGATAAACCACATAAAAAATGCCGCATATGACCGGAAAAAAGAAAAAACCCATCGCTTACCATTAGTTTAAGTACAATACACAGGTTTGTCCACTCGCCTTGGTACCTGGTGCCAGACTCTGACTTCGCACCTTCCCTACCCCGTCGGCCCGTACCTTACACCCCCGGTTTTCCAGCAGGTAAATGGCGTCTTTCAACCCCATGCCTACCACCGATGGCACCGTTTTATCATTCACCGAACGATTCTGGATACTTAGTCCAGTACTGTCTTTTGCGACTAAAACGCCCCATTCACCCAGGTCATCTGCGCTATTGAATTCCATCCCCAACCATTCCATGCTCTCCTTCAGATCTTCTTTTTTACCTGCGTCAAAACCTGGCAACTGCCCCTTTTTTAAAGGCGTTGGCTTTGAAGCATTCACAGGCGTGTGTAATTCTGCTTTCATGGCAAAACACTTATCAGCAATTTGCCGGAAAACAGGCGCTGCCACTTCTGCTCCGTGATATCCGCCTCGTTCCGGCTCACTAACCACCACGATGCAGGAATACACCGGATTATCCGCCGGAAAAAAGCCACAAAAGCCCGCCTGGTGCCGAATACCTTTGGTAGCCCTGAATTTGTGATAATTCAGCTGGGCAGTACCGGTTTTACCAGCTATGTCGAAATAGGCCGGTTGGATATTTTTAGCCGTACCGGATAGCACCACTTCTTTCAGTAATTCCTTCGCTTTCCGGATGGTTTTTTGAGATGCAATACTTCTTTTAACAGTATAGGGCCTGAATTCTTTAATAGTTTCGCCATAATGCTCCGTGCGTTGCACCAGATATGGCCGCATCATCCGTCCATCGTTGGCCACCGCATTGTAAAAAGTGAGCATTTGAAGCGGTGTAAGCAATAACTCATACCCAATGCTCATCCAGGGAAGTGTTGTTCCACTCCATTCGCTCTTGGGATCGTCCGGATTTTTTACAATGGGATTTTCTTCCCCGCCGATTTCAATGCCGGTGGGTTGATCCAGATTAAACGCACGCAATTGCTGTACAAATGCAGCAGATTTGCTCTTGAAATACTTCTGTGTCAGGGTAGCCGTTCCAACATTGGACGATAAGGCAAAAATCTGTTTAATGGTCATGGAATCCATTCCATGTGGATGCGCATCTACCAATTCCTCATCGTAGATTTTCACCTTTCCCTGATAAACGGGCACTTTTTCGTCAAAGTCGTCCAATGCACCAGCTTCCATCATGGCCATAAAGGAGGCCAGTTTGAACATAGATCCTGGCTCCACCCGTTCCCCAACGGCATAATTGTAAGTTTCCCAATACCCGGTTTTACCTTCCAGCTGGGTACGCCCGATATTAGCCATTGCCCGAATTTTACCGGTCTTCACTTCCATGACTATGGCACAACCATGATCGGCATTGTGTGTCTGGCAGGCGTTCAGTAATGCGGATTCTGCAGCATCCTGAATATTGATGTCTAAGGTAGTAACCACATCATCGCCGGCTGCCGGCTCAATCTCTGCCAAATCGTTCACCGGTATGTAAACATCGCCAGGCACGCGTAACATGAGCTGTTTGGGGTAATCATCCCGTTTGCCATCAAGTATGGTATTGAAACTTCCTTCTAT
Source organism: Saprospiraceae bacterium (assembly GCA_016787545.1). Taxonomy (GTDB): domain Bacteria; phylum Bacteroidota; class Bacteroidia; order Chitinophagales; family Saprospiraceae; genus M3007. The sequence continues at coordinate 12,041 of JAEUUS010000202.1, forward strand.
ACCAACTGGGAGAGCTCCTTCCCGTTGTGCATATCCTATGGTTCGCTGGGCCAGAATTTTGAATGGCCGCTCCCGTTTACTCACCTGTTCCGCAATGAACCCGCCGGCATGTCTTCCCTCTCTGAAAATCGGGAATGACTTGATTAACAAGTATTTGGAATAAGGCAAATTTTTGGCAATAGGCACATACCTGATTCCCCTCGTTCGTGGATCTGCGTTCCGCAAGGTGTCCAACCATTCCCGGTATGCACCAGGGGTGTATTGCGGATCAATATAAGTTGAGAGCAGCCAGGACAAACTGTCTACCGCCTGCTCATTAAAAATCTCGGCGGTTAGCCCCTCTGCTTTTGCGTCAAAATGTATGTCAAAGAACGGCAGTGAAGTAGCCAGTAAGGAGCCGTCGTCGGCCAGGATATTTCCTCTCTGACTGGGTACGTCCACCAGTTTTACGTATAAACTGTCGGCCTTGGCTTCCCACTTATGGGCATCCGTGATCGTCAGTTGAAACAAGCGCATCAAAATCACAACAGCCACCACCAGTACCACGGCTGCCACCGAGTACACACGGATGAGGACTTCGTTTTTGATGTTGAGCACGAGGGTTAATGTGGTTAATGTGGTTAATGTGGTAAATGGGGCTAATGTGGCTAATGGGGTTTATTTTACGATGATCACTTTGGGGCCTTTATTTTCCAGGTCGAGTCCTACGGGTTCGAGATCTTCATCGATCTGGCTTTGCATGCTTTTATACATGGTTTCGCTTTTGATGGAGGTATACTCCCATTTCAACTCTTTTATTTCTTTTTGCAGCAACTGAATCCGGCGCACTCCTTTCTCCGCAAAATGTGCATTGGCGATATACAGAATACCCAATCCGCCCAGAAAGAGCAGAAACTGGAAGTTGCCAAACACCAGATCAGTAGTATGGCGACTTACATTAAGGGCATTGAGTAGTTTGTTTGCCAACGTGTGTGTTTAGTTTATTTTTTGTGCTACCCTTAATTTTGAGCTTCTGGCTCTTGGGTTTTGACTGGTTTCTTTTTGACTGGGTTCTATTGGTTTTTTGGTGATGAGGGTCCAGGGGCGACTGATATTTCCATAAAAATCCTGATCTACCTCTCCCTGAACATTTCCGGTTTTCATAAAATTTTTCACCATCCGATCTTCCAGACTATGAAAAGTTATCATGGCTAACCTTCCGCCCGGCGCCAGCATCTCAAGGGCGTCTTTCATAAAATCCTCCAGTGCGCCCAATTCATCATTTACTTCCATCCGAAGCGCCTGAAAAACCTGAGACAAATACCGCATCCGCTCACCCATTAGGTTTTTGCTGCATAACTCAACCAGATCGCCAGTACTTCGGAACGGTAGTTTTTCCCGCTCCCGAACCACCGCATGAGCCAGGGTTTTAGCATTACGCACCTCTCCGAGTTCACTAAAAATTCGTTGCAACTCTTCTGCATTGCGGGTATTGAGCAGATCTGCGGCAGTTTCTCCTTCCAGGCGGTTCATTCGCATATCCAATTCTGCGTCAAATCGGTAAGAAAATCCGCGTTCAGCAGTGTCTAATTGATAGCTGCTCACCCCCAGGTCCGCGAGTATGCCCTGCACTTTTCCGGGGCGGATGCCTTCCGCCCGCAATTGCCGCTTCAGATACCTGAAATTGGAGGATACAAATACGAATCCGGGGTTAGCGGAAAAAACCTGCTGCGCTGTGTTTCGTTTTGCGTCCTCGTCCTGATCAAAGGCAAACAAGCGACCATTATCACCCATTTTTTCAAGGATCAATCTGGAGTGTCCACCTCCGCCAAACGTTGCATCCACATAGATTCCGCCAGGTGCAACACCCAGTAAATCAACGCTTTCGTGCAATAGAACAGACTCGTGGTACACCATAATTCAACTAAGTGTGACAGCACTCCCTGGGCTACAGTCAACTACCTGGATTATGTTTCCAGGTAATGAGGACAATGCCCGTTTAGAGTTCTATCTCATCATCACCGCCCATCACAGTGTTGGCCAAATCGGCAAACTCGTTCGGATCAAAGGCAGCAGTGGAAGTGTATTGCTCTGGCGACCAGATTTCAATCTTGCCTCCCATGGCAAGCAACACAGCTTCTTTGGTGACACCCGCATAGTCCAGCAATGGCTTCTGCAACAGGATTCTGTCCGCGCTATCCGTAGTAAGTGGATAAGCTCCGTAGTGAAAGGAGCGGATAAACGCGCGGTTCCGGTCGTTAAAACTATTGAGACGGCTCAGCTTGGCAGCAATGCCATCCCAGACCGGTTTGGGGTAAAGTGTGAGACACTTCTCAAACCCCCGGTTTACTACGAACTCATAGGCTGCAGCCTCGCCGTTGGACCCGGCTGTAAGAGCGGGCAACTGACGGAGCAGCGCAGTTGGCAAGCGCAGACGACCCTTTTCGTCAAGGGCCACCGGATATTCGCCGATGAGTTGCATGGTAGTGGTGTGGGACCGTACTTCTGCTAAGTGTGAGCCGGGGCGAATGTGGGATAAGCCACCATTTCACAGGGACAAAAGTAAATACTATTTCCATATTTTACCACAAATCACCACTTTTTAGTCATTTTTCGATGAAATAGTTTTTATTGTTTTTATAAATAATTGATAATCAATAATTTACTATTAAACTAAATTTAGCCCTCACCAATAATCATTTAGCCATCAACACTTAAAACAAAGCAAAAACAAGGTTGAAAAATCCTTAAATCAACAAATACCAGGCTTAAATCAGCACCCAAGGGATTCAATGAAGCAAAAATTGAAAACTGGTGGTAAAAAGTGGAGATACAAATCACAGCAGTGCTACGGTGTGGTAAAAAGTGGTAACGGCTCCAACGATTCTGACCCAATTCTGTAATATATGAAATCCAATTATGTCAAATTAGGTATTTTGTGGCCCCAATCCAATGAAAACCGGCTAAACACTGCCTAATACATACCTATGAGAAACACGATTACCCATTTGTTGATCATCCTTTCCGGTATCGCACATGGACAAACACCCCACCCCTGGGAAATAGGGATGGGAATTGGAACTGCTGCCTACCTGGGAGAAACCAATGAAATTCAATTAGGAACCAAAACCGCTGGCTTTCAACCTGGAATGGGTTTACATGCCAGAAAGAATCTCAGTAACACGTTGGCCATTAAGGCGAATTTGTTGTTTACCCGAATTTCAGGAAATGATCTGAACTTCAATACACCTGCCTGGCGTCAGGAGCGAGGACTTTCCTTCACAGGAACATTGGTGGATTTCTCTATATCAGGTGAATTCTATCCGGCAGGAATCTATACGCTAAAAAAAGGCAAGTCAAAAAGTCTAAGTAAAAAACGCAGAAGCTTTGCCCCATTTCTTACCGCCGGTTTGGGCCTTGTGAACGCACGCCCGAAAGTGTACTGGAATGATCAAACGCCTAACGATTACCTCGACCCCGTACTGGTTTCCATTGATAAAAGCCACACACCTAAACCCGATATCAGTATTCCCATAGGCTTAGGCGCTCGATTTCGCATAGGCGAAAGATTCACACTTGGCATTGAAGGCTTTATTGCCCCCACATTAGGTGACTATCTGGACGGCATCAGTATTGCAGGTAATCCGGACGATAACGATTGGTATCTTTTTGCCGGATTGAGTGGCGCCTACGCCTTTGGGGAGAATAAAAAACAATCCAATAAACCGGCAAAGGAAAGCCCGGAAGCCAGCATAAAGCCCTCAGAACCAGATCGCGATAACGATGGAATCCCGGATATCTACGATCAATGTCCAGATGGTGCAGGAACCCTCCAACTTTACGGATGCCCGGATACTGATGGCGATGGCGTAGCTGACCGGGACGACCACTGCCCGGAAACGCCTGGAATTCCAAGTCTGAAAGGATGTACAGACCAGGATGAAGACGGTATAGCAGATAAAGACGACAACTGTCCGGATACCAAAGGCACATTGGAGTATCGCGGCTGCCCACCGGTAGACCGCGATAAGGATGGCGTGGCAGATGCAGAAGATTTGTGTCCAGATATGCGTGGCACATTGCGTTGGAAAGGATGTCCGGATACCGACTCTGATGGAATTCCTGACAATAAGGATGCCTGTCCGGGCATTGCCGGACCGGAACGATTCAAAGGCTGCCCTGACACTGATGCCGATGGAATTTCCGACAAGGAAGATGAGTGCCCTACCCTTGCGGGCATTCCGGAGAAAAATGGTTGCCCGGAAGCGCTACCTCCTGCGCCAGGCGTCCCGTTTAAGGCTGTTTACTTTGGATCCACTTTGGAAGGATGGTACAACACCTCACTCATCACGCTTGATGAAGTTGCCGCCATCTTGCAAGCTGACCCAGGTCTTGAGGCGCGTTTAGAGGGGCACACTGACAATACAGGTCAGGAGCCTGCCAATGATTTATTAGCAGAAAAACGGGCAAAACGATGTCGTGACTATCTAATTACTAAAGGCATTGACCCCAAAAGAATGAGTTATCTCGGCCATGGCTCCCATAAACCATTTGTGCCCAACGATACCCGGGAGAACCGGCAATTAAACCGTAGGGTTGAAATCCATTTCCTTCGCAGCGGGAAACCTACCAATTAATAAACTTCCCGGATATATGGATTTTGGCAAATTGCCCCATGTTGATCAGGTTGACTTCACTCTTGCTGCAGAGCCGGAAAAAAATTTATCTGTACTGAAATCTGGCAGTTCAGACCATAAAACACCCGCGTTATTTGTTGGCCCCACCGGGTACAACATGAAAGAATGGGTTGGGAAATGGTATCCATTTGGCGCTCGTGAAAAGGATTTTCTGAAATATTATGGGCAACAATTCAACACCATAGAATTTAACACCACACACTACCGGATGCCGGATTCCGTTGCCGTGAATCGGTGGGTGAAGGAGGTGCCCGCAGATTTCAGATTTTGCCCTAAGGTGCCTCAAAGTATCAGCCATTCCCGCGATTTAGGATTGTCCACCCAGGAACCCCGGATATTTTGCGAAGCCATTCATGAATTAGGCACCCGACTGGGATACTGTTTTATGCAGTTGCCTCCTCATTTTGGCCCAAGAGAACTGCCCGTTTTAGATCGGTTTTTAGCTCAGGTTGCACACCAGATTCCACTCGCCGTGGAAGTCAGGCATCCTGCTTTTTTTCAAAACGGACCAGAAAGCAGGTATTTTTTTGACCTTTTGCAGCAATACAGCACAGCCGCTGTGATCACCGATGTAGCCGGACGCAGGGATGTTTGCCATATGCGACTTACAAAAGGCGTCACATTAATCAGATTTGTAGGTAATGGTATGCATCCATCCGATTACACCAGAGTGGATCAATGGGCAAAGCGACTGAAACATTGGTTTGATTTAGGGCTTCAGGAAGCCTATTTTTTTGCACATGAACCCGACAACTTATTAGCTCCGGAATTGAGTCAATATTGTATAGAGACCTTTTGTCTTCAAATACCAGGCATCATGTTACGCGGTCCAAAGCAGGTGCCCGGCCAGCAAGGAAATTTGTTTGATAGTTAGCGCATGTTGGGGTTTTTCAGAACTTTGCGGCCAATTCTTAAACTGTTATGACGAAATACCTGCTTTTTTGTTTTGCCTTGTTGACCTTCTGGTCATGCAAAGAAACCCCGGCCGCGCCGGTCACTCCGGGCGACCCGAACAATCCACCCAAGTACACAAAATCAGATCTGAAAAAACTCCGCTGGATTGAGGGCAACTGGAGAAGTGACGTGGAGGGGCCTGGATTCTACCAGTTGTACACCTTTAGCTCTGATACCAGTCTCAACATTCTCTCCTACCAATTCAATGGCACGGATACTTCTGCCAACACCTTAAATACCGTTTACTGGACCAATGATCATATATACCTTGGACCATACAAAGAATGGGTAGCAGTATTACTAACTGAGAATGCCATTCAGCTCAGTCCAACTCGCCCTGGTTGGCATACCATTAGCTGGACATTCGATGAGAAAAAAGGAACCTGGGTTGCAGAGCACAAACGACCGGATTTTGTCCGAACCATCAAAATGAAACGCCATGCTCCCCTTGAAGAAATGCTGAAAAAGTAATTTATTTCTTGCCACAAAAAAAGAAACCACAAAGTCACCAAAGACACAAAATCAAATTTTGTGTCCTTCGTGACTTTGTGGTTCAAAAATTATTTTAACCCTGGATTAAGCGCGTGGCTCTTTACCGAGTTTCTTTACGTTTTTACCCATTCCGGCTTCACGCCAGATAGCCTTTTTGGACTTCTTGGCTGGCTTGGTTTTTTCTGCCATCACTACCGCATTGGTAGCGCTTACAGTACCACCGCTTACACAAAGTTCAGAAAACTTCACTTTTTCTGTTGTACCTGGCTTAATCACTTCACCGTCCTGTTTCACAACAGATGCTTCCATGATGTGCTTTACCTGTACGGCAGAAAGTTCAGGGTAGTAGGAACGAATCACGGCTGCAACACCAGCAGCTGCCGGGCTGGCCATAGACGTTCCGCTAGCCGGGCCATATTTTCCATCAGGAACCGTTGACTGGAGTTGTACGCCAGGAGAGAACAGGTCTACGTTCTTCTTACCATAGTTAGAGAAAGAAGCAACTCGTTTCTCACCGGAACGCCAGTTCAATGCGCCGATTTCCATCCAGGTGGAAATACGCTTTTCTTTTCCAAAAAGACCCTTTTTAATTGGCTTTTCCAGTTCGTCGTTCGGGAAATTACCCTCCTTATCATTGTTGGCGTGACTGTTACCAGCTGCATGCACCAACAATACATCGTGCTCGGCAGCATAACGCATAGCCTGATCTACATACCATTTGTGTGGGCTGTAACCTTTACCGAACGACATATTGATCACGCTTGCGCCATTGTCTACAGCATAGTAAATGGCATTGGCCACGTCTTTATCGCGCTCGTCGCCATCAGGTACGCAACGAACCGTCATAATTTTCACGTTATCTGCTACACCCTTGATACCAATGTTGTTGTTTCTGTTAGCGGCAATGATACCCGCAACGTGTGTGCCGTGGAATGCATCCGGACCTTCATACTCGTTGGTGCCGTAGAAACGGTTGGTTACATCATTGGGATCATCGCCAACTTTAGCGCGCTCATTGCTCTCAGGATTGAGTTGGTATTGTACCTGGTTGTAGAAAAACTCGGAAGCTTCCTTTTTGGCGTCTTCCAGGTCCTGGCGGGAAGTGAGGCCTTGTGCCATCACCATTTTGATCATTTCAACCTGCTTTTTCAGCTCTTCATTGCCATCGGTTTTGATGGCAGCCACGTTTTCCGTGTTGAACTCTTTACCATTAAGCGCCTTTTCTACAGCATTGAAGGCATCTTCAATCGGCTTGAGTTGTTTTGTGGCATTTTCCATACCGGAAACAGCTTCAGCACGTTGAGTTTCGAAATCCTCCTTTACTCGTTGCCAGTATTTGAACTCTTCAGCGGCATCTCCGTGCAGGTTTTTCGGATCAGTGCCATCGAAACGTTTTTTCAGACGCGCATATTCACGCGTTAGTTCAAGCGTTTCATGGTTGACGTTACCACCCGGGCCGGCCAGGAAGTTCCAGCCATGGATATCGTCTACATATCCATTGTTGTCATCGTCTTTGCCGTTTCCAGGAATTTCACCTGGATTTACCCACATTACGTCCTTCAGATCTTCGTGGTCAACTTCCACGCCGGAGTCCAGCACGGCCACAATAATCGTTTGGCCCTTTTTGTTTTTGTTTTTCAACATTTTAAGCGCCTCATCGCCACCAGTGCCATTCACCTTATCGGCGGTGGGATCAAGGTTGAACCAGTTCTCAGGGGCTTTGTTCTGCGCGCTCATTACCATGCCAGGCAGGCAGGCAATTGCCACGAGAAGTCCTTTTTTGAAATTCATGTCAGTGAAAAATTTAGATGATCAATCTTTTGAAATAACGACAGTGGTCACCCATTCAGGTTGCACCATAGTATTTAGAACGGCAAAAGTAGGGGCTTGTGCGTGGAATAGCAGAAGTTTAGACCAAAATGCAGCCTTTGGCGGCGTATGCAACAACTTTTACCATTGTTAGCATTTTACAAAATGACGGAAAACTCGCAGGAATGGCATTTTCTTTGTGCGATATTTGTGGTCTGTTAATCTTAAACCATTCCGTATGATGATCTTATCGCGCAAAACCCTCGCCTTTTCCGCTGCTTGTCTGTTTGCAGGTGCTTTGGCAGCTCAAAATCAAAAATTTGCGGTAGCCATCGACCGAAAAGAGGCTGCCCCGAACCAGGTTGTTTGTGTGCCTGTGTTTGCCCAGGGTTTCGACAATATCCTTAGTTACCAGTATTCCCTTAGCTGGAATGCCAACGTATTGAAATACGATCATACACAAAACTTCCAGCTACCTGGCTTAACAGCTACCAGTTTCAA
>JAEUUS010000204.1 GCA_016787545.1 Saprospiraceae bacterium
CAATGAGCCAAACCGCTTTACCCGGCAGCAGTTATCCCACCATGGCCAGGGCAGATTCCGTTAGCCAACCATTGCCTTATGGTTTATCTGGACCTGCCTCGCCAGCCGCAAGCGATGTGGCTGCTTCTGAGCAGGCAGATGATGCAGCAAAAGCCGAAGAGGTGCTGGATGAGGTGGATATGTCGCAATACAATACACTTCCCAATAAAAAAGCTCCGGCTAAAGCAAGTTCCAAGGCTGCTCCTCCTGCTGGACAGGAGGCTAAAAAGAAATCATCTAAAAATAGCAGTGCACTGCCATCTGGTGGCTGGGACGCTTTCAACGATTACCTGCGCCGAAATGCCCGATTGCCGGAACAAGCCCGGCAAAATAATGTTTCCGGAACCGTGCGCATCAGGTTCACCCTGGGCCCAAACAACAAGCCCGGCTCCTTCACAGTGCTAAAATCTCTCGGATTTGGCTGCGATGAGGCAGCCCGGCAACTGATTGAAGCTTATCAATGGGTACCTGGTTCCAATAATGAAGTAACCGTAGATGTACCATTCGTTCGGTAGCATTTGTTATGCAAACATCACTCAGCTGGCTTTACCAACCCTATCCGTTCGAACTTAGATGGACTAACGGTTTGAGAACCGGAGTCTGGGCAGGGCTCTTCGTAACATTTTTCCTATTTTTCTTTAAGCCTTTTGGTACTACCATAAGTCCCGGCGCTGAGTGGATATATTTGAAACATTGTACGGCTTTCGGACTGGTTACCCTTGGCGTTACCGTTTTTGTGCAAGCCGTTTGCCGACTTTTTCCTGGAATATTCAACGAAGACAGCTGGAAAACCTGGAAAGAGATCCTCCTGAACATTCTTTTTATCGTATTGATTGGAACAGCCAATATGGTGCTGGCCCATTTCATGTATCATGCTCCTTTAGGTTTTCAGTCCTTTGTTAGATGGCAGATCCTAACCCTCGCCATTGGCATTTTTCCTACGATCTTTGGCGCCTTTCTGACACTGGCTAAATTGCAACGAAAATTTGCAGGAGAAGCGGCTGCCATTCATCCACATCCAGGAATGCATACGCAGCACAGACTGGTAGTACTTCTTGGGGAAAACCAGCAGGAACGACTTGTCCTTGATGCAGCCGACATTGCCTTTTTGGAAGCCCAGGATAACTATGTTCAGGTGCATTATCTGGAAAATGGTGTACAGAAGAGCAGGTTGATACGAGGCACCCTCCGAAAAATGGAAGAATTCCTGATAGATTACCCAGCTTTTTTTCGCTGTCACAGAACCTTTCTGGTCAATTTTGACCGGGTAGAAAAAGTGAGTGGCAACGCCCAGGGATATCGACTTCACCTGGGCGGTTTTACGGAAACAGTTCCGGTTTCCAGAAGCCTGAATGAGGAAGTTAAAAAGCGATTGGAGTAACCTCATTCATCTGGTTATGTGTAAATCTCGCTACCTTGCAGCCTTCTACATAATAAGCTACTGAATTTGACATGAGAAAATCCCTGGCTTTTTTGCTCTTTTTGGCCTTTTTTACGGCCATTTCAGCTCAGAACACCCCTTATGACTTCAAAGAACATAAACGTTTGAACGCAACTTCTGTAAAGAATCAGGCGCAAACAGGAACCTGCTGGGCCTTTAGCACGCTCTCCTTTTTAGAAAGTGAGGCATTGCGTTCAGGTAAAAGGGATGTGGATCTATCGGAAATGTTTGTAGTGCGGCATATCTACCGCATGAAATGTGAAAACTATGTGCGTCGTCAGGGTAATGCCCAGTTCAGTGAAGGCGGCCTGGCACATGATGCACTGAAAGCCGTTGAACGTTATGGAATTGTACCGGAAAGTATTTATCCCGGTCGAAAAGACCCTTCTGCACCATTCAATCACGGAAAAATTGAAAGAACCCTTCGCAATCTTTGCCAGGACTTCGTGAAACAGGGCAAAGACGGGAAGTTAGACGCAGACTGGCTGACTAAAATTGAACTGGCGCTGGACGAAGAGTTCGGCAAAGTGCCTACTAAGTTCGATTATGTCAATGTGGTATTTACACCAACCTCTTACCGGGATTACCTGGGCATAAAGACTGAAGATTATGTTACGGTAACCTCATTTACGCACCATCCATTCTGGGCGCCATTCATCCTTGAAGTGCCGGATAACTGGAGTAACGGAGAGATGTATAATATGCCGGTAAGCGATATGATGCGTTGTGCCAAGAATTCCATTGAGCTGGGATACACCGTGGAATGGGATGCAGATGTAAGCAATGAAGGTTTTTCTGCACAAAACGGAATAGCCATTGTACCGGCAATCCAGATGAAAGATAAAGATGGAATAGCGGTTTCCAACACCTTTAAAATCTGGGAACCGGAAACCAAAATTACCCAGGAATTACGCCAACAGTTGTTTGACCGCCAAGTAACCACTGATGATCACCTCATGCATATTGTTGGTCTGTTGGATGAAACACATTCCGGCCTCTATTACGTAGTGAAAAACTCCTGGGGAGAAATCTCAGAAAATAAAGGCTATGTTTATTGTTCTGAGGCATTTATGCGCCAAAATACCCTTTCCTTTACTGTGCATAAGGATGCTATTCCAGATGATATTGCCAAACGTCTGGGATTCAAAGAAGGCGATGCCACCATTGAAAACAGTGGAACGCGTGCCAGACCAGGCCGATCACCGGAAATGGAACTACGCCCCTCCCCTACCCTGAAACCAAATCCGGCACAAAAAACGGTTACCCCGTCTACAAAAGCGCCGGCTAAAAAATCTTCAGACAATTAATGGGTTGAGCCCAACCAATGTTAAAGTAATCGCATCAAAATGAAATCCACACCACTGACGGAAAAACACATTGCCCTGGGGGCAAAAATGGCAGAGTTTGCAGGCTACAATATGCCTATCTCCTATTCTACCATCACCGAAGAACATCATGCCGTTCGCAAAGCGCTGGGCGCTTTCGACGTGAGTCACATGGGCGAATTCATTGTGCGTGGCAAAGACGCCACCGCTTTTTTACAAAGCGCCACCAGCAATGATGTTTCCAAATTAAAGCCCGGCCAAATTCAATATTCCTGTATGCCTAACAAAAAAGGAGGCATTGTAGACGACCTGTTGGTATACCGTTTGGACGACGCACCGGAAATGATTGTTGAAGGCGAACAGTCTTATATGCTGGTGGTAAATGCCAGCAACGAAATCAAAGACTGGCGCTGGCTCAAGCGTTTGGCACGCGGATTCCAGGTTAAAATGCAGAATATTTCTGCCAAAACCGGTTTGATTGCAGTTCAGGGCCCTAAAGTGGTGGAAGCGCTTAAGAAGCTCACAGATATTGACCTTGGAAGCATTGAGTACTATTCTTTCCGCAGAGGCAAGTTTGCCGGATGCAAAAACGTGATTATTTCAGCCACGGGTTATACGGGGTCAGGAGGTTTCGAGATTTATGCCCGCAACAAGGATATTGCCAAAATCTGGGATAAAATTTTCAAGGTCGGCGAAAAACATGGTATCAAGCCATGTGGACTTGGCGCCCGCGATACCCTGCGTTTGGAAATGGGATATTGCCT
>JAEUUS010000209.1 GCA_016787545.1 Saprospiraceae bacterium
CAGAAAATGAGATTGAGAAGGTGAAAGTAAAAATTCTTCCGCTGCTCTCCTTTTTTGGGGCATGCCCCAAAAAAGGAGAGCAGCGGAAATCTCAAATCTCAACTGAAAAATCAGTTTACACAAAATCGTTTACACTCCCTAAAATGTTGTGATTTGTGTGGTATATTGGTCAAAAATAAACCTTAATCTTCACAGTACCAAATGTCTCAGATCACCTTGTTATGTCCCCTCTTAGTGCCTCCATGCCTTTGTGGTGAAAAAAAACTTCGCGTACTTTGCGTACTTCGCGGTGCCCTCCCCCTCTTAGTGACTCCGTGCCTTTGAGGTGAAAACCCCTCTTCGCGCCCTTTGCGTACTTCGCGGTAAAATCCCCCTCTTAGTGCCTCCATGCCTTTGTGGTAAACCCCTCTTCGCGTACTTTGCGTACTTCGCGGTGCCCTCCCCCTCTTAGTGACTCCGTGCCTTTGTGGTGAAAACCCCTCTTCGCGCCCTTTGCGTACTTCGCGGTGAAATCCCCCTCTTAGTGCCTCCATGCCTTTGTGGTGAAAAAAACCTTCGCGGTGAAATCCAAAAACGAAATCGGCACAACCGTTTCCAGTTGTGCCGATTCCTAAAACCATCTGTACGGTGATGGTCTCTTATTCAAACACGATCATGCGGGCCATTACACCCTCTGCAAAATACACTTTTGCCGTGTATATGCCTACAGGCAGATTGCCACGATCCAGTTGGGCAGAGCTGTGGTTCAAACCATACAGGCTGCGCACCATACGGCCGCTTGCATCAAACAACTCAATGCCTTGCATCAGGTATTCGCTTGGCACTGTCAGGGTTACCTCACTGGTAGCAGGGTTAGGCATGATGGTGAGCTGGATATTGTCCTTCACCAGTTCTTCTGTACCTACTGTGCAGCAAATATCAAGTGCACGACAAGCCAAAGGTGCAGTATAACCAATGATGGTGTCGATATACGCACGGGCAGTTACACTGTTGGTGTTGCAGTTAGCGGTGGCTGGTGGAACAGCTGCCCATTCCCACGGACCAGACTGGTTGTTTGGCGTACCAATAAGTGGATAGAAACCTGCGCGGCCACCATTGATAGCGTTAGCAGCCTGCACAAATGCATTATTATTGCAATCGTCCGATTTCTTGAAGATATCGTTCGTGTGGTAGGTGCTTTCGATCAATGTTTGGGTACCGCAAGAGCCGGTTACATTTACTACTGGCGGGAAATCAGGAGGCAGCGGAACTACAACCAGACCATCCTCACATGGTGCAAATGGATCACTCAGCACGTGGAAAGAAACCAATGGCGGCATCAGGTTATCCAACCAGTTTTTGTCGCCCAAAGCGCCGCCCATGTTTACTGCCATGGCAAAATCTGAGGAGTAGCCTTCGTGGTTAGGTACACAAAGGGTATCGCCTACCGGAATACCCGTAATAGAATTATAGGTAGCATCTACCAGACACACCTGCTGTGGTGCAGGCGGGTTGCCATAGATATCACCGTTATAAGGCTGGATAACCATTGGTGTGGTAGGTGTCAACATGAACTTACCCGGCTCAGAGGTATTGATGATATCCGTGTAGTTATTCAATGACGCAGAAGCCAGGGTAATGTAGCCGCCTGTGCCTTGTCCCCACAGGATAATTTTGTCTGTGTCAATTTTATATTTATTGGTCGTTGCGGCATCCTTGCGGAAGTAGCGCACACAGGTACGCGCGTCCTGCACACCACGGTAAGCTGCATTGATCAGGGTGAAACGACGCACCAACTCTGTGGTAGCCAGTGGGTTCCAACCCAAACGGTAGTCCGCTACAGCCACTACATAACCCATTTTAGCCAGACGGGTTGCGATTTCCACGCAGGAAGAATCGTCAATCGTGCCGTAGCAACCTGAGTTCTGTGGGAATGGCAGGAAGTTGCCCGTGTGGAAATAAATCACCAGCGGACGTTTGGTTTCGGTATCGCCCACGGGTTGGTACACACGCATAGCCAATGGCTGGCGCAAGGTATGACCCGTTACCGGAATGGTCAACACGGTAAAGTTGGATCCGTAAACATCCATGTTTGTAGTAACCTCCGTAAAAACAGGGTCTTTGTAACGCTCCTGAGCTGTAACAGCAGAAGCAGTCAACAGGAGAGCAAGCGTGAAAAGGGTAGCAATTTGTTTCATGTCCGTGACGATGAATTAGGTTAACAATAGTTGATTTGTGTATCAATTTGTTTTCGTGGTTTCCAGGGCCAAAATCGTAAATCGCAAATCGTAAATCGCAAATCGTAAATCGTTACTTTTTCCACTCATACACCATACTCGCATAAGCCATACGACCAATCAATGGCCCGCCATACGTTTGGTAGCGACGTTTATTCAAGATGTTTGCAGCGCCAAGTTTAAAGGTCAATCCTGCTTTTTTTACCGGAACGTTCAGATTTAACTGTGCATCCAGCATATCATAGGTAGGAATAATACCCGTAAACTGCGGAGAACCTTCAAATGTAAAACCTTCAATCCACTTATACACCACATTGAAGCCCCAAACAACTTTTTTATTTTTTTTGCTCACCGGAAGATCTCTTCCACTCAGGCTAACATTGTATTTGTGTTCCGGTGTATTAAAGGCAGGAATGATCGGATCATCAATGGCAGAATTAAGTCTGTTCCAGGAATAATTGCCCTGAACCATATAGTAATCCGCAAAGTAGTAATTCAACCCAATCGCCATGCCTTGTGTGGTTACTGTACTGGTCGAGTTTGCTGCCACCCGATAGGCCTTAATAGACTGATAATCAAGTCCAAAGAAAGGATCAATCTCGGCGTCAATGCCTATGTTGTATCCAATAAAGTTATCGTAAATGCTGTAATAATACCCTGCATCCACGTACAATTTTTTAAACAGCGTTGTGCGGTAACCCAGTTCAAAGGTTTTTACTTTTTCCGGCTGGATTGGCGCTACATCAAAACGTTTCAATAGGCTTTGTGTGGGGAATGGAACAGCCAGATAATCACGTAATGATTCCAGGGTAATCAAATCCTTGTACCCGGTAATATTTCCTAACAAGGTAGCCCTACCCACATTCAAAAACAGGTATTGATCCGTAAGCGTAGGGTTTCGGATGGCTGAAGAGAAACTTGCCCGAAGGTAATTGTTCTCCATAGGATTCCATACCGCAGATACAGCAGGTGTAGCGAGCCACTTGAAATTCTGATTTTTATCCACACGCACCGTTCCGTTAAACTTCCAGTCGCCCCAATTCTTTTCTACTCCGGTGTACATGCCAAATTCGTAATTGGTAATTTTCCGGTAAAAGGAGTCAATAATAGCATTGTTGGCGTCTCTTTCATAGGTAATGGTGTCCGAAAAAATGGTACCTTCTGAAACAGGCCGGTAAAAACGAACATTGCCGCCAACCAACCAGTAGTTCAACCATTTTGGCGTAAACCGGTATTCACCATGCACATGATACAGAGACGATAAGTCAAAAAAGCGGGTGCCTCCCTGGGTAGATTTTCTGGAAGTAATATCGTTAAACAGGCTATCGAAACGCGCAGTGCCTGGCTCATAAAAATCGTAGGCGACCTTCTGCCCGGGCAGGTTGTGCGCCTGGTTGGCATAGGCTTCCGCCTGGCTGTGCATACTGGCCAGCGAATCCCGGTATGCCAGCATCCAGGCATCGATGGCATCTAATTCCGACTGAGTTGGGTTATTTGAGCTGGGTGTTGGAAAGCCCCACTCCTCTTCCATTTTACCAAAATAAACATTGCCCAAAGCAGGGGATGTCCACCATTTTTCATAATCGGAGGCCCAGCGCTGATTGTCTTTTGTAGCTTGTTGCATGCGCAATGCCGTAAAATACGGATCATAAGAATTCCCGGCATCCTCGTTCGTGGAATAAGCGCGCAGGAAAAACTTGTCTTTTTTGCGGAATTCTATCCGGTTTTGGAAAAAACGAATATCCCGCAAACTAAAGCGGTTATCACCCTGATACACCGTTGTGCCGGCACCGAAACTGGAGGAAAGGATCAACTCGGGCGATTCAAATCCTTTGGCAGGGTTGGTACGGAAATGCAGCGCAGCATTGGCCTTGGTATTTCGGGTGTCGTAATCCACCATATCCACCTCACGGTACCCAGTTCGGTGATAAATATTCAACCCTGCCCGACCACTATTCCAGGCCGGATTTGCAGAACCATCAAAACGGGCCACGTATTCATCGCCATAAATGTTTACCGCATCATACCTGCCGGGATTCTGCTCGGTGGTATAAAATTGTCCACCGGATTCAGTGCCGGTAACCGGTTCATAGTTATCAGCCTCCCAGTCGTTGGCCCTTAAGTGGAAAAAGTTGAGTTTATACGCAAAAACCTCATCGCCCTTTTTGTTCTTAAAAGCATCTGCCCAGCGTATGGCGCCCTCCCAAAGATTGCGTTCGCCCGATTTGATGGAGGCTGAGAGCCCTTGGTGTACAAACGGGTTTTTGGTTTCCATGGAAATTACCCCGTTAAAGGCATTCGGACCATAAAATGCCGAACTGGCGCCCTGTATCAGGTCCACTTTTACCACATCCAGGTCGCTTGAGCCCAGGAAATTACCCAAAGAAAAATTCAGGCCAGGCGCCTGATTATCCACTCCGTCGATAATTTGAAGCGAGCGTACAGGACTCGTGGAATTGAATCCACGGGTATTAATAATGGTAAAACCAAGGGATGCAGTGGTAAGATCCACCCCTTTGAGGTTCCCTAAACCATTATAAAAGTTTACAGAAGCTGTCTGTTTAATGGCAAGCGCATCCATATTTTCCACTGTCAGTGGTGCAGATTTTTGCTTGTCATCTATCCTTTGCCCAACTACAATGGCTTCTTCCATCACAATACTTGAGGTAGTTAACCTGATATCCACCTTTTGCGCAGCATCTGTCACTGTAATTTCCTGCGCTTCATAACCTGTGTAGGAAATCTTAAAGGTTACGGGCAGTTTGTCCACTTTTAATACAAATACCCCTTCATAATCAGTAAGTGCTCCGCCCTGACCCGCGGAGGGCACCACACTGGCGCCAATCAGGTCGTCGCCGGTTTCTGCGTCGCGAACTTTGCCTTTTATGGTAACCTGAGCCTGTAATATGCTGCTCAGGCACAAGCTAAACAGCAGGAGCGTAATGGTAGCGTAGATTTGCTTCATATGCGTATGTTCGTTTTTCAAACAAAAAGAACTGGAAACCGGGATTCTTCCCAACCCTGTTCGCTGGGCAAAAGAAGAAAGAAAATTTGATTTCAAACCGCAAAACTCTCATTCTGACAAGTTTAGAGGCTATGCTTCTTCAAAAACGCAAAAACTGACGAAAAAAGCTCAAATTTTTGACTCCGGCAGAAAATCCCC
Organism: Saprospiraceae bacterium; assembly: GCA_016787545.1. Classification (GTDB taxonomy): domain Bacteria; phylum Bacteroidota; class Bacteroidia; order Chitinophagales; family Saprospiraceae; genus M3007. The sequence continues at coordinate 5,380 of JAEUUS010000209.1, forward strand.
AACATGCTCTAAGTCACTGCACAGCCTTTCATTGTGCCGAAAATTAAAGAATCGTTTGCATTAAACGAATTTTGCCTTATTTAATTCTAAAAATTATCAAAGTTAAAAAACATCAAAATATCTTTCCTAAAAGATAAAATATGATACCTTTGGTCAAATTCTCAAACCGATCATTCCCTAAACCAGTGACCTATGCCCAAATTTACAGAATTTGTGACTCCATGGCCATTTATTTTATCCACTTCAGGCCATCTTATTCCGACTTGACCTACTTGCTGCCGTAAAGACTTTTACCTCACCTATCCGAGGCAAGGATTCTATGCACACGCTTTCATTTTGAAGACATTTTCAGGTCTTCATGGAATTGACCTTCTATGCCCGAGCTTCTCAAAAGTTGGGCTAAGGAGCTTGTACTTGTTTTCTTCACCTTAAACTTTTATAACAGATGAAACGCAATCCAAACACCCAATTATTTCTGTTGATCGCCTCATTTTTTGCCCTTCAACTACAGGCCCAAAATGTGTTTGAAAGCACCATTCCTTGGCATGCCCAGGATCATTCTGCCTGGAAAATCGAACCGCAAAACGTTCAAAACTATGTCATCATGGGCAACAAGTTTTTTGAACCGAACAACAACACATTGTACATGTCTGAATTCAGCGAGTTCGCGCAATTCAATTCCTGGAGCCGAACCCACACTGCACCGGAGAATATCCAAACCTTCTGGAAAAGCTTTTGCAAAAGCACCTCTCCGGTAGGCTATTTCGCGGTAGCTGCCACGGCAAGCGGCAACAAAGTTTATACCTTAACCACCAATGCAACAGGGCATAAATTTTGGGATCGGGTTTCTACCCTGCCATTTAGTGTGCAATATGGAGGGGTATGTCAGGCAACCAATGGCGGATACATAGCCTGTGGATCAAACAACAGCGGTGAACTTGCCGTAACCAAATTTAATGGCCTTGGAGAGGCTGAATGGACGCTGGATTACCCCGTCAATGGCTTCGGTTGGGCCATTCGGCAGGCCAATGGAGGCGGGTATGTCATTGCCGGCACAAGGTCTGTTATCAGAATTGAAGTTGACGGCAGCCTCGTATGGTCCAAAACCCTGACCCTGCCCATTTCGCCAGACGGAAGCAATTATACCTACACGGAGTTCGAAGAAATCCTGCCTTTGTCTGGCGAGAACGGGTTTATTCTGACCGGATCTGCTTTTTCTAATTCCCATTCCGGCGCGTATACAGCCCGGTTCTCCTGGGCCGGCACTCAAATGTGGTCAAAAATCAACGAAACAGTTAATACCTCTTTGGCAGGAACGCCTGTTTGCTGGATCAATAATGCGGTGCTGTCTAATAGTGGCAATAAAGTGATTACCTCCTGGCGCAATGGTCCGGTGAGCTCCGGTGGCGCCTTGCGCGCGCAACTGGTAAATATTGCTGATGGCGCACAGGGAGCAGTACAAGGCCTTGGGAATGCTATTCCAGTGCAGGAGGCCTTTTCTACACGCGCACACGGGCGACTCGTTATTGGCGGCACAAGAGGCACCTATTCCCAGGTTTACGCCTATTCCAATACACAATTCCTCATGGACAACGCTTTACCTCAACAAGTTGACAATCAGTTGGATGTAAACAATATTCCAAATGTGCCAACCGTCTCAGGCTATCTGACAAGCGTGCGAAATGCCTATCCAACCTATCAATCAGGAAAGGTTACATTCGATGATCCAACCATGACTTTCGCCAGTCGTACCGCTTACACAGACCTCACGATATTCCCCAATCCAAGCGCTGGTTTGGTATATGTTGGCGGTAAAATGGAACCAGGCGCAATGCTTCGCATTTTCGATCTGACAGGAAAACTGATTATGGAAAAACAAGCTCCTGAAGGTGAATCCATGTTAAATTTTGACCTGACAGGCCAGCCCAAAGGTATGTACACCCTTCAGATGGCCGGTGATCGATACAATGTTACCCGAAAGTTTATCCTGGAATAAGAGGTCATTTAGGGGGCATTTGGGAGGTCATTTATGAGGTCATTTATTGTGCATTTGTCCCAACGAATCGCACCTAAATAACCTCCTAAATGACCTCCTAAATAACCTCCCAAATAACCTCCCAAATGACCCCCAAATGACCTCCAAAATGACCTCCCAAATGACCCCTAAATGACTCCTAAAGACCCTTAAATCCCCCTAAACACCTTCCACTTTTCAAAAAAGGCGGGAACACAATCATTGCTCAGTGGAATAGCTGCATTAAAAAGCGCGCAGATGCCAATACCATCTTTGCGGTTGAATGCAATTTCACTTTTGTAGCCGTTTACATATCCACCATGGTAAATAATGGTGTCGCCATGATCGTCCAGCACGCGCCAACCCATAGCGTAAGAGGCTGCATCTCTGGGCAACCAATGCGGAAAAATGCGGCGTTCTTTATCGGTTTTTACTACAGGACGGAATACCTGATCAAGTGTTTTGGATGAAATGACCTGTGGTTTTTGTCCCAACAACATCATCAGCCATTGTCCCATATCTGAAATACTGGCATTGATACCTCCTGCTGCTGCAGCGTTATAATAGGAAGGAGAAATTTTATCAGCGCGCCAGAGGCCAGCACCTACCGACACATGGGGTGGCGTTTTATCTGGTTCCTGCATCAGACTTTCGTAATCGCAGGAGGCATGATGCATTCCAAGTGGAAGAAAAATCTCTTCTGCCAGTAATTCTGCGTAAGATTTGCCAGTTTTTTGTTGCATCACTTGTTCAATGATGCACAAAGCGGCATTCTGGTACGCATAAAACTCACCCTCTTTACCGCTCACAGGTGCTGTAGGGAAATATTCCCGTACGATCCGGTCTACACTGAAATCTTTTTCGATCAGGTTGGTAAAAGCGTGATAAGGCAATCCTGTGGTATGCGATAACAAATGCCATACTTCCACCCGGGCTGCCTGCTTACGGTCGCGCAGTACGAATCCTGGATAATATTCCTGCACACGGTCTGTCCAGCGAAGCAAACTATCCTGCACCAGTAAACCAGTTAGCACACCCGCAAATCCTTTGGATAGGGAGCCAATTCGAAAAACCGTATTTTCATCAATGGAGTCAGGCTGACCATACACACGCGGTCCATAACCTTTGATAAAGAGTATCTGGCTGTCTTTGACAATCACCAGCGCAGCGCCAGGTGAATTGGTCAGCCGAAAATTCTCTTCGAAATACCGGGCATATTCCCGGGCAAACGTGTCAAGACGGGTTTCAGCCTTTTTCGGCTTTTTCACCTCAGCCGACTTCGCCTGAACATCCGGCCCAGGCGCAAAATAACAGGCCGACAAAAGCGGACACAGCAATAAAAAAAACAAGCGGAACTTCATAAGGACCGCGAAGATAGTACGAGAGTTTGAGTATGGGAGTGTTTGGGTGTGGGAGTGTTTGGGGGTGGGGATTTTTGAGTGTGGGAGTGTTTGAGTGTGGGAGTGTTTGAGTTGGCGTTCGACTGGGCTTTGGTTCGATGACAACAACGCACCAAGGCCCAGTCGAACGCAAACTCAAACACTCCCACACCCAAACACTCCCATACTCAAATGCTCACCTCCGATTTCTTCCCGGTCTGATTTGTTGCCTCTCCTGACGGCGTTCGCGGGCTTCCTGTAGTTTTTTTACGAGGGATTCCCGGAATTCACGTTCTGCAGCAGGCAGTTTGGCTACCTTTCTGATAGGAAGCACTTTACGGAGCTTCTGGTATGCGTCTTTTTCCAGCTCCAGTTCACGTTGTTTCATGTCGAAGTGGCGGCGAATTTGCTCCTCCACCTCTGCATCGCTCATCTGGTCGAGCTGTTTATTGGCTTTTAGGTCTTGCTGTATTTGTTCGCGCCGGTCGGTATACTCATTGTACACCGGCCAAAATTGTTGTGCTTCTTCTGGAGTCAGGTTCAGCACCCGGGTGAATACCTCCGCCCGAAAAGCAGCTAACCGGGCTTCTCTTTGTTCCGGATCTACCTGCGCCTGTGAGGAGGTTAAAAACACCCCCATCAGCAGTAGCGGCAACCAGCCTTGTTTCTTGATGATGTTCATAGCGAGAGCATGTATTAGGTTAGAGTATCTGTTCAAGTTCTTCGTCGGTCATTTCATCCAGAATGGCATCCAGGTCATCTGGGTGTATGTCCACTTTTTTGCGTTTAGCCGATTTACCACCGGTTTCTACCGGCTGATCATATGTTTCCTCGGGCATTTCTTCAGGTTCCAAAGAGGCTAATTGTTCGGGTTCGAATTCATGGGCATTGTCCAGTACGTATGCCTCCAACTCTTCCTCACTGAGTTCCACAGAAGCTACCGGCGCCTGAGGCAATTGTTCCGTTTGCTGACGTACAAACCATACTGCCGCCAAAACCATGACCAATGCCGCTGCATAAGCCATAGCGGCCTTGGGCCGAATGAAAGAAGCCCACATTTTGGGTCGGTTCTCCACCCGGATCATCGGTTTATCCAGATCTCCGGCCGATTTCAGGCGGGCGAACACCGCATTTTCCATGTCGTCAAAATACCCGTCCGGCAACTGGAATCCGTCGCCTTTGGCTTTCAAATCTTGCAGAAAGTCGGGTATTTCTGGTTCATTTTGTTGCTTTTTCATAGCAAAGCAGCTTGTTACGAATCAGCATCCGTAAATGCTAATTCTATTTTTTTTACAGCGTGGTGAAACGAAGCTTTCAGCGCTCCTACCGAGGTGTCTAATAATTGCGACATCTCTTCGTAAGGCATTTCTTCGTAATACCGCAGATTAAAAACCTGTTTTTGTTTATCTGGCAATTGGGCTATAGCCACCTGCAATTTGCGCTGCACTTCATCTCCATCAAACCAGGAATCAGCTTGCAGCCGTTGCGCCAACAGTCCCTCTCCATCGTCCAGCGAGGAAGAGGCCTGACGCATTTTTTGTTGCATATGGGTGATGGCTTCATTGGTGGCAATCCGATACAACCAGGTATATAATTTGGATTTGCCCTCAAATTGCCCGATGCCCCGATACACTTTAATGAACGTATTTTGCAGCACATCGTCTGCATCATCATGCACTTGCACCAACCTGCGAATATGCCAGTACAAACGCTCCCGATACTGCGCCATTAATAACCTGAAGCCGCGCTCGTAGGTATGACCAGAGCGCAAAAGTTCCAGGATCTGTTCATCTGAAACAGGTTTCGATGCAACCATTAATGGCGATTTGTTCAGGTTTGTTGATGCTATGACCCACTTAACTGGAAAAGGTTTAATCCCGTTGAAAAATTATTTCACGGTTATTTCATCTGCAAAAATCCAGCAGGGATTTCCATTGCAGGTATGCCAGGCCGGACAAACTTTTCGGTTGATAGCGGTTACCCTGACTGCCCGGGCCGTTGTGGGCTTTATGGTTGCTTTTACTGTTTGAAAACGCTTCTCATTGCTGGGTATGGTTTCTAACACTTCTTCTTTTACCGGAAAAAAGATTTCTCCATCCACCGATAATTCAAATACCACTTTTTCCGGCAGAAAAACCCAGGAGGATTGGTCCTGTAAAAAGGAAACCGTGATATCCGACACAAAAGGCATGCCCGTTGAATCTGCAACCAGAATGGTGGCTTGCATATCCTTTCCATTAAATCCAATCCAGTTGTACCGGTAATCGGTTTCTCCTACCAGGCGATCAGTCAATACATTGGTCCTTCCACCAGCATATTGAGGCGAAGCGGGTTCTGTTAGTTGAACATCCAGCGCCAGCGATTGCGAGGCTTCACTGTTCCTAACTAAAAAACTCCGGTAATCTCTGACAAATTGCGCCGGCGTATACCCGTTCTCATTCATGTGCAATAAACCAGCTTCAGTACACCATTTTTCAAAATTGCTAAACATATCGTGCAATCCACTGGTATCAAACCTGAACATCATATAGGCAGTCTGGGCCAAGTGATCATCTCCTGTTGGCGACACGCATTTCATGTTTTCCAAAAACGAAACTAATTCCACTAAAACCACCGGACGGAGCCGCTGTTCCAGATGCGGGTCGGAAGGCTTGGGTATTGCCTGGTCAAATTGCATCATACGAGTCAGGAAACTATCGCGTACAAAAGCTTCGTTTTGCGGCACATCATAAATCCAGAGTTTCTTCCCGTGCTTTTCCATGCGCCGGATATTGTCCTTCACATAACGGTCTATCAAATTCGCATATTCACCGTAATATCCTTTTCTGAAATCGGCCAAAATGGAATCCTGATTGGCATTGGGGTTCCACATCAGTTTGGCTAACAAATAAGCACGCATATCTGAAAATTCCGACC
>JAEUUS010000214.1 GCA_016787545.1 Saprospiraceae bacterium
AATTGTGTTCAAAACGGAGGAAAGATTTGGGGTGAATATTCACATTTCAGAAAATGTGTACAGTTTGATTTACCGCAATGGCGTTTTTCCGGTACAAGGCGTGCGGCCGGTATTCAGTAGTGTAACAGATATTTTAGAGACCCATCTGAGCAAATTTTTGTTTGAATGTTTGAATGATGGATGTGCTGAATTTTCTATTGATTATCAAACAGATGCGAAATTGATTTCAGCGCAGATCGGCAACAGAAAGGTGGAAATGCCTTTTGTTGGCCGGATTGATAAAATCCGTCAGGGCAATATTGCCGATGTGGTAGCGAACGTAAGCGTACATGAAGCCGGGCATGCGGTTGCCTATGTAGCCTTGTTTGGCATAGCGCCTTTGCAGCTTAAATCCAAGGTAGCGAGTAGTTATGCGGCAGGGTTTACGTTCCCGCATGAGATTTACGAAACCAAAGAAAATCTGATCAAGAAGATAAAGGTGTTTTTGGCGGGTGGATTGGCGGAGGAACAGATATTTGGCGCGGATAATGCAACGGTAGGGCGTTCGAATGATCGCGAACAGGTAACCATGCTGGCCATGGATTATTTACGTCGACACGGTTTTGATGAGCGTTATCAGGCAAACTACACGCTGGAATATGGGTTTTCCATGGACAAACATGCCACAGATAGAGATGTGGAGGCCATGATAGCTGGTTTGGTGCAGGATACTCGTGATTTGTTGGTGTTACACAAGGATTTTTTGTTGAATCTTTCAAGTGTATTGAGTCAGAAGGGTAGTATGGAGGCTCGCGAGGTGGCAGAGGTGGCTGCTAAATTTGGTTTAACAGCGGCCATCAAGGAAGAAGGTTATTTACATTTGCCTGATTATCGGGAGCGGTTGGGGTAGGGAAAAAAAATTTTCCTTACCGCCTTCCATCATTAACATGCAACAATTGTTACTTTTGCAACTGTCTTTTACACTGGAGGTAATGCTCTGAACCGGATTACCTCTTATTCTTACATCAAACAGTACCATTAATTGGCGTTCAAACCTTACAAGCCTAAACCCCCAGGCAGCTCCGGGCCTCCGCGCCCAGGCGGCCCTCCCCGCCCAGGTGGCGGTCCAGGCGGCCCCCGTCCCTTCAACCGTGGTCAACGCGGTCCTGAACACAATATCAACCATTTCATTCGTGCTGCTGAGGTGCGCCTGATTGGCGACAACCTCGAAGAAGTCAGTGAAGCCGTTGGCCAACCTGTCGAAAGCGGTGTTTATCCAACCGGCAAATTGCTGCGTTGGGCCGAAGATGCAGGATTGGATCTGGTGGAAATTACCCCCAATGCGACCCCTCCGGTGGTGCGTATTGTGGATTACAACAAATTCCTGTACCAGAAGAAGAAGCGGGAAAAGGAGCTGAAAGCAAATGCCGTAAAAGTTGAACTCAAGGAAATTCGATTCGGCCCGGAAACAGGCGAACACGACTTTGAATTCAAGCTGCGTCATGCCAAAAGTTTCCTTTCGGAAGGTAACAAGGTGAAAGCTTATGTTCAATTCCGTGGCCGAGCCATCGTGTTCAAAGAACGTGGTGAGTTGTTGTTGCTGCGTTTTATGAAGGAGCTGGAAGAACACGGCAGCGCTGATCAGTTACCGCGTTTGGAAGGCAAACGAATGCACGTAATTCTTTCGCCTAAGAAATCTGGCGGGGCAAAGAAAAAAGTCGTTACTGAGGAATAAAAAACATCAGGGCATTTTAAGTCCAGGCATGAGTCATCCAAATTTGTATTGGGTGGCTCATGCTCTTTTTATACCATAAAGTTGTTGAACCACAAAGTCATGGAGGACACAAAAAACAAGACCCTTTGTGCTCTCCCTAAAGTTGTTGAACCACAAAGTCATGGAGGACACAAAAAACAGGATCCTTTGTGCTCTCCCTAAAGTTGTTGAACCACAAAGGCATGGAGGACACAAAAAACAAGATCCTTTGTGCTCTCCTTAGAGTTGTTGAACCACATAGGCAGGATATTAAAAACAAGACCCTTTGTGCCCTCCATGCCTTTGTGGTTCATCCACTTTATGGTGCAAAGTCAGGATCATACGCCTCTCAAAAGTATTTTCCATTTAATAAACGGGTGTCCGGGCCTTATAAAATCAGGACAACTCATGTTTTTTTGTATTTTTCAGCATTTCCTTTGGCACTTTGCAGAAGGATCGTACCTTTGCGCTCCGTTTTAAAAACACATTTTTGTCATGCCTAAAATGAAGACCCACTCCAGCGCTAAA
>JAEUUS010000255.1 GCA_016787545.1 Saprospiraceae bacterium
AATGACCTTTCAACTACCCACCATGAGAAACATACTCCTCCTTTCTATCCTTACGCTGGCGCTGGCGCAAAGTTGTGATACCGCCAAGAAGAGTTCCGCATCCAAAAACAGCAAAGCCGGCGTCGACAAAACGGTGATGGCCCCAACTGAATACAGCACCAAAGACCGTAATCTGGACTACGTAACCAAATACAACCGTGCAGCCGTGCTGTCCATGGATCGCATTGGCGTGCCGGCGAGTATCGTACTTGCGCAGGGGGTTTTGGAAAGTGCTGCAGGCACCTCCGATCTGGCCTCTACCGCCAATAACCACTTTGGCATCAAGTGTGGCGGCAACTGGACTGGCAAAACCTACAAGAAAAAGGACGACGACCGCGATGCCGATGGCAATATCATTGAGTCCTGTTTCAGGAGTTATGGCTCCGTGGAGGAGAGTTTTGTGGATCATGGTCAATTCCTCCGTGATCCGCGCAAATCAACGCGTTATGGCTTCCTATTTAACCTGGATCGAACCGATTATAAAGGTTGGGCGCGTGGTTTGCAATCTGCCGGGTATGCAACGTCTCCGGATTATGCCGACAGGTTGATTGACCTCATTGAGCGCTACAAACTGTATCAATACGATACCCCGGGTTCCCGACCCAATACCTTCCCAACAGAAGGTGGTGGAAACGGTCAGCCTGCCACACCGGTTGGTCCCAATGCTCCAGGCCAGAAACCTGAAGCTACCGGCCGTATTGGCCGCGTGAACGATGTAAAAGTGGTAGCCTCGAGAGAAGGAGAAACCCTGGAAGATGTGGCACGCGCCTTCCGTTTGAATACCCAGAAAGTTGTGGAATACAACGACCGCGGTTATCCGCCAGGCGTCAGACTGAAGCCAAATACCCGCATTTTCATCCAGAAAAAAAGCGAAAAATGGCATGGCCGTTCTACCGAACATACCGTTCGGGAAGGACAAACCATGTTTGATATCGCCCAAGTGTATGGTATTCGTTTGGAAAAACTGTTGGAAATGAATGGTTTGCGCAGAGGACAGGAACCTGAAACAAACGAAACGGTGCGCATTCGCGGCAAAAACAAACGCCCGATCAAAATCAGGGATGGCGTCAATGAAAATGCTCCGGTGCAGCCTACTACCAAACCCCGACCAACCAGTCCGGTGGTGGAAGACGGCGAACTGGACTTTGAAATCGGCCCGGGTTCTACGCCGGAAAAAACGAAACCCAATACGACCAAACCGCCTACCAGCACGCCTAAACCACCGGCTACAACGCCGGAAAAACCCTACGATAACGACCCTACCCCAAATACCAAGCCCAGCGTTCCGGTTGATCCGGCTGCGGAATCAGAGGAGCCAGCTCCACGCGGTTACCACAGAGTGGTGAAAGGGGATACCTTGTACAAGTTGTCGAGGGATTACAATGTTACCGTTGAGCGACTCAAACAACTCAATAATCTGCCAAACAGTGATATCAAAATCGGGCAGTTGTTGAAAGTTCAATAAACATGGAGACCAACGACATTCCAAAAACGCCGGCCGATCCAGAAATGGCACGGCTGGAAGCTTTATCGAAGCTGCTCGACAATCAATTTCGTATTCCGGGCACGAATATGCGCTTTGGACTGGACGGTCTGATGGGCCTGGTGCCGTATCTGGGCGATATGTCGGGTTTTGTAGTATCCGGGTTTTTAATGCGCACCATGGCGAAAAAAGGCGCCAGTCCGTGGATGATGTTGCGCATGATGTTTAATTACATCATAGATGCGGTTTTTGGGGTGGTTCCCATTGTGGGCGATTTATTTGATTTTGGTTTCAAGGCCAACCGTCGCAATGTGGAGATGTTAAAAGCTTATTATGCCGACGGCAGTATAAAGCCCAATGCAAAACGGTCGGTAGCGTTTCTGGGCTTATTATTTTTAGTGCTTTTTGGCGCCCTGATCTGGGCAATATGGAAGCTGGCTGCCCTGTTATTGGCCTGGGTTTATGCGGGGTTTTCAGGTTAATGTATCCTGGAATGATATTCCGGGAAAGAGGATTTTGCAGGTACTTGAATACACTTTGAAACCCTATCTTTGTTCCCAGATCAAGCCATACATGAAGCGCCTCCTTCTTTTCCTCCTGCTCCTGCCTTTCGCGGGCATTGCCCAAACACTTTCAGATTCCGCCCAAATCAGCCTCATGACCGTGGCGCCGGGCGAATTTGTGTACAGCACTTTCGGCCACAGTGCCATTCGGGTGAAAGACCCCGGCACCCGTTTTGACCGCTGTTATAATTATGGTACTTTTGATTTTGAACAACCCAATTTCCTGCTCAAATTCTGTCAGGGGAAATTGTTGTACAACCTCGATATTGAAAGTTACCGCAGTTTTGAATACGGCAATCTGCAAGACCGGCGCACCATGCAGGAGCAGGTGCTAAACATAAATCAGGAGCAAAAACAAAGACTTTTTGACCTGCTGCAGGAAAATTACAAAGAAGAAAACCGCTACTACAAATACGACTTTTTCTACGATAATTGTGCTACCCGGATACGTGACATTGTACAGGAAACTTTTTTCCACCAACTGCAATTAGACAGTTCCTCCTTGCCGCCCAAAGCCACCATGCGGCAATTATTGCA
>JAEUUS010000371.1 GCA_016787545.1 Saprospiraceae bacterium
GATGACCCGCTTTTATACCCATTGGTTATCAGAGAAAAAACCGCTGCGTGAATCCTTTGAAGAAGCCCAAAAGTGGCTAAGGGGGCAAAAAGGATTTGAGAATCCGTATTTCTGGGCAGGGTTTGTGTTGGTGGGGGAGTTATAGGAGTTACCAATAAAATGGGGAAAAGCCGTTGTTCGGAATTCCCGAACAACGGCTTCAAGGATCTATTGATCTCTATCTAAGGTTTATTCTTTTTATACCAAAGAGGTTTTTCAACCTTGGGTATACCAAAATCAAATACCTTATCATTAGAAAAACTGGTAGGAGTTGCATTCGCATAGAGGAAACAATACTCGCCAGGTTTTAAGGACTCTTTAAATGTAACTTTGTAAATACCGTCAGATACTTTTACATAATCAAAAGGTATTTTCGAGCTATTTGACACCCCGGAAGTACCTCCGTAGGCATTCATATCGCCCACTTGCAATACCCTGCTGTTTGAATTCTCCTGTAGTTTTGCCAACACAAATTCGTTGGGTGAAGTGGCTGTAGCAAAAAACCAACTATCAGCAGTTCGATGTTCACTTCTTTCAAAGTAAAAATAGAATACAGGAGAAGTTTCTTCAATCTGCAAATGGCTATTGCCTCCAGACAAGCTTGATTTCACTTTTTCCCTGGCAAGTCCCATAGTGTAAGCCTGGGCTAAGGCAATGCCGAGCCCACCTGATTTATTGGTTGAAACAACGGTAGGATCAACTTGCCTCAATGGCTCAATACTATCTTTGGGATTATAGAAGTAAATTCCCGTTGCCCTTTTTGTTAAAGGGTCTTTCATGTTTTTTTGATTGGCGATTGCATTTTTTGACTGTGCATCTACACGCATCATTTCATTGATTACATCTGATGGAACTCCATTATCACTCAGTTGAATCAAAGCATCAGTGCTGACATCAAAAGTGCAGTAGCTGTTCTGAATTTTGGTGATAACAATGGAAGGCTGTAACCCAAGTTTAGAAAGCTTGATAACTTTAGTATTGGTAAGCGTATCAACCTTTGTTTGAGCGTTTAATGCGAGCCCAAAAAACATAAAAAGAATACCAAAGATTTGGATGACTTTCATTTTCTGTTGATTTTAAAGCAGTGAATTAAAATTAGATGCCATAGAAAAAAGAGGCGCCATAGTCTTTATTTTGAAGATGACGCCTCCTGTTCTTTCTGCTACAGCTTCACAAATTTTTGCGTAAGCTCCTGTCCCTCCGTTTGGAAACGCAACAGATAGGTGCCCGTAGGTAAGCTGCTGACATCCATGGTTTTTTCAAATTCGCCTTCCGGAACTTCCGAACCCATTTCTTCCAGGACTATTTGTCCGGCCAAATTCAAAATTTTGATATGAACATCAGATGGGATTGCAAGAGCAGACTTGACAGTAAGTATGTCCTGTGTTGGAACCGGGAATAATTGAAGTGAAGATACCCGTGGTTCAATTGAACCGTCTGCTATGCCTTTATTGACTATTTCATTGCTTCGATTGCCAGAATCAGGGGTGTCACTTACCGTATAATCATCATCCTGTAGGTTGAAAACAGTTTGCGCGCACATGGAGAATGTTCCCGTAAAACCATTATAACCCCATATTCTGATATAACAATAAGTGCCTGGATTGCCTGTAATGGTAACATCAGGCATTAAATCATTGTTTGTGTCATCAAAACAAGTTGGATTTCCACCAACAAGGTTGTTACAATTACCGAAGTAAAATGCGACTACTGCATCGGTCATGCTGCCGGCAAAAGTTGAAATTTTGACCTTTCCAGTGTTCGGAATCTGGACCTTAAACCAAACATCGCGCATATTACTCGTGTTGCAACTGGCAGGCGGAGAAGGAACCCATGACGTAGAGGCATTAACATTGCTTCCATAAACCGGGATACAATCATATTGAACTACTAATTCCACCGCACCGCATGGCTCATCATTTGGAAGGGTGCCCCCTCCTGTAGTATTAAAGAACTGACTGGGCGACCAACTGGTCCACAAACCATTGCAGTATACAGAACATTGAAATTCATAGTTGGTAAAAGGATTGAGCAGGGTAATATCTGTATAGTTTGTGCTTGTATGATTTAAATTGGTCCAGGCGCCTCCTCCAACAACACGATAACGCCAGTCGTAAAAGGAAGCTCCAACGGAGCAGTTCAAACGCGCAGAACTACTCGTTACCAAACTGGCAAAAATTTGATTTGCAGTGGGAGTAGCACAAGCATTGGCACAATTCACGGTGAGGGTATAGTTACTGACTGCGTAATTCCAGCCATCCACTACAATTTTATACGTTCCTGCTGGCAAAGTAACATTAATATACTCGCTGCTATTATTTGCGTTTCCACTATAAGCCACAATGGAATTTGAATTACAGCTGGATAGAACAATCAAATCAAGGTCTTTCCCGGCAGCTAATCCCGTCAGGCTAATGCTAATCGGTCCGGATTGAGCCAATATAAGTTCATAAAAAATTTCCGGACCATACATTTGTGTGAAATTGACACCAGCACCGGAATAGGAATTGTAGTTATTAACACCATTTCCGTTATTGCCGGAATATGTGTTTCCACATGCAGCGGTATAAGGGTTGGAACAAACGCCTGTACCACTACTCAAACAAGTAGTAAAAAATTTACTTGGCGACCAGGCTTCTGTATTACAAACATTTATCTGAAACTCATACTGTGTGTTTGGTATCAGGTTGTTGATCGTGATAGAATTCCCGCTTGTAATCACTACCGTCAGCCAATTGCTGGCATTAACCGGCTTATAACGGGCTTTTAATCCTTGTATTCCAGGAACAGAGCAGCTAAGCGTTGCAGAGGTGCAGGTAACCCCAGAGGCAAAAATCTGGGAGGCTGTTGGCGCCTGACATCCATTATTCACGGTAAACCCGTAGGATCCCAAAAAATGCCCATAATTTTCATTGTAAACTTCAACGGTGTAATTACCCGCTGCAAGTGTACCTAATGGCACATTTCGACTCCAATCGTCAAAAGTTGACCCACAATTAGGGATTGATGGATTGTAGTTAAAATCAACGGCAATAAATAAAGCATTTCCCCACCAGTACCAGGTGCAGTCGTTTACATACCAACAAGCATTAGGCAGGTAGCCTTCCAGTTGAAGCGAAATGTTATTGTTTGAAAAGGCTGGATTTGGTGAGTGACTTACCGAATTGAGTCCTTGCGCATTCGCAGCATGAACAGCAATAAACAAGTAACAAGTGAGCAAAATGGATGCAATCTTTTTCATAATAGTTCCTAAATGGTGAAGTGAATGATTGTTTTTGGAAACACTACTCCATTAGAGGATACCCGAAAAAGATTGGTACTCGGTTTTTTACTTTTTTTT
>JAEUUS010000385.1 GCA_016787545.1 Saprospiraceae bacterium
TCCCTGTGTTGACTGTAAGGATCAGAATACCGGAGTGAAAACCTGTGTACAACTGGCCATTCAACCAGATAAAAATGCTAAATGCAGAGCAACCATTAAGCCTGTTGTGGATCCTAAAGTAGCACAGGCTGCGCCATCCACTTCGCCAACAATGGATCAGAATGACTTCAAGGTGGTTATTCTTCAGGAGCCATGTTTTGATCGTGGCATTACGCTCCGGGCCTGGGCTTACAGTATGAATACCACTATGCCCTCAAACCCCAAGGACTATACGTACAGCTGGGAAGTAGATGGTAAACCTATGGGGAATAGCCAACAACTTTATTGTATAACCGGGTCTATCGCCTCGGTTAAAGTGACGCAGGTTTCTACAAAGCGCGTAAAATCCGAAACAGTTGAAATCAAATATGGCGACCAAACTACCCAGGCAACAGAGAGTACGCCAGTCATTAGGCCAATTGCCGGCTATATGAAAACCAGCTGCTTCGGAGAATGTCCGGCATATACCGTTTGGTTCTATGAGGATGGTACAGCAGCCTGGGAAGGCCATTATTTTACAACGCCGCTGGGTAAGAAAACAGGAAAAATAGCTGCTGCTGATATTAAAAAAATACAGGATAAAGCGCGCACTATTGGTTTCATGAAGTTGCAGGACTCTTATCCAGAAGAAATCATTGCCGATGCACAGGCCACTATTGTTTTCATGATGTTGGATGGCAAATCCAAACAAGTGACTGATGTTTTTGGGGCTCCCAAAGGCTTGAAGGAACTGGAGAAAATATTTGACGATGTCATTAAAAAGCAAGGCTGGGCCAAACCTGCACCCATGCAAAAAAAGCTGGACAACAAGCCGAAAACCACAGCACCTGCTGCAAGCGGAGGCAATTAATTGAAGGGTTGGAGGGGTTGGAGGGGTTGGAAGGGTTTGAGGGGTTTGAGGGGTTTGAGGGGTTTGAGGGGTTTGAGGGGTTTGAAGAGCCCTTCAAACCCTTTTTTTTCAGCTAATCCTTCCATTGATTCAGTCTATGATTTATTCTGTTAAATATGTAAAACCTTGAATCGTTCAAGGTTAATATCAGATCGTTTTACATTTCGTGTTAATGTGGTTTTTAACCAATAGGCAATGAATGACTCTATAGGAATCATTGCATCATTACCAGTTAATAATACGGGGTTGATAAAGGAATTTTTGAATGATCTATTGAAATAAATTGCCGCTAAAGCATTAAAATGATAATCCATCCATGGCAATTCTTTGATGGATTGTTTATTCTTCCCTTTTGTCCTTTTCACCTCAATACCTTGTAAAAAAATAGACATATGTTGATTATGTGACCACCAATCAAGATGCCTGACATGCAAATCGCACTCAGGTAGCAAGTCCCTGAATTTATTTTTCAAGTCCTCCTGATAAGTAGTGTCAGCAATGATCAGGTAAATTTGCTTGAGTTGAGATTTACGCAACATATCAATCTCCTTCAGGAGCCATTCACCAGTTTCTGCAACACAAAAAAGCGTATTGCAGAGTTCGTGGTTGATAAAATGGGTTGTATGATAATTTAATGAGAGTTTTGTTGGAAGTATTAAGGGTCTGGAAAAAAGGTTTTGATAAATATTGGAGTATTTGGGGCTTACTTCCTCATCGCCCTCCAAAAAGATATTTTGTACTCTAACGTGTGGATGTATTTCATTAGGATCATTCACCAAATCCTCAAATCGATCTACAACTGACTTTGAAATATATCGCTTCCAATACTTGCCTTTATGCACAATATACTTCCCAAACTCATCTTTCTTTAAGACCAATGCATTTTCCTGTTCATTTTCATGCATTATAAAGGCTTTCTTTCCATAAGCGAAATCACGCAAATCGAATTTTTTGATGAAATCCAGCGCTGTGGTTCCTGGAGAATACTTTCTATAAAAATTCAGGTATTTTCCAAATCTGTCTTCGTTTAGTTGTACCACACTCATGAATCCTTTGTACTTAAACATAGACAAAGCAAATTCGAAATATGTCCTGTCTTTTATATATTGATGTATTTTCTCCTTTCCGCTTATCAGCTCGTCACTATGCAATAATTTAGCCAGGAGAATATGCCTGTCAATCCCTCTTGGTTTATATTGCTTTTTGAAATTACCTTCAATATCTTTCCATAATTGATTCATCACTCCATCAAGGTCATATGGTTTTGTCTTTCCATCTGGTTCATTTTGAATTCCGGAATATGGAAAGTCTTCAGAATGGCAATATTTTATCTCCTTCTTGTCTTTCCACTCATCTAAAGTTGTATCAATTGATTTTTCAGGAGTTAATTGAAAGATCTTAGAATTGTTAGGCAAATTATCCCTCAATATATGATTAAATTCTGCACTTTGCATATTATAACCGATTACAATTAAATTCACAGGAACCTGAGTATTTACTAAGTTCACATGTGCCCGAATCAACTCTATCAAAGCGGATTCAATGCCATGTGGCATCCCAAAATAATCCACCCGGGTAAAACGCAAGGTAGACTCATGGCTGATGGTTCCATGCGGCTTAATGTAGATTGGACGCTTAAGACCAATTTCAGAGGTATTATCTAATTGATCATAATCACCGTCGGAGATAATCTTGTCATACTCATATGGTTGAAGTTCATCTTCAATTGCCCGATCCAGAATTTCATCAAAATTGAAATTAACAATTGCATCTATGAATCGATGTTTAAACAAATGTGCAATAATTTCATATGTTAAGTTCGGATAATACCGGTGGTCATACAATTCTTTTAGTTCCTTCTTTAATTCCTTAGGGTAAAACTTATTTATGGCTAACAGTTTCGTCTCAAAGTCCTCCTCCTTTAACTGGTAAATACTGCTTAAATTCTTGATCTCACCATCTATTAAGTCTTTAATTTTTGAAAATTTTCCTAAAAGATGCTCACCAGCCTGCTTTGCCAATTTAATCTCACTGCACGCATTGTGGGAGGCCCCAGCCCCCACGATCACAATATTTCTGGAAAATGGATAAGAGTGTTTAGGGCCAGGTTTATCAAGGATCTCCCTGTAGGCCTCATGGTGTTTGTTGTCGATTATGATGTTTTTGAGTGAGTTGTTGATATAATTTAGCGATAATGCATTGACCAATGCTTCATAGGCGTTTTGCTCTTCCATAGGTTTAATGTAATGTTTGATTGTTGGTTATCTTTTAATACTTACATCACATAAACGATTAATCCGCTTTTTTGATTAATGTCCAAAAAAAATTAAGCAAATTTTCGATAAACAAAACTTTAATTCACTCAAACAACATTATGGCAATATCTGTAGGCGGTCTGTTAATCTTTCCAGCTTTATTTAAGTCTAACCCCGAAATCAATTTTTCCATGCGCTACACGATTTTCATTCTTTACCTGGTAATCTCTGCCTCTATCCTTTCCGCCCAACCCAAATTGTATATCCATTTCGTTTCCCACAACGAACCCAACGACAATCTGCAGATTCCGCTGAACTACCAGAAAGCCAAGGCCAATGTGTTGCAAATGGCCAACCTGATCAATACTGCCAACCTAAAATGGAACCTGCAAACCTGCGACGGATTTGTGCTGGGCGCCCTGAAAGATGAAACCTCCACCGGCTCCAATATTTTTGAACTATTGAACGCCGCCCCGTTCAACGATAACATCCAAATTGATCCGCGGTCTAAAAACAGCGGCGGGCGCAATATTGCCGATTTATACCACCTGCTTGATTCCTGTGGGGCAAATCCCAGCACCCACTTGGGTGGCTGTATTTATTACACCACCAACCCCAATATCCAACCGATTGACTGGGAACAATACCGCAACCCGGTGGTTGGCAATATTTACGGCAACAGCTGGCAATGCAGCATCATCACCGGCGCCGGAAGTTATCCGCCGCATTCCAACGATTTGAACGATTTTGGTGTATTCAAGCCAGATACCCCCAATAATTTTTACCACCACAATCCAGACAAAAACCTCTGGTGCCTGGGCACCGGCTGCGCTCCTGTACTCGATTCGCTGTCGGATACACAAGCCATCATTGACCTCATTCAGGCGCAGGTAGACAGCATTCAACAGGGCTATTGGCCTTCCGACCGGTTTTACATTACCCGCATCATGACCAACCAACGGGAATACGGTCCGCTATTTTTTCAAAAAGTAAAAATGGTCATAGACTCCCTGTCCAATATTTCACCAGAGCACCTGCAATGGGCCACCATAGGCGAAACCTTTGAAGCCTTTCAAGCCTGGCAAGAGCAAACCAATCTTGATCATAGCATGTGGCGTTGCGGCGAGGTCAACACCACCCCTACCACCGAACCCACTTCACCGGAGTTTACGTTCTGGCCAAATCCTGCCATCAGCCAACTACATATTCAGCCCGCTGACACGGAACCGCATCAAGTTCAAATTCAGAATCTGCTCGGCCAAAAGGTTCTGGAGCAGTCTTGTCAATACGGCTGCACCCTGGATATTTCCAGGTATCCCGCAGGTGTTTACCTATTGATATTAGATCAAAAACAAGTCCGAAAATGGGTGAAAGAAGGGTATTAAAGCAAAGGCTTTTACCGCAGCGGCACGGAGGCGCAGAGAATTTGATAATCAATTATTTACACCGCTGCGCCTCTGCGGTAAAAATTACGCTCGAGTCACTCACTTCGCCAAACAACCTTCCAGCTGCATCAGGTGGCGACGAATGTGCATAGCCAGAAAATACAGGTACTCATAGACGTCGATTTTCCCCAGGTCGTTGACGGTCATGGTGGTTTTGTACAAAATACCGGCGCCCTGACTGAGTTGATCCAGCCAATCCAGGCATTCAGTCAATTGTTCCTTCATACGCGCGCGCACCGCTGCGCCCGGGGCGCCTGTGGGCTCCATGTGTTCGGGGCGTGTCCAGATAAATGAGCCCAGAGTACCCACTTCTTCCAGCTTTTCCTGGTGAAAAACATAATGTGTGGCCACTTCTTCCAGATTCTGATTCTCCAGCAATTGCAGCGATTTAAGGGCGCCTTTCCGGATCAGGATGAGCAGAAAATGATTAGTTAGGGTAATATGCTCCAGGATTTCTGCTGCGGTCCAGCTCCCTGGCCTTGGGCGTGAACCAAGTACATGCTCCGGCGCATCAAACCACACATCAGCGGCCTGAAACTGCGCGATCAGGGTAGCCCTGATTTCGGCAATGAGGTGATGAATATTTGCTAAGCCCATTTTGATTATAACCAACATCTATGGAAAACAGTTCCGGGCACTTGCACATTCGCTCAGAGGAGCAGCATAACAATTCAAACTTGTGAATATTTTTAAAAGTCGGTTAATGGGCTGTAAACCAGGTAATTGATTCATAAATTCCTGAAAGATACCTGTACTTTCGTCCCCACTTACCACACAAACTGATTTTTTACCAATTCAATGAAAAACATCATGAAAAAACCCTTTCAATTAGCGCTCCTGTTTACCCTGGCATTTCTGGCTCAAACAGCATCTGCCCAAAAAGACTGGCGCTGGGAACAACATGGAGTGGGCTTTAGCGCTCCTGCTAACCTGCGCGTTACCACCAATAATGCCAGCGAATTCACGGCCGAAGGAAGCGATCTTGTGCTTTCTATTTACGTGGAACAAGATGGAGAGGTAGACAAAGAGACGCTGGCAGAGGCACTCGTGGCAGCCGCCAAAGAACTCCAGTATGATGAGATCAGTAATGCTGACGAACTTGAAATTGATGATTTTGTGGGCTATTTCGTGGAAGGCACCAAGGATGGCGTGGGTGCATTCATCATTACACTGCTCGATAAAAAAAGCAGCACCAACCTTGTAATAGTCATTGCCTACACCACCGATTCCGCCCGGGAAACAGCAATAAAAATTGGCGATTCCTTTTACGCCTTTGATTGAGAAGGCGCGAAGGGTTGACGCGAAGGCACAAAGACGCGAAGGCGCGAAGACACAAAGGGTTGGCATTCTGCCAACCCTTTGTTTTTGATGGGTGGATTGTTTTACCTTTGTTATAGGCAATCCATCTCCTCCATTCTAGTAACAAACACACCCAACACAATGGAAAAAGGAACTAAAGAAAATCCATGGGAGCTTAAAACAGCACCAGGAACAGCAGAATACCTAATGTGGCGCGATGCGGAAAAAAGCATCATTGTATGCAAGGTTGGCACTACCATTTTGCATTACGACGACCGTTGTATCCAGGACACCGTGGCTATGCTGAAAGCACATGGCGACTGGATGGAACTTGGAGCTGC
>JAEUUS010000391.1 GCA_016787545.1 Saprospiraceae bacterium
TCAAAAAACAGTGGTCACCAAAATGGCGCTGAGCGAATTGGAAAAGGAACTTGCTGGATTTGGTTTTATCCGGATTCACCGTTCGTTTTTAGTTTCAGGAATAGCTATTGAGGCCTATTCTGCCACAGAAGTGACCGTTGGTGGCAAAGATATTCCTATCGGGAGGCAATACCGTGATGAGGTGTTAGAGAAGTTACAGGGATAGAACGGAGGGCTTTTTCACCTCGGAGGCGCGGAGAGGCAGAGATGGTGCCTCCGCGGTCTCCCCCCTGCAACCATTTCAGATTTTATTGGTTGAACACACCCTTAAACTTTATCTTTGTTTCAACCAAATCCTCTCTCTTTATGCAAAAACAATTTCTCTGGTCAGTCCTGTTCTCCTTTTCGGTACTGGCAGGCGCTGCCGTGATTCATGCTTTTACAGTGGCTAAACCCAATCCGGCCCCTAAAGATGCCATGCCGATGTGCCACAGTGTGGATGATTTCGCAGCATTTGCCAACGATCCGGCCTTCATGGCAGCCCACCCTGCGCCGAAGCCGATTTCAGTGGATCATCAGGGCAAAATGGTCGATTTTCCGGTAGAAGGTGGCCCCAACGGCCGCGGATATTTGATGATGTCGCACGGCAACACCAATAAATACCTGCTGCTTTTCCACGAATGGTGGGGCCTGAATGATTATATCAAAAATGAAACAGCCATGTGGTGCCACGATTTGGGCATCAATGTGTTGGCACTGGATCTTTATGATGGCAAAGTTGCTACTACCCCGGAAGAAGCCGGTAACCTGATGAAAGCCAACGATCCGGCCCGTTCAGCTGCTATTATCCAGGGCGCCATGAAAGTGCTTGGGGAGAATGCTGATTATCGCACTATGGGCTGGTGTTTCGGTGGCGGATGGTCTATGCAGGCCGCCCTGCTGTTGAAAAACAAGGCCAAAGGCTGCGTGATGTATTACGGTATGCCGGAAAAAGACCTGGAAAAGCTCAAAACACTGTCTACCGACGTACTTTTTATCCATGCTTCACAAGACCAGTGGATCAATGATCAGGTGGTAGCGGATCTTGAAAAAAACATGAAAGAAGCCGGCAAAACAGTAACGGTACAACGCTATGATGCCAACCACGCTTTTGCCAACCCAAGTAGCCCCCGCTACAACGATGCCTCAGCTAAAGCCTCTCGCGCTGTGGTAAAAGCCTACCTAATGGCTAAATAAAAAGTGACGACTTACGACTTACGACTTACGATGTACGACCTACGATGTACGACCTACGATGTACGACTTACGACCTGCACTCTGTCGCAAGCCGAAAGTCGTAAGTCGTACATCGTAGGTCGTACATCGTAAGTCGTCACTCGTAAGTCGTCCCTCTTGCTTTAATAGTAGAAGGAGAAACCCCTAAGTCCCGGTCTATGAGGATATGGGGGAAATGACAACGCAACCCAATTTTAATGATGGCCAGGTGGTGAATGGCATGATCATACACAAAAGCGAGTTCACGACCAAGGGTGCTGTCGTAACTTGGGCGATCCTGTTGCCCAAATTCCGCAACAAAAGCCAGCGGCAAATCCGGATTCAAATGCTCCAGGGTGTCGGCAAAGTTTAGTAAAGCATCTTGGGCAATTCCTGGCGAATCCTCAAAAAGGAGATTCCGCTCCCGGGAAGCATAATCTACTATGCCCACCGGCAACCCTCTTTCCATACAAATGAAAAATTCCAAAATGTGTCGGAAGTGCTGACCCAAGGTACTGCCATCGTACTCCGGTAGTTGCTTCCGGTACTCATGCGGTTCAATTTGTTTCAGAATATCAGTAATCTGATGGATGGTAGCTAACAGGGCTGCTTTTGCTTGCATGATGTGCTAATGGAAAACTTTATGGGGTAAAATTAACACGCATTGTTGGTATCTCGGATATTCAGCCCACTTTTGCGTTCAGTTGTCTGCCCACAGACGTTCTTCATCATGGCATCCAAACTTCCGCCCCCATTTATCCGACAAATGCAGGCTATTCTTGGCGATGAATGGTCCGCATTAGAGTCTGCCCTGCAATTCCCCGCCCCGGTGAGCATTCGATTGAACGCTAATAAGCTAACTGCAAATGCCAGACAGGCGTTGGAGGCCGGACGGTGGACCATAGCTACCGGGAAACGCAAGCCCGATAACCAGGAACTTGTAGATACCGAGCTGACGCAGGTGCCCTGGCACGAACGCGGGTTTTATCTGCAGGAGCGCCCGGTTTTTACCCTGGATCCGCTGTTTCATGCAGGCGCTTATTACGTGCAGGAAGCGTCCTCCATGTTTGTTGCAGAGGCTGCACGTCAAACAGTAACGCTGGATAAGCCGCTCAAGGTGTTGGACTTATGTGCTGCCCCAGGTGGCAAAAGCACACTTTTGTTGAGTTTGTTGTCGACAAACAGTTTACTGGTGTCCAATGAGGTCATACGGGCGCGCACGAGTCCCCTGCGCGAAAATCTGGAACGTTGGGGCTACCCTAATGTGGCGATAACCAGCGCCGAGGTGGAAGAATTTGCTGCCTTGGAAGACTGGTTTGATGTGGTACTCACAGATGCCCCATGTAGTGGTGAGGGCCTGTTCAGAAAAGACCCTGATGCCGTTCAGGAGTGGTCATTGCCACATGTGGCGCTTTGTGCAGCGCGTCAGAAACGTATTTTGGCTGCGGCCATCCAGTCTCTCGCGCCTGGTGGTGTATTGCTATACAGCACCTGCACCTACAACCGGGAGGAAAATGATGGAAACATTGTCTGGATGTTGCAGGAATTCCCGCTGGATCTTGTTACACTGAAGGTGCCGGATGCCTGGGGGATTGTGCAAACGCCGGCAGGAGGGTATCAGTTTTTTCCGCATAAGCTGCAGGGAGAAGGTTTTTTTCTGGCTGCTTTTCAAAAAAAGGTCGGAAATGCCGTCAGGCATCAACCGCCTTCCGGATTCAAATCGCTAAAACCATTGCCTAAGGGCTTGATACCACAAGCTGCCGCATGGCTGCACCCGGGAGCAGAGGCTCGTTTTTTTCAAACACCTGCCGGGGAGGTACTCGCCTTGCCGGCTATACTGGAAACGGAGTATCTACTGCTTGATAAAGTGTTGAAAACCAAATGGTTTGGGGTTAATATTGGCGCGTTTAAAGGCAAAGATTTTATCCCAAGCCATGCGCTGGCCCTCAGTATGTGGGTTTCCCCAACATTGCCTGGAGTGGATCTTACAGAAGAACAAGCCCTGTTGTACCTGAAAAAAGAAACCTTTGAACCTCAGGATCAATGGCCAAAAGGCTGGGTATTGGCCAGGTATCAGGGGCAAAATCTGGGGTGGATGAAAATCCTGCCCAACAGAATCAATAATTACCTGCCGCAAGAACGGAGAATTCGAATGGCGATCCAGTAAACCCTTGTTTGAGATTTTTCGCTGGTCCAAAATAAATTCTCCACCTCCCATCCAACTTCCTTTCCTACCTTTGCAGGATTATCCCTAGCTGTATAAGAATCATTTTGGCGCATTCAATACCCGGCATGAAAATGACTGCCGCTCAAATCGCAAACTTTATCGGCGGCACAGTGGAAGGTGATTCCAATGCCTCCGTGTCTCGTGGAGCCCCAATTGAAGCTGCACAATCCGGCGACTTCACTTTTTTGGATAACCCCAAATATGAGGACTTTGCATATTCTACCAAAGCCTCTATCTTGTTGGTTAACAATGAATTCAAGCCTGTAAAGCCGGTTTCACCTACGCTGGTAAGAACTGCCGACGTGCGGAGTTCTCTGGCCATTTTGTTGAAAATTATTGATCAGGCTAATCATGCCAATGGCGCGGCTATTTCTGAAAAAGCCCACATTCACGCTGAAGCAAAAATTGGCGCTGGAACTGAAGTGGGTGTTTTTGCAGTCATTGAACAAGGCGCTGTGATTGGAAAAAACTGCAAGATTCACCCGCAGGTTTTTATTGGAAAAAACGCCCGGATCGGCGACAATTGCGTGCTCTTTCCCGGGGTTCGAATTCATTTTGATTGTGAAATCGGCAATAATTGCATCCTTCATGCCAATGCAGTAATTGGAGCAGATGGATTTGGTTTTGCCCCCCAAAAAGATGGTACCTGGACCAAAATTCCACAGGTTGGAAAGGTAGTGCTCGAAGACAATGTGGAGGTGGGCGCCTCCACCTGCATAGACAGAGCCAGCCTGGGTAGCACCATCATTCACTCCGGCGCCAAATTAGACAACCTCATTCATATAGCCCATAATGTGGAAGTGGGGCATAACTCCGTTCTGGCCGCTCAGGTGGGCGTTGCCGGAAGTACCCACCTGGGCAATAGTATGCGTGTGGGTGGACAGGCCGGTTTTGCCGGTCACCTTAAAATTGCCGACGGCACCCAAATTCAGGCGCAAAGCGGCCTGGCCTCCAATGTGGAAAGCCCGGGAACTGCATTGTTCGGAAGTCCGGCCATTGGATACCGCGATTTCATAAAATCGCATGTTGTTTTCAAACAATTGCCTGATTTACAACGGAAAGTACTGGATCTGGAAAGGAAACTTGCTGAAATGATGAACGGAAAAGCGGACTAAATAAGCTTGTTTTGGGCTAAAAAAAAGGTGCTTTGCCCAACCAAATCTTCTACACTTTTTTCCTCCTCCAAGCAAATTACCGGACAGGTTAACTGTTCGAGCCATTCTTTTTCCAACCGTCTGCTGCGTAAGAATTCTGCAGTCGGTTCGTCATAGGCAGCCGCCCATTGACAGAATTTATCATAAACAACGTGTAGATCACCTCCGGGTTGCAAACGCTCTGCCCCATACCTGCCCGCCTCACGCGCTTGTATGCGCGCCAACCGGGTTTCTGCCGGAAGCCACAGATAAACGACCGCCTTAAATTGAGGAATAAACACATCCCCCCATCCACAAAGCGCTCCGGACAACACCCAGCGATGATCTTCAGCCATAGCAGCGCTTAACAGCTGACGCCGATGATCCGGATTGCGCCTTCTTCGGTAAGGAAGGGCGTCTTCCGTAAACCAGTGGAAGTCATCGGTATCCAAATACCGGTATCCAAGTTTTTGGGCAAGGGCGCGGCCAAGCGTACTAACACCTGCACCAGGTGCACCTAAAATGTGGAATCCCATCAATCTTCATCGGATGGCGACAACAGTTCTTCCAGTACCCGTACCTGGAGCTGAATCAAAATGTTTTGCCGACGTTCCAAAACTGATACCTCATAAGGTTCAATTTTAAAAGGATCATTGCCGGATGGAATTCTTCCGAAACGATTGAGAATCAAACCGTTAAGGGTATTATATTGTTTGTTTTCCGGGAATGGGACTGGCAGGAAATTGTTTACATCATGTAGCGGCGCAATACCGGAAACATTGTATGTGCCATCTTCGTTTTTTTGCACCGGTGCAACTTCATCATCGTATTCATCCTGAATTTCACCAACCAATTCCTCCAAAATATCCTCCATGGCAATAATGCCTTCCGTGCCGCCATATTCGTCGATCACAATGCCCACATGGATTTTTTTACTTTGAAAATCCTTCAGTATCCGGTTCAATTTAGCAGAATTATACACGTAATGCACCGGACGCATCATGGCGCGTAAATCCCATTCGCCTCCTTTGGTAATGGCCTTGAAAAGATCCTTGGCGAACACAATTCCCAGAATATTGTCAATATCGTTTTCATAAACAGGAATGCGGGAATAGCCGTTTTCGTGAATGGCACTCAAGATCTCTTCTCTTGGCGTATCTATCTCCAGCGCAAATATGCTTTTGCGTGGTACCATCACCTGCTGAGCTGTTAATTCGGAGAAGTCAAAGGCATTTTGAATGATCTGGAAATTATCTTCCTTGATAGCGCCACTGGCCTGACTCTGTCGCATGAGCAGTCGTAACTCTTCTGCGCTGTGTGCTTCATGCTCATCAGCCGGTTGAATACCAACGGCTTTAAGAATTCTGTTCGCCAGGCCGTTCAACACCCAAATAAAGGGTCTGAATACCAGGAAAAAGGCCCGCATAGGCAGGGAGACAAACAGGGTAGTTTCTTCAGGTTTCCGAATGGCAATGGATTTGGGGGCCAATTCACCAAATACGATATGCAATACCGTGATAAGCGCAAAAGCCACCGGAAGAGCAATCTGGTGTGCCGTTTCATCCGGAACATTCATGCCCAAGCCATGAAAGGTGGCAATCAGGATTTTGGAAACCACCGGCTCTCCAATCCAGCCAAGTCCCAAACTGGCTAATGTGATACCCAATTGTGTAGCCGATAAATAGGCATCCAGATGGTTCAGGATGTTTTGCGCCACCTTCGCCATTTGATTTCCACCCTTAGCGCGCAACTCAATTTGTGAGTAGCGCACTTTTACGATGGCAAACTCAGCTGCAACAAAAAAGCCATTGAGGAAAACCAAAAACAGGGTGATGAGTATGTCAAATACCATAATTTATTGGTGGTAAACAGGGTTGTGCGTCATAACCGTTGCACATCGAGGGCAGGGAGACGCTGTTCCTGAGCCACCTGAGCA
>JAEUUS010000398.1 GCA_016787545.1 Saprospiraceae bacterium
GAATGGCTCAGCGAAGACCTCAAAGCGCGCGACAAAGTGCGGCGTTTGGTCGATCGTGGGGCGGTGATCAGTTCACGGGTGGTCAAAGGGACGGATGATGTGGGCGCCAAGTATCGCGACTACTTCGACTGGAGCGAGCCCCTGGCCAAATGTCCGAGCCACCGATTGCTGTCCATGCGCCGGGGTGAAGAAGAAGGTTTCCTGCGCGTGAGCGTAGCGCCCGAGGAAGAAAATGCTGTGGAAGATCTGGAATACATTTTTGTAACCGGATACGGCGAATCTGCCGCCGAGGTGCGTACTGCTGTGAAAGACAGCTATAAAAGACTGCTGCAGCCCTCTATTGAAACGGAATTCCGCAATTCATCCAAAGAAAAAGCCGATACGGAGGCCATCCGGGTTTTTGCCGAAAACCTGCGCCAGCTGTTGCTTTCAGCGCCATTGGGCGAAAAACGGGTCATGGGTATTGACCCTGGATTCCGTACGGGTTGCAAAGTGGTTTGTCTGGATGCCAGCGGAACCTTGTTGAAATATGCTGCCATTTTTCTGCACAACCCGTTTGAAGCGCAGGCAGAAATAGAGCATTTAGTAGATAAGTTTCAGATAGAGGCTATTTCTGTAGGAAATGGTACGGCTGGTCGTGAAACCATGGATTTTTTACGAAAAATCAAATTCGAACACCCGGTAGAAATTTTCCAGGTGAACGAAGCCGGCGCATCCATCTATTCTGCCAGTGAGGTAGCACGGGAAGAATTTCCCAAAGAAGACGTAACCGTACGCGGTGCTGTGAGCATTGGCCGGCGCTTGATGGATCCGTTGGCGGAACTGGTTAAAATTGATCCTAAAAGCATCGGTGTGGGGCAATACCAACACGATGTGAACCAAACCCAGCTTAAAGACGGGCTGGATCGCACAGTGGAAAGTTGTGTAAACTCCGTGGGGATCAACCTCAATACAGCCAGCAAACACCTGCTGACTTATGTGTCTGGCCTTGGGCCGGTTCTGGCCAAAAACATCGTGGATTACCGAACTGAAAATGGCGCATTCAGCAAACGCAGTGATTTGAAAAAGGTGGCGCGTTTGGGCGACAAAGCCTTTGAACAATGCGCCGGTTTCTTGCGCATCCGTGATGCCAAAAATCCACTCGACAATACAGCGGTACACCCGGAGCGTTATGCTCTGGTGGAGGAAATGGCTGCTGATATGGGATGCAAGGTGGTGGATTTGATACGCGACCGCGAAAAACGTGCCGCCATTGATCTGAAAAAATATGTTCGCGGCGATGTGGGGCTACCTACGCTTAAAGACATTTTGAAAGAACTGGAAAAACCAGGTCTCGATCCGCGTGGGGCGGCCAAAGCCTTTGAATTTGCCAACGTGCGGAGTCTGGAAGATCTTCACCCAGGAATGATCCTGCCAGGAATTGTGAACAATATCACCAATTTCGGGGCCTTTGTAGACATTGGCGTGAAAGATTCCGGCCTGGTACACGTTTCCCAACTGGCCGACAAGTTTGTACGCGACCCCATGGAAGTGGTATCCTTAGGCCAGCACGTGACCGTCCGGGTAGTAGAGGTGGATATGGTACGGAAACGGGTGGCTTTGAGTATGAAAAACCTGTAGGAATGTCGAATGTCCAATAACCAATGTCCAAGTGGTGCGGGTGCTTGGCATCAGCACTTTCGTTGGGCATTGGATATTGGATATTTCCTAAAACTCTACCCACACCCCAAACCGCACTCCGTATTTGGTGGTGCCAGGATGCTCCAGGTAGGTGAACCTGCGAATCAGGTCTACCCTGAATACCCGGAAGATATTGGTAATGCCCACACTTGCTTCAATATAAGGCTTGGATTCGAGGGTATAGGTAATGGGCGTTCCATCCGGAAATTCCGGAAACTTCAGCAAGTTTGGGTTGTTTTCCGGCCTGTTTTGAGCCGAAACCTGGCCATAGAGCATTTTGAAGGAACAGGCTTCCCTGAGTTTTAGCCTGCGCAACAAGGGGATTTTATTGAACAGCACTCCCTGAAAATAGTGATCCATCATTACAGTTGCGTACCGATCACTGACAAATTCCATGAAGTTCATCAGGTTGTAAGAAAATTGCTGGGCAATGTAGGTCTGATTTCCCTGGTGGATGGTCAACAATGGAAATGGCACTTGCCCGAAAACGCCTCCTGCTTCAATGTATAGTTTATTGTACCCTATGGGCGGCAGGGTAGAAAACTTGTAAAAACTGGCCACCACGTTGTGGTAATCGTAATCGCCGCCTGCCACTCCTTTCAACCCTTTGGCATACCGAAGCATCAGGGTGTAATTAAAATCTACAATGGCTCTGGTGGTTCCTCCCTGGTAAAATGTTTCACCCGGGGAAAAACGCAACTGTGCAAAAGCCGCTGTAGCTACCACCGGATCCTGTACTGGAGTAGTGCTTTCAGAAGGAACAAAAAACAATGCACCGGCCGGCCTGAACTGACGCTGATCCCCACCTACAATGAAGGAGAAATGATTGGGAAACTCCCGCTCGTATTGCGCATTATATCGGTCGTAGTAAAAAAATTTGTCGTTCACTCCCCGCACTACTGAATTGGCAAAAGACGATGGATTGCCCTGAAAATTTTGCACCGGCAACAAAATGTCGTGCAGGTAATTCACCCGGAACACATGGTTAGGGAATTTATTAAACTCAGATCCT
>JAEUUS010000418.1 GCA_016787545.1 Saprospiraceae bacterium
GCGCCATCTTCCGGGAGGTTCCGGAATTCCAGCGCAGCCAGTCCGGATGTTTTTAGCCAGCGCAGAGCGTTTCCGGTAGCTACAATGGTGCCGCCGTTTTGTACAAATGCCTTCATCTTATCTGCAGATACGGATCCATAATTGCCATCTGGCAGAACCAGCACGTTGTAGGTTTCCAGATTTGTATTGTTAAACCGCTCCGTTTCCACCATGGTCAGCGGCATATTGTACCGGATGTCCAGAAGGTGCCAGATTTCGCCAGCGTCAGCTATGTTTACCCCGTTTCCGGTCAGCATCAGCACTTTAGGCATACGTACCACCGGGAATTTGCTGCTGCCCAGATCTGGCCCGCCTGCAGTGAGCCCGTTTTTGAGGGTAATAAAATTTGCAAACAAGGGTTCATCGAATCGCTCATAAACCTTCCGGTCCGGCCCTGTTTCCACCTTTAGGATCTGTCGATCGGCTGGAACCACCAGCGAACCGGCAGCAAATTGTTGTCCTTCGGCTTCAAAAGGTTCCATGGCCAAGTGTACACGGTATCCTTCTTTTTGTAAACGATACAACAACCGGGGCATTTCATAGCCTGGATTGGGAAAAACGAAAGCGTAAAAACGGGATAAGTTTGTTAACGGAGCATGTGCTTCCTGCAATTGAGGCTCCATGTGTGCATCCGGAATTTTCCCGCTCACAGCTGCCCAATGCAGCCCAAAGGCATCCGGCAGGGTCCAGGCAGATATGTCGTAAAAAATACTGTCCTGAAACTGCGTCGGGCGTTCAAACATACTTCGGATGAGTCGGTACTGTGGTTGTTCCAGTGGCACAAAAAAGCTTCCAGCGGCAAATAATCCTTCCGTTGTGTTGAAGTCTTTTCCCAGTTGATAGAAGCTGATTTTGTGTCTGCGCAGCATTTGCAGGAACGCAATGCAGGGCAATTCATCTGTTACATCATAGCCAAAATTATTGGGTTTAGGATCCCATGAAACACACTCCGTTTCGTTTCCAAAATCAAAAACATAGCCTTTGACACTGCTTTTTCGGGCTTCTTCCAGGGCTGAGGTGTAGAAATCGCGCAGGTAATCATTGAGCTCAATCCGCATTTCGCCTACCGCCTTCAACGTGGAAAGGGAGGTAATCACCTGGTTTCGGATGCTGTAGGGAAAGGTGAGTAGCCCGTTTTCTGTTTCCTGTTGAGTGCCCCGACTACTGGCTTGTTCAAACAAAATGCCTATACCGCCATTTACATCCGGATAGGTAGATCCTTTGCCGTAATAGAAGTCGTCGAAGTTTTCTCCGGTGTAAAACAATACCTGTTTTTCCGACAAGGCTTTGGCGTGGTATTCGGCAATTTTGGCGGTAAGTTGCTGGTTTTTGGCAGGTGTAATCGGATTCACCCTACTCGGCACGCCCGGCTGAAAAAAGAAAGTAGAACCGCTGCCCATTTCGTGGTGGTCAGTGAGTACATTGGGGTGCCATTCCTGAAAAAGTTTCACCCTACCCACCGATTCAGGTTGTTGAGAAACCAACCAATCGCGGTTCAAATCAAAACCATAGTGATTGGTGCGGCCGCGCGGCCAATGCTCATTGTATTCATCACCGGCCGGATCCGGCGAAGGGTTTTTACTTTTATGACTGTTCACCCAGGAGGAAAAACGCTGCATACCATCTGGATTGAAACAGGGATCGAATAGAATAACCGTATTGCGCAGGAGTTCTTCTACTTCTTTGGTTTGGGCGGCTGCGAGATAAAAGGCCACCAACAAGGCGGCGTGGCTGCCGCTGGTTTCGTTACCGTGGATAGAATAGCCCATGTAGTTCACCGCGGGCTGGTTTTTCAGGTCCACCTGCCTGCTTTCGGCGGGGTTTGCCAGTTTGACACGTTCGGTTTTGATATCCTCTAATCGGGCATGATTGGCCGGATCGGTGATGGTGAGGCAAATGAGCGGCCGGTTTTCGTGCGAGCGACCGTATTCCTGCAGGGTAATGCGGTCGCTTGCAGCATCCAGCGCCTTCATGTACCCGATCAGCTGGTCGTGACTGGTATGCCATTGGCCTACTTCATAACCCAGCCAGGATGCCGGGGTGGGAATAGCGTTGTTGTATGTTATCCTTGGCAGGTAGTATTCCTGGTAGATTCCTTGCGCGGGTAGTAAGGCAGGGATCAAAAAGGTAAGCGTAAGCAGACGAACGAATCTATTGATATTCATTGTTCTAAAACTTATAATCTTCTCTGACGGGGTTAAAGACATCAATCACTTTACAATTGGAAAGGGCGATGGCGGAGTGTCGTGCGTTGGAAGGGATAACCAGTACATGGCCGGCTTGCAGCAGGTGTTTTACTCCTTCTACGGTGATTTCCAGGGCGCCTTCCAGCACGGTAGTGATTTGTTCGTGAACGTGATGGTGCTCCGGAAGTACGCTGCCTGAGACAATATCCACGTAACCGATGGTAACCTGATCAGTGTGTACGAAGCGACCGGTAAAGCCTTTAACCAGTTCGCGGGCGGGGAGTTGGTTGAGTTGATAAGGTGTCATGTTGCAGTGGAAATTTTAGTCAGATTTTGTCGGATAAGACGTACAACGGCCCATACCATAAAGAGCGAAATAGCCGCGAAAGGCCAGGGTACCTGCACGTCTTTTTCCAGGTCTACGGCAGACAAATCCTGTTTGTATAGGTATTGCCCGAGTACCTGCATACCGTTGTTGAAAAAATGGCAAAGTACAGGCACCCAGAAATTTCGGGTTTGCCAGTAAAGCCAGCCTAAGATAAAGCCCAGCAACATTCTGGGGATAAACCCTTCGAACTGCATATGCGCAGCGCTAAATATAACGGAAGCGAGCAGAATGGCTGTCCAGGGGTTTTGGATTCGCCGCATGAGTTGCTGTTGGATTACGCCACGGAATACCAGTTCTTCGCCAAGGGCCGGCAATACAGCAATGAGGGTAAGATTAGCCAGCAACTCGCCAATATGTTCCATTTGGAGCAGTCCTTTGAGGGCTGTTTCCGCCTGGTCTTCAGCACTTTTAAATAATTCGGGTAATGGTAGTTGCTGGTTCAGATTCAGGCTGTACAATACCAACGGAACCGACACTAACATGAGCAGCAAACTGAGCAGCAGGGTGGAGGCAGGAGGCCATTTGCGACTCCGCAAATAATCCGGCCAACCAGTGAGGTTTTGGGTAATTCCGCGGTAAAAAATCCAGATAGTCAGGGCCCCGGAGCCAAAAAATCCGAAAAAGTGGGCCATACCCAGTTGCGTTCGCACCTGCCAGCGCTCAGGTGCGGGGGAAGTTTCGGTTAGCGCTAATTGTGGATCCAAACCCAGTATTTTGCATATTAGCAAATACAGCAACATTCCTGCACCGGAGCACAGGATCATCAGGCCGATTTGTGCCATGATAACCTGTCGCACAGGCGGTTCCGGGAGCTGAGGTGTAATCATTTTCGGTTCGCCAGGTTCCAATACTTCATTTTCTTCCATATGCCGCTACATTTGTGGCGCAAGGTATGAGGCGTTGAGGTTACTTAAGTCATTTAGGGTCATTTGGCGGTCATTTAGGGGGCATTAGGTCATTTATGGGTCATTTTGGAGTCATTTTTAGGGTCATTTGGAAGGTCATTCTGAACACGGGTGTCATCTTGAGCATAGTGAAAGATCTGGCCTGGCAAATGACCAGATACCAACCAGCTATACCAACATAAAATAACCGAATCCGGAAGCATATCCAGATCTTTCGCAACGCTCAAGATGACAACCATGTTAAGTATCTAAATGTCCCTAAATGTCCCTAAATGTCCGCCAAATGTCCGCCAAATGACCCCCAAATGACCCCCAAATGACCCTAAATGTCCCTAAATGTCCCCCAAATGACCCTAAATGACTCCAAAATAACCATAAATGACAAAAAAAATGACCAACCTAAGCGTAAATATCAACAAAATCGCCCTGCTGAGAAACTCCCGTGGCAGCAATCTGCCGGATTTGGTTCAGGCAGCCAAAGACATTGAATCCTTTGGTGCAGAAGGCATTACAGTGCACCCCAGGCCGGACCAGCGCCATATCCGGTACGATGATATCCCGGCGCTGAAAGCGGTGGTTACAACGGAATTTAACATTGAGGGCAAGCCGGTACCCTCGTTTATGGAGCTTGTATTGGCTAATTCGCCGCACCAATGCACCCTGGTGCCAGATACCGACAGCCAGCTCACCAGCGATCACGGCTGGGATACAGTCAATCAGCAATCGGAATTGCGGGAGGTGGTGACTGAATTGCACAAAAAAGGCATCAGAGTTTCGGTGTTTGTGGACCCAATGGCAGCTATGGTGGAAGGCGCAAAAAAAGCCGGCGCTGACCGGGTGGAATTTTACACAGGGCCATTTGCCCATGATTTTAGCAACAACCCAATAGCGGCGGTTAAATCATACACCGAGGCGGCTATAGTGGCCAATGAAATAGGTATCGGGATAAATGCCGGTCATGATCTGAATCTGCACAACCTGCGTTTTTTTCAGGAACATTGTCCCAATTTGCTCGAAGTAAGCATTGGACATGCACTGATTGCAGATGCGCTGTATTATGGTCTGGAGAACACGATTCGGATGTATTTGCGGCAATTAAAGCGTTGAATAAAAAAGTCTGCGAAAATCCGCAATTGCTCCATTTTTACACAAAATATTGATTATCAAATATTTGAAATTTGAAAGTTTTACTTTCATTTATGTTAATTTTAAAAAAACGTTAAATCATTCGTCCCTTTCTAATTCAGGCGTTTTACCTTTGGTCGTTCCGGGGTTTGCCCCTAAACACAAAATTTTGTATTCTGGTAACCAATTCAAACTTTCAAAAGCCGCTTGAAAACAGGCTATTCCCGTAATGGGGAATACTGTTTCAAGTGGCTTTTCTTTTGGTTGCCGGGCCGGGTTTTAATCAAGATCATCCATCAGGATAAACTAACAAATCACATTTTTTCACCAAATCAACTTTCGTATGAAGCGATTATTAACAACACTCGCTCTTGTAGTCGTCGGGTTCGGCCTTGCCTTAGCCCAACGTACTGTCATGGGCACAGTAAGCGGTGACGGCGAAGCGCTGATCGGCGCTTCCGTTGCAGTGAAGGGCACCTCCTCAGGCGCCCGCACAGACGCAGACGGTAAGTACACCTTAAAAGTTCCCGCCGGCTCCACCACGCTGGTCTTCTCTTACACCGGCTATGCCACACAGGAAATTGAACTGGGCGCTACCGATGTAGTAGATGTAGTTATGAAAAGCAACACGGATCTGGAAGAGGTTGTAGTAACAGCCCTTGGTATCAGCCGTGAACAAAAATCACTCGGTTATGCCGTTCAGCAAATTGGCGGCGACCGGATTACTGCAGCCCGCGACCAAAACGTTGTAAACTCACTTTCCGGTAAAATTGCCGGTGTGAACGTGGTAAGCTCCTCCGGTAACGTAGGCGCTTCTGCCCGTATTGTTATCCGTGGTAACAGCTCTATCACCGGTGAAAACCAGCCGCTCTTCGTAGTGAATGGTATTCCGATGGACAACTCCAACCGCGGCAATGGCAACACACAATTCGGCGGTGTAGACTTCGGTAATGCTATCCAGGACATCAACCCTGACGATATCGAATCTATTTCCGTACTGAAAGGCCCGAACGCAGCAGCGCTTTACGGCTCACGCGGTGCAAATGGTGTGATCCTGATCACCACCAAAACCGGTAAGGGCGCCACTAAAGGTTTGGGTGTAACGTACAATGGTGACATTGGCTTTGCAACTCCTTTCCGCCTGCCAACGTACCAGAACAGTTTCGGACAAGGTGTTGACTTCCAGTTCGGTTATGTAGACGGAACCGGTAACGGCCTTTACGACGGCGTAGACGAAACATGGGGACCTTCTTTTGACCCAGCCATCAATGGCGCCGACGGTATTGACAACGACGGCGACGGCACTGTTGACGAAAGCGGCGAGGGTGTGCTGATTGACCAGTTCACCGGCGCACAGCAGCCATGGGTAGCACATCCGGACAACGTAAAAAGCATCTTCGAAACAGGTGTTACATTTACCAACAACATTGCAGTAACAGCGGCAGGCGACAAAGCCCATGCGCGTTTCTCCTTCACCAATATGGACCAGAAAGGTATGGTGCCTAACACCGACCTGAAGCGTAACACTTTCAACCTGGCCTTTGGAATGAAGCTGAACGACAAAATCAGCACCGACGGTAACGTAACCTACACAGCGCTGAAATCTGACAACCGTCCGGCTGTTGGTTATGCTGGCGATAACATCATTCAGCAAACCATCTGGTCTGGCCGTCAGGTAGACTGGGATTACCTCCGCGCCAACTACAACAACCGTGACGCTAACGGCAACATTGTAAACTGGAACCACAACTACCAGAACAACCCGTTCTTCACGCTGTACAACAACACCAAGCCTCAACAGCGTAACCGTGTAAACGGTTTCTATTCTGTTTCCTACCAAATGTTGCCTTGGTTGAAAGCCATGGGTCGTATCGGTACCGACTTCTTCAACGACCGTCGTGAAATACGTTACGAAAAAGAAACAGTAGACTATCCAAACGGTCAGTTCCAAACATTTGAATACACCAACACGGAAACCAATATGGACTTCCTGTTGACGGCTAACAAACGTTTCTCCGACAACTTCTCCGTACTGGCTACAGCAGGTGTTGTTCGTCGCGATAACCGTCTGGTAGGTAACGAACAAACTGCTTCAGCCCTGGTTGTTCCTGGCCTGTTCAATTTCTCCAACGCTGATGGAGCCGTGAACGTAAATCAATACACAAATACTTCCCGGATCAACTCTGTACTGGGTAGCTTATCGCTCGGTTTCTACGACTTCATCTATGTAGACGCCTCTGCGCGTAACGACTGGTCTTCTACACTTCCAGCGGAAAACCAAAGCTACTTCTACCCATCTGTGAGCTTGGGTTTGGTGCTTTCTGAAAAGATCAAAATTCCTGGAATCAACTACCTGAAAGTACGTGGTGGTTATGCTGAAGCAGGTAAAGACACTGATCCATATCGTTTGGCGTTTGTTTACGGCGCTTTGACTCCATGGGGCGGCTTGCCATCTTTCTCTGTTCCAGGCTCTCGCCCGAACAGCAGCCTGAAACCAGAACGTGCTAAATCTATTGAGGCTGGTATCGAACTTCGTTCTGCCAGAGACCTCGTTCGTTTGGACGTAACGTACTACAACACACGTAACATTGACCAAATCATTCCTTTGAACGTTTCTGCAACTTCCGGCTTCACCAGCCGCGTGGCTAATGCAGGTACAATCAAAAATGACGGTATTGAGGTGCAATTGGGTGTAACCCCAATCAAATCCCGCGATTTCCGCTGGGACATCGACTTCAACTGGGCAAAGAACAACTCTATCGTAGAAGATCTTCCTGAAGGCGTAACAGAATTGACCCTGAACACCAACTGGGGTCTGCGTCTGGTAGCCCGCGAAGGCGAGCCTTATGGCGTATTGGTTGGTCGTCGTGTAAAACGTGCACCTGATGGCCAAATCATTGTTAGCCAGACTACAGGTCGTCCAATTCAGGACGTGGATGCAAATGGCAACAACTCCAACTTTGTTTTGGGTAGTATCACTCCGGATTGGGTAGGTGGCGTACGCAACACATTTACCTGGAAAGGCTTCTCTTTGAGCGCTTTGCTTGATATGCGTAAAGGTAGCGATGTGTTCTCTATGACCTACATCTTCGGCCGCTACGCAGGTGTATTGGAAGAGTCTCTGGAAGGTCGTAGCAATCTTGATGAGGTTCAGAATGGCTACAACTTTGGTGGCGTTTATGAAGTGAAAGACGGTAATGGCAACGTAACAGGTTATGAGCCAAATACGGTTAAGCAATCTGCTGAAGCAT
>JAEUUS010000450.1 GCA_016787545.1 Saprospiraceae bacterium
ACCATCCCATTGGGATCGTTCATCCATTTGGCCGGAGGAGTGAAGTGGTATTGTGGGCGGTGGGGTTCGGAATAGTAAATTCCCGGAAAATCACCTTGTGCCTGAACATTCAGAGTGATTATTCCCATCAGGCCTATAAAGTATATCCATCGAAGCATACTGGAAAGGTTTAGGTAATTACTCCCTTACGCCAACTTCACGCCAACTGCCGACATCCCCTTTTTTCCCTTCTTTGCCTCAAATGTTACGGTATCGCCATTGCGAATTTTATCCACCAAACCTGTAGTATGCACAAACACCTCCTCTCCGGTTTCTTCCTCCACAATGAACCCGTAACCTTTGGTTTCGTTGAAAAATTTGACTGTTCCTTTTAACATAGTTGGTATTTTTGAATGAAAATCAGGCAAAGATATGTCCTGAAACGGTTGTTCCGCTCTTTTTCAAGCGCCAGGATATCCCTTTATTGATCTTGTTTTTGAATGACTACACTCGCCTTGTAACCTTTTGAATCAATCGTTACATCCTTTTTCTTCATGGGCGAAATCGCCTTCAATGCCAGGTTATACTTTCCGGCAACGGCCTGACCACTACCTCCCTGACTCATATCACCACTTGACAGGGTTAGTTTTTGCGCATTTTCTCCCTGTGTTACGGTAAAAACAGCATCCACCTTACCAGCCCATATACACTGTACACCTTCCGGACAACGGCTATCCGAGGCAACTGTGTCAAAACGAACTCGAAATCCCGGATCGTCATCAAGCCCCATGCTTTCGCCAATGCCCAGCATAAATTCCTGACCCAACTTGGCTACTGCTCCGCCTACAACCGTTTCGGTTACCAGCACCATGATGTTGTATTCTTTCGGATCAATTTCCTTGTCCTTGAATTTCATCGGCGCCACACCCATTACCCGAATGGTATGCCCCTTCAGGTCAATGGCATTTCCTGTTCCATTCGGAATGATGAAAGGTAAAGTTACAGTACTTGTTTCCCCTCCTTTAGTAATGGTTAAAACTACATCTGCCTGACCAGCTGTAATACACTCTACTCCTTTAGGACACCGGCTATCCGAGGCAATTTTTTCAAATTTGATACTAAAACCCAATTCGTTTTTGCTTTCGCCAGTTTGACCAATGGCCAGCGGAAACGGCCTGTCTACGCCAAAAACAACCGGTGGCGGAGGGGGTGTAGTATCGCAGGCTACGGAAAACAACAGAACTACAAATAGCAGTGTCGACAAAGCAGAATTTTTCATTGGAAAAGAAGTTGGTTATTTATCAAACGTTACAGTTAGAGCATTCTAATTTTGTGCCGCGAAAATAATGCCGGATATTCACATGGAGCCCATTCTTAAAGGATTACTGTCAGGTTTGGCTTACGGCCTTTTAATTGGCCCTTTGTTTTTTATGAACCTGAGAACCACGCTTTCTCACGGTTTGCGACAAGGCATAGCACTGGTAGCAGGAGCATTTACGAGCGATCTCATTTTGGTATTTGCCAGTTGGTGGGGCGCTGCTAAACTGGCTGCCATAACGCAACAGGGGGCATTCCAAACCTGGTTCGGCATTATTTGTGGCCTGATGTTATTTGGTTTCGGACTTTCAGCTGCCTGGCCTAAAAAAAACAAGTTCGATAAAGAATTAGGTGAAAAACAGCCCGTTCCCAAAAAAAGATACGCCTACTTTCAGGGATTTTCTGTTAATATGACCAACCCCTCTAACTGGCTTTTCTGGTTAGGCGTGGCTACAGCAGCCCGAGCCGAAGCGCCGGATGGCAGTGAAAACTACGTACGCTTGTTTATGATCACTGCCCTGATCGCATTATTCGCTACAGATTTATCGAAAGCGCTGCTGGCACACCAAATCGGCAAACACCTGAAGCCGGGTGTGCCGGAAAAAATTGTGCAGCTCGCCGGATGTATTCTGATGATAGTGAGTGTGTGGATTCTGATTAGAGTAATATAACCGTACGATATGGGACCTACGGTTTATGAAGTTCCTTTAAAAACCCATTGAAATACTTTCTTGCTTTTTCATTCAACGCTTTCAAAAATGGATTCTGTTCGCGAACAACTGTTAATTCTCATCAGTACACCACTGTATGTAGCCGTCATTGTGGGGGAAATGATATTGAGTCACTACCGACATACCAAATCCTATACCGTGAAGGATACAATAACCAATTTGTACCTCATGCTGTTAAATATGGGGGTGGATTTGGCCTTCCGGATAGTATATTTAGTCATTTTTCAGTGGTTTTGGGTACACCGCATTTTTGAATTTACAACGCCTCTTTGGTACTGGTTCTGGTTGGTAGTAGGCATGGATTTTTTATATTACTGGCTGCACCGGGTGGACCACTTCAGCCGTTTTTTCTGGGCAGTTCACGTTACACACCATTCCTCAGAACAGTTCAACCTCACCGTTGGCTTCCGCTCCTCGGTGTTTCAACCCTTATACAGGTTCATTTATTTTATCCCGCTGGCTGCCATGGGATTCAAACCTGCAGATATCCTGTTCATCTTCGCAGCCTGCCAGATTTGGGGCATCCTGGTGCATACCGAACACGTTAACAAACTGGGTTGGCTGGAATATTTCCTTGTAACCCCGTCTCATCACAGGGTTCACCATGCCTCCAACACACTCTATCTGGATAAAAACCTTGGTATGTTCCTGATTATCTGGGATAAAATGTTTGGCACTTTCCAGGCTGAATTGCCGGAAAAAGAATACCAGCCGCTTCGTTACGGACTCACTAAACCGCTGGAAAAAAGGGATGCTTTCCACATCGTTTTCCATGAATGGATTCAGATAGCAAAAGACTTGTTCAGCGCTTCCAAACCTTTCCGCTCCAAGTTCTGGTATATTTTCGGACCTCCCGGCTGGAGTCACGATGGCAGTACGCTGACCAGCGATCAACTCCGACAAAAAGAACGCCAGGAAAAAGGTTCATAGAATTTCTTTCGCCATTCATCGAATCGAAAGAAATATCACATGTTGAGCCATTTACCTTCGTGAATGTTTCAGCATAACCTAACAGCCTCCAACTATGAAACAAATTCTGCGGATTATTAAAGAAGGAGCCGCTCAAGCCTGGCAACAGTTAGCCGCCAATAAATTGCGCTCCTTTTTGTCTTTACTGGGGGTAACCATTGGTATTTTTTGCATTATTGGCGTTAAAAGCGCCGTAAACTCTCTGGAAGATAATATCCGGGGATCCATGGCTAAGCTGGGCAACGACGTTATTTATATCGAAAAATTTTCCTGGGGAGAAGATCCCGGCCAGAATTATTGGAAATGGATGCGTCGACCTAACTTCACCTACGCAGAATTTGAAACGCTCAAAGAAGAATTGGAATTCGCTGAATTGGTAGGGTATTGGCAATTTCTAGGCGCAAAAACCTCTAAATGGCATTCTTCCAGCGTAGAAAACTGCTATTTTATTGGACTAACTGAAGACTGTCGTGATTTGTTCCACCTGGAATTTGAAGAGGAAGGGCGATTCCTTTCTCCAGTGGAATATCAAACAGGTGCCGATGTGTGCATTCTCGGCCATGTTATTGCCGATGGACTGTTTGGAGAAGGAATTGATCCGGTCGGCAAGGATATCAGCGTTGGTGGCCGAAAACTAAGGGTACTTGGCGTTCTGAAAAAATCAGGAAAAGACCTGCTAAAGCCCTTTAACTTTGATAATTGTGTGCTGATTGGATACAATTTGGCGCGCAGGGGATTTGGTGTGCGGGCCAAAGGCGATTTCGACCGAACCAGCATCAGTGTAAAAGCTCGCCCGGGGGTAGAATTAGATGCACTAAAAGATGAAATTACCGGGGTACTCAGGGGTGAAAGGAGACTCAAGCCGAGAGAAGACAGCAACTTTGCCCTCAACACCTTATCCATTATTTCCGGTTTGTTTGATCAGCTTTTTGGCACCATGAATGTCGTTGGCATCTTTATCGGCGGCTTCGCGCTGCTGGTAGGTATGTTCTCGGTTGCAAACATCATGTTTGTTTCTGTACGGGAAAGAACCAACCTAATAGGCATCAAAATGGCATTAGGCGCCAAACGCTGGTTTGTGCTGCTAGAAATTCTGATAGAAGCGGTGGTGCTTTGTATTTTTGGTGGTCTCTTCGGGCTCCTACTCATTTGGGCCGTTACAACCGGCATCTCCAAAGCGATTGACTTCGATATTCACCTGTCCATCAGCAATGCTGTTTGGGGGATTTTAACCTCGGCCATCGTAGGAGTTGCCTCAGGCCTTATTCCAGCATCTCAGGCTAGTAAAATGGATCCGGTAGAAGCCATTCGTAAATAAACCATGTGGTTTACATCAACAAATGAACCGGGTTTTTTGAACCACAAAGGCACGAAGGACACGGAGTGTAGAACCGGTTTTTGAACCACAAAGGCACAAAGGACACGGATTGTAGAACCGTTTTTTTGAACCACAGAGGCACGAAGGACACGGAGTATAGAACCGTTTTTTGAACCACAAAGGCACGAAGGACACGGAGTGTAGAACCGTTTTTTGAACCACAAAGGCACGAAGGAC
Source organism: Saprospiraceae bacterium (assembly GCA_016787545.1). Classification (GTDB taxonomy): domain Bacteria; phylum Bacteroidota; class Bacteroidia; order Chitinophagales; family Saprospiraceae; genus M3007. The sequence continues at coordinate 4,552 of JAEUUS010000450.1, forward strand.
ACGGAGTGTAGAACCGGTTTTTTGAACCACAGAGGCACGAAGGACACGGATTGTAGAACCGTTTTTTGAACCACAAAGGCACGAAGGACACGGATTGTAGAACCGTTTTTTGAACCACAAAGGCACGAAGGACACAGAATGTAGAACCGGTTTTTGGAACCACAGAGGCACGAAGGACACGGAGTGTAGAACCGGTTTTTTGAACCACAAAGGCACAAAGGACACGGAGTGTAGAACCGTTTTTTTGAACCACAAAGGCACAAAGGACACGGAGTGTAGAACCGTTTTTTTGAACCACAGAGGCACGAAGGACACGGATTGTAGAACCGGTTTTTTGAACCACAAAGGCACAAAGGACACGGATTGTAGAACCGTTTTTTTGAACCACAAAGGCACAAAGGACACGGATTGTAGAACCGTTTTTTTGAACCACAGAGGCACGAAGGACACGGATTGTAGAACCGTTTTTTTTAACCACAGAGGCACGAAGGACACGGATTGTAGAACCGGTTTTTTGAACCACAAAGGCACAAAGGACACGGAGTATAGAACCGGTTTTTTGAACCACAGAGGCACAAAGAGTACAGAATACCTGATTCTGTGTCCTTTGTGCCTCTGTGGTTCAAATAACCTGGTTTTTCTAAACCTCTCGCAAATCGCAAATCGCAAATCGTAAATCGCAAATCGCAAATCGCAAATCGTAAATCCTAAGCCGCCTATCTTCTCTTTTTAAAGTGCTGTCCACCTTTGGCCTGATCCTTCCCTCCTCTTTCTCTTGTTGGCTCTGAAGGGCGGTCTTCAAAACGCGGCTTTGGCTTGCGTTTGTAATCTTGCTTTTCAATGGAAGATACTTCCAAAATTGAAGAAAACCTGCGACGCATTTCATTGGACATGTCCATTTTTTCAGCTTTCTGAGCGCCTGGGTTGACATTCGGGCGTTGTGGACGCTCAGGGCGTTGCGTCTGCTCCGGACGACGATTATCCTGACGTTCAGGGCGTTGCGTTTGCTCCGGACGACGATTATCTTGACGTTCAGGGCGTTGCGTTTGCTCCGGACGACGATTATCTTGTCGTTGTGGTCTGAAAGAAGATTCCTGGCGATTTCCGCCGCCACTTACCGTTGAACGTTGTTCAGTCTGACCGTTTCCACTTGGTTGACCATTTGGACGCCGGTTCTTTTTTCGGTTGCGGGAACCGCCAAAATCACGATCATCTCTTCTGGATGGCAAAGGAATAGTTGCGGAAATTGGCGCCGGACGAGGGTCTTCGCTTTCAGCAGAGCCAGACGTTCTCCGGTCAGCAGAATGTTGTGGTCGGCCGCTCTGACCTTTTTGTTTCTTATTTGGCTGCATTCGTGGCGCAGGCAATCCCGGTGCAGCCAGGTCGGCCGCATAAGGATGATCCGTCTCCACGGGCACAATTTGTCCCGTAATCTTTTGGATATCCCTCAGGTATGGCAATTCTTCCGCTTCACAAAATGAAAAAGCAACGCCACTGGCGCCAGCACGACCGGTACGACCAATCCGGTGTACATAAGTTTCAGGTACGTTGGGTAATTCAAAGTTAATCACGTGGGAAAGTTCATCAATATCAATCCCGCGAGCGGCAATATCAGTGGCCACGAGGGCCCTGTTGCGTCCATTTTTGAAGTTACCAAGTGCAGCCACCCTCGCGGATTGCGACTTGTTTCCATGAATAGCTTCTGCCCGGATCCCTGCCTTGGTCAGATCGCCTGCCACCCGGTTAGCGCCATGTTTGGTGCGTGTAAAAATCAGGGCAGATTTAATTGCCGGATCCTTCATCAGGTGAATGAGCAGGTTTTTCTTGTCTGCTTTGTGCACAAAAAAGATTTTTTGCTGCACAAGTTCTGCAGTGGTGGCCGGCGGAGCCACTTCCACCTTTACCGGCTCATGCAGAATAGAATCAGCTAAAGTGGCAATTTCTGGTGGCATAGTGGCCGAGAAAAACAGTGTTTGCCGCTGAGTAGGCAACTTGGCGATCACTTTGCGTACATCGTGAATAAAGCCCATATCCAACATTCGGTCAGCTTCGTCTAACACGAAAATGGAAAGTTGACGAAGGTCCACAAAACCCTGATTCATTAAATCCAGGAGGCGACCAGGGGTGGCAACCAGAATATCGGTGCCCCGCCGAAGTGCATCTGTTTGTGGCGTTTGCCCTACCCCACCAAAAATAACCGTATTACGCAAATGGAGATTACGGCCATAAGCCGTAAAACTTTCACTGATCTGTAATGCCAATTCTCTGGTTGGCGTTAAAATCAGGGCGCGTATTGGCCTGCGGTTACTTTGGGGAGGAACAGAACCGGAAGGTTTCTGATTATGTAGCAATTGCAGCATCGGCAAAGCAAAAGCTGCTGTTTTTCCCGTACCGGTTTGGGCGCAACCTAAAAGATCTCTGCCTTCCAGAACCGGAGGAATGGCTTGTTGTTGAATAGGGGTCGGACGTTCGTACCCCTCGGCCTCGAGCGCACGCAAAAGCGGCTCGATGAGCGACAAATCTGTAAATAACATGAATGGTTGATTAACCGGTCTCGTGCGCGGCGAGCCATAGGGGCTCTTCAAGGGTTCAAGCGTGATGAATGTGGAAAGACTAATTTGGGGTCTAAAAATAAGGATTATCTCCTTAGATCACATTCAAAATACGAATGTCCAGGGCGGACAAACACCGGATGGTGTCAATGTAATGGCACAAAGGTAGCACATTTTCGT
>JAEUUS010000452.1 GCA_016787545.1 Saprospiraceae bacterium
CCGTCTGACACCGGATTTATTGTTTCAAACCTCTTTTGAAGACCTGAATCCGGTGGCTGATACGTTATTTTATTCCGTTCGGGCGGTAAAATTAGAGGTTACTCCAGGAGGTGGCGCATTTTACCAAACCGGAACCGGAGCACCCAAATGGGTCATTTTTCAGCCTGGATCAGCCCCTACTGCCATTGGTTTGGGGGGCACCTTGAACTGCAACAATACTCCCCTCACGCTTGGCGTGAATTTCACCCCGCCAAATAGTTCCTACCAATGGTATAAGCCGAATGGCGAACTGAATTCCGGGTTCACCGCTACAGAAGGCGGCGTGTATACGGTGGTAGTCACCGCACCAAATGGATGTACTACTGCTGCTTATGCGACCGTATATGTGGACACTTTGTTGCCCACGCCGAATATCCCTTCTGAAGTCGTATACAATTGCATGATGCTCCAGCCTGTTTTTACGGTACCTGATGCCCCGGCCAACATCCGGTACTTTTTCAACAGTATGGAAGTTTTTCCCAACCAGCAGGTTAACATGACCGGTCCGGGTGTTTTCACCGTTTCCAGCACCGCCAACGGTTGCTCGGAAAATTACAACATTGACCTGGTCATAGACTTAGATGAGCCTTCCCTGAGCATTATAACCGATGGGTTTACCCTAGGCTGCAATATGCCATCCATTACGCTCATTGCACATAGCCTCAATGTCGAATCCTACTCCTGGGCGCGCGCAGGCGAACCGGTATTTTCTACTGCTGCCGAGATCACCATCACCGAACCTGGCACTTATTGTGTAACCGTAACAGCCGCAAATACCTGTTCCAATACGAGTTGTATAACGATTTTAGAAGACAATTCGACACTCTCCGTGTTGCTTTCCATTGAAGGAAATCCTTGCACGGATGGCGCAAAAACCATTGTGGCTGAAGTGACGGGAGGAACAGAGCCATATACCTATCAATGGTCTACAGGAGGAAATGAACGGGAAGAACCCATTCCCCAGGGGTATTCCGGAACCCTCACGGTGACCGTAACCGATCAAAATAATTGTACCGCTACTACAGCTATTTTAATCTCGCCTCCGCTTTCTGTGCTGGCGTTGGCAGACGAGGAATCCAGCCCGGGCGCCTCAGACGGATATATTGATCTTTTGGTACTCAACGGGACTCCCCCGGTTACCTTTCAATGGAGTAATGGCAGCACCACAGAGGATCTTCTTGGAATTCCCAACGGGTCATACGCCGTAACTGTGAGTACCGGAAACGGATGTAGTACCGTTCTGTCCATATTTTTGCAATCTGTGAAAACAACAGACCCTGGAATGACCGCGAGGATTGGTCCTAATCCGGCCTGCGATTACTTAGATGTGTTGTGGCCAGAAACCGTTTCCGGAGCTACAAGTCTCAGGCTATTTGATCAGGTTGGCTGCCAGAAGATGGAAGATACCTTTACGGGTGATTCTTATCGAATGGACGTTCGGACCCTTCCAGCCGGCGTTTATTATTTACACCTGAATACTGGCCTTTTTCAAAGGATGTATCGGGTGGTATTGCTGGATTAGGGCATTTTCAACACTTTAATACAATATCCGGTTTGGATATTTCGGAGCAGGTAAACGGCATTGGGTAAATTTTCCAGATGATCAATCCGAAAAACCCTTGATGATTGAGCAGGTACTTCCTGTATTACCCTGCCGTCGATGGCACAAAGTTGCCATCCGGCGGTTGGATACAGTTCGGGAACCGTCCAGTGCAAATAATGTGAAAAGGGCAGAGGCAAGACCTGAATGAGGTCTCCATCGGGCTGAAGGATGAGCGGTTTAAGCGCAAAATCCATGTTCGTCACTACCCCACTGTTGAGGGGAATATGGTTGTGTATCTGGGTTTCGTAACCGCTTCGTTCTACCCGCAGGGTATAGCTGCCGCTTTGTGCAGCGCCCGTTTGGTAAAATCCGTTTGCCTGGGTGGTGTCGGCATTGGGCGTGTTCAACACATATACTTTGGCTTTTACCAAAGGCGCACCGGTAAAGTAATCAGTTACGGTTCCTTCCAACCAGGCGGCATGTTGGTATTCGGTTTTATAAACATACAAACCTTCCGATTTGGCCGTTGCCAGTATGATGCCGGAAGGAAGATAGGGATCGGCATCCCAAACCAGGCTTGTTCCCAATGAATCCCAGGCAATCTCAATCATATTGTCCGGCCTCGACGCGTCTACTACAGTTAATTGACCACGATAGCTCGGGCAAACCAGAAAATTACCGGGCACGATCCGTACGTTATGCACCTCGCCTGTTGGCTTTTTGCTGGGCTTATATAGGTCCAGCAAACGCACATCCTCCAGATTGGACACATCAAAGGAGGCCATCGGCTGGTTGAACGTTTCAACGGAAACAAACAATGTTTTTCCATCGGCCGACAACTCGGAATTATGCGAATACCCAGGTTGATGTGGAAATCGGCTTATCAATACCGGATTGGTTTTATCGGTAACGTCATACACCCCAATTTGAGACTGCCCACCTTCACTGGTCCAGAGCGTATCTCCTCGTATGAATCCATCGTGCACATAAAATTCATCCGTAACACCGGTAATCGTTGGGTTCCAGGGGTCAGCCAAATCTACAATTACGGTTCCTTTGGCCACTTCATCCCCTCCGAACAAGTACATATATCCATCTGCAATCTGCACGGTATGGTTACTCAAAATGCTATCCTGAAAAATTCCGTCGCCGCGCCAAACCTTCCAGTCAATGGTATCCGGGAGCAGATTCAGGTTTACGATGGTTACTCCACTGGGAGTCGCTTCCGAAACAACATAAGCATACCCTTCCCAGGTACGCAGTTCCCGCCAGTTGTTGGTCAGGCCTGGCACCATGAATCGTTCCAGCGGTTGAGCAGGATTAGAGACATCTACCACGCTCATGCCTGCACTGGTACCTACCAGCGCCCATTCGCCCCCGTGTGGATCAACGTGATGCCAGCAACCGGAAAGGTTTAGCGGTTTATAGGATAAAAATCCGATTTTTTGCAAATTTTGGGCATTCAGGTATTGAAACACCCAAAAAAGCCCCATCAGCAATATCAGGATTTTACGGTTCATCCAATGGCCTGGTTGAGGTCGGCGATGAGGTCTTCAGCATCTTCTACGCCAATACTGAGTCGGATCAGAGAGTCGGTTAATCCTACTTTGAGTCGCTCTTCCCGAGGAATGCTGGCGTGTGTCATACTGGCCGGGTGTCCGATCAGGGATTCCACTCCGCCCAGCGACTCAGCCAGGGTGAACAAC
>JAEUUS010000490.1 GCA_016787545.1 Saprospiraceae bacterium
ACCAGCGTGGGCGTTTTGATTTCCGGCAGACGGGCAGTTACATCCCATTTTTCCAGTTTGCCGGAAATCCCGAATTCGCTGGGGCCTTGCATGCTGACATAAATGGTTTGATTGATTTTTGCAAAAGCGCGGTTTACCGGATCCGGCCATTGATCCAAAGGTATTCTGCAAATATGCTGATTGTAAAAATGCGGCATCAGCAGCTCCATATAGCGTGGATTGGCAAAATCGCTTTTTGCTTCAATAGCCTGAATTTCGTTTAGCGCCTCAGGCGCCATTTGTTTGGCCAGCACCTCATCGGCGTATTTGCCATAATCCGGACAACTCATCATCATGTTGGAAATGATGAGCCCCTTGAGGTTGTCCTGATATTTCAGGGCGTATTGTGCGGCCAAAATGCCTCCCCAGGAGTGGCCAAGGAGGTAGAAATTATCCTTGTTGAGGCCCAGCGACTGCCGAACCTGCTCCACTTCTTCCACAAAACGTGGCAGGTTCCATAAACTGGTATCATTGGGCTGATCCGAATAGGCGCTTCCGAGCTGATCATAGTAATAAAACTCGATGCCCTCCTGGGGCAAAAAGCTTTCCATACATTCCCAGTACTCATGGGTGCAGGCAGGGCCGCCATGCAAGAGCAGCACCTTGATTTTAGGGTTGTTTCCGATGCGTTTGGTCCAAACCTTGTATTTGCCTCCATCCAATGAAATGAGCTTTATGCCGCCTGATTTAACCCCGGTTTCCTCGTTTTTCAGGTAACCGCAAGTTGAAGGTGCGGGTTGCTGGCAAGAGTAAAGAGCCAGAATCATGGCAAATACAGGAAAAAGACGCATGTAAAGGAAAGCTGGTTTGAGAGAGAAGGTGTAAAATGTCCAATGTCCAAGTGGGTCGGGCGTTTGGCGTCAGCACTTTTGCCTGAACGGCTAAAAGCTACTTTTTGGCTTCGCCATTCAGGCGAGAGTTATCAAACAAATGTGCTGACACCAAACACACGTCCACTTGGACATTGGATATTGGCTATTCTCCATTCCCTAGAATCGTACCGTCAGGTTCGCAGCCAGGGTAGTACCCAACTGACCGAACTGAGAGCCATCGTAGGTCAAAATGGCGTAACGCTGGTTGAACGTGATCAGGTTAGACTGTGTTTTAACCTGTGCAGGATCGGCCAGGAGCAATTCGCCTTCTGAGTTGCGCGCTTTCAACTCCCATTTTGGCAATACATTGAGCAGGTTGTTGGCGTTGATGCCAAAGCTCAGTGATTTGGAAATCTGGTAGTTGAAGCTCAGGTCGGTTACCACAGCTGGCTTGAACACTGTTTTCAGGTTCTGATTCAGACCTGCCTGACGGAAAGTAGTAGGGCCGAAAAGGGTGTTGTTGAGGGCAATATTTACTTTGCCTACCGCATAGTCAATACCCAGAATGGCTTTGTACTGTGGGCGTGAACTGAGCAACAGCGCCTCCTGCGTGAAGTCTAATACACTTTTACCGGCATTGGCAATCAACGTTGGATTGATCACATCTCCGTTTGGAACGCTGGTATAATTCTGATAGTTCGAAGCTTTGCCGTCGGCGTCTTCATAATCGCTCACGCTTTTAGCGCCGGAAAGTTTGTTATACAACACATAGTTGGCAGCCAGGTTGAAGCCCAATTTACCGGAACCGGCATGCACATTGCGGTAGCTGAGTACCATATCAATACCGCTGGTGCGGGTGTTGATACCATTAGTGAAGAAGCTTGCCGCAACAATGCCATTGGCGGTCAAAACCTGGTCAAGTGCATTGTTTGGATCGCCGGTACCTGTAATTTCAGAACCAAGAATGATGCGATCATCCACAGCGATGTTGTAGTAATCAAGCGTGATGTTCAGATTGCTGTTTGGTTTCAATCCAATACCTGCTGTAAAGTTGGTAGACTCTTCTGGTTTCAACTTAGGAATACCCAGCAACTTAGCCTGTGGGCTGGCATTGTTGAAAATACCTTTATTCTGGATACCCTGGCCAGGTACGAAGCTCTGCTGGGCAATCTGCAGGTAGATCTGGTGCAACTGTGGTGCACGGAAACCGGTGGAGTAGGACGCGCGGAGCGTCAGCTTGTCGTCCATCAGTTTATAGCGGGAGCTCACTTTGTACACGAAGGTGTTGCCGAAATCGCTATAGCGCTCTGTACGTGCCGTTGCGTCAATCAGGAAGTCTTCAGTGATGTCGTAAGCCAGGCCTACATATCCGCCAATGTTGTTACGGGAGTTTTTGCTGGCGTTGTTGGAACG
>JAEUUS010000503.1 GCA_016787545.1 Saprospiraceae bacterium
TAGAGTTTGGGCATTTTGATGATGCGCTTGTTGAAGTTGTTGTGATAGGGAGGCAAAAGGAAAACGACAAAGGATGCCTCCAAAACAGATAACCACGCCTTGGCGGTGTTGACGCTAATACCCGAATCCGAGTAGAAAGAATCCGGGGGATCATTTTATGCAATTTTGATTTCCAATTGCAAATTTACATAAAATTTTAACAGGGTAATGACAAAAATACCCACCAGGACTAACCACTCATTTCCGCCGAATGCACATTTCCCCCCAAAATCTCCGCCCTGACAGACGATTCCGGGATGCCCCAGGCCGTCACCAAAGCCGCTACTTCAGGGCGCAGTTCCTGCGTGAGCTTGTGCAGGATACGCCGGATGGTTTTGGTTACCGAGCCTTCTAAATAGCCTGTTTCTAAGTACCAGCCTTTGGCCTGATCGATGGTGTGGAGCGCGTAGTAACGCCTTATTTTTTCGAGCATGATGCGCTCGGTGCTCTCGGGTAGTTGCTGGATGGTCTTGCCCATTTCGCGCCAAACCAATCGCTCGGTGTAGGCTTCTGCCAGGGCTATCATGTGCATCTGGCATTGCAAAAAGGCATCGTACGCGCTGAGCCGCTTTTTGAGATAATCGCGCATACGGTCTGATATGCTGATGAGCATTTTCTTTTCCCGGTAACGCAGTGCTTCCCCGTGGAAATCATCGCTCAGCAGCTGTTCGAGCGAAGGATTGGAAGCAAAGGGCGACATTTCAGCCCAGGTATTGCTGATTTTACTGCCTAAATACCGCATCACGGCGGCAAAACCATCGTCGTGGAAAGACTGCCTGAATTCCGTCAGCAATCCTTTGGCCACCAACTGTAGCAGTACCGTATTGTCGCCCTCAAACGTGGTGAATATATCCGAATCTGCCTTTAAGTCGCCGATACGATTTTCGGTCAGATACCCCTTACCCCCGCAGGCCTCCCGACAGGTCTGGATGCTGTGCGTGGCATGCCAGGTAGCCATGGCTTTCAGGCCGGCTGCTTTGGTTTCTATCTTGCGCATGTCGTCCTCAGTGGCTACCGCATACTGTTCCCCCAGGTTGGTGAGGGCCATCTGGTAGGCATAGGACTTGACCAGCAAAGGGATCAAGCGGTGCTGGTGCGTTGGGTAATCCATCAGGATGGTCTCCGGCTCGCCGTCGCGGGGGGAGAACTGGCGGCGCTTAAGCCCATAGTGAATGGCTATATGGAGGGCCGTTTTGGCGGCACTCACTGCGCCGAGCCCTACACATAAACGTCCGCCCACCAGGGCGCCCAACATGGTGAAGAAGCGCTTGTTGGGGTTTTTGATCGGGCTGGAGTACTGCCCGGCGTCGTCTACATCCCCATAACGATTCAGCAGGTTTTCCCGCGGAACCACCACATGATCAAACCAAATACGCCCATTATCCACGCCATTTAGGCCCATTTTATAGCCACAATCGGCCACCCTGATGCCCGGAAGCACTTGTCCGGAGGCATCGCGGTAGGGCACCAAAAGGGCATGGATGCCGTGTTGCTCGCCATTCACCACCAGTTGGGCAAATACAACGGCCATGGACCCGTGCAAGGCATTTCCGATGTATTCTTTGCCTGCGCCTTCATGCGGGGTGTGGATGGTGAACGTTCGCGAGTCGGGGTTGTAGGTAGCTGTTGTTTCGAGGTCTTTTACATTGGAACCATGTCCTGTTTCAGTCATGGCAAAACAACCCAGCAGCTCTGTGGCGCCTATCCGGGGCAGGTATAAGCGGTGGTGTTCATCGGTGCCGAGTCGGGCAATAGCCCCGCCAAAAAGTCCAAACTGTACGCCAAACTTAACCGTAAGGTTCAAATCGTGGCTCGCCAATACCGAAAACACGGCGGCGTATTCGCCCATATCATTTTCGCCGCCATAGGCTTTTGGGTAGGCCAAGGCGCCAAGTCCCTGTTGCGCCAGGGCGCGGGTCATGGTGAGGATACGGCTGCGGTGCTCCTCCTTATCGCGGATCGTGCCGGTCCAAAAAAACGGATCTTTAAGCAGCGAGCGTGTCTTGTTGAGCATGGCAGCGCGTTTGCCATCCAGGATGGCCTGCAAACTGGCGGGATCAAAAGTGGCAGATTTGGGCGCTGATTGTATGTGCCCTGCATCCAGCTGATGCAGGATCATGTCCAGGTTTTCCTGGGTATAAATGCCCAATTCCTGCTCAATGGCTGTCAATGCTTTGAGTACGGCCGCATCATTGTCGCGGATATGGCCACCCGCTTTGGCGATGTCAAGTCCCAACTGTGCGATCGTTTGCTTTCGATCAGCAGGGAGTTTGTGAGCCTCCACGCGCAATACCTGAAGCCATTCTTTAAAAACGGCCTCAGAAGGCGGGTTGCGCGGATCCGTATGCCGGATCAGGTAGGCTTTATCGGATTCCGTCAGGAAATTCATT
>JAEUUS010000535.1 GCA_016787545.1 Saprospiraceae bacterium
TCGGATGGCAAAAAAGCCGTTACACGGCAAATTTGTGCAGGAATTTTATGGTGCGGATACAAAAGACCCTACTTTTGGCGTTTGGTATCACCTAAAAACGAAGTAACCGGTTTACACAATCTAACAGCACCGAACGTCTATGACAATCCATGCATTCCTGTCTTCCTTCTTTTTCCTCCAACTTGCCGCAAAAGAAGGTTCATCCACTACCACCACTACCGAATCCAAAAGCCTGATCGACATCATCCTAACGAGCAGCACCTCTGGTCTGATCGTGATGACTATCCTGTTCCTGCTTTCTATCGTTGCGGTGTACATCATCATCGAACGGTATTTTACCCTTACCCGCGCAGGTCAGGTTGACCATAACTTCATGAACTCCATTCGCGCCAGCGTGGAAAGCGGCAACCTGCAGGCCGCCAAAGCCCTCTGCCAAAGCGTAGATGCGCCCATGGCCCGTATGGTTGAAAAAGGTCTGGACCGTATTGGCAAACCGCTGGACGACATCAACAAGTCCATCGAAAATGTGGGCAACCTCGAGCTGCTCAAACTCGAAAAAAACCTTTCTACCTTAGCTTCCATCTCCGGTATCGCCCCGATGATCGGTTTGTTGGGTACGGTAATCGGTCTGATCATCTCCTTCCAGGATATGTCTTCCGCTACCAACATCACCCCACAGGTCTTGTCTAACGGTATTTACCACGCGCTCACGGCAACGGCGGCCGGTCTGCTCGTGTCAATCATTGCTATGGCCGGATTTAACCTGTTGGTAACCAACCTCGACAAGGTTATTTTCAAAATGGAAAATACGGCGGTTCAGTTCATGGACCTTCTGCAAGAACCTTCTCGTTGATCGGTAGAACCGGGTGCAAGCCCTGTGTTCTCCCTTCCTTTATTTTTCACCATACCATTCAAGAAATATGGGACTCAAACGCCGTCAACGAGTAGAGCCGGAATTCAGCCTTGCAGCTATGATCGACGTGATCTTCCTGCTGCTGATGTTCTTCATGCTCACGTCCAAATTCGTAACGCCTAACGCACTCAATCTCTCGCTGCCCTCCAGCAGCAGTACCACCATGGCCTCACCGGCCCTCTCGGTGTCTATAACGGCAGCCGGTAAATTCTACCTCGATGCCACCCCCATCTCGGAAACATCCCTGGAAAGCGGTCTGAAATCCAAGATCAAATCCATGGGTAAAGACGTAAAAGCCACCACCATCACCGTAGTGGCAGAAAAAGGAACCCCCATCGAAAGTGTGGTAACAGTATTAGATGTAGCTAATCGTCTGCAACTGAAAACCATTCTGGCTACCGACCCAAAAGCGATGCCCGGGAAATAATTGGTCAAACGTGTGTAATCACCACACTTTTGGCATCCATTCCCAAAACGATAATTTGATATGAAAGCCGTAGCAAATCAAGAAGAGCACCGCACCAAAGCCGCCATTGGCAGTTTATTATTCCACGCGGCCCTTTTGCTGGTGCTGATTTTTTATACGTTCAGCGCTTCCGAGCCCATCACCGAAACACC
>JAEUUS010000540.1 GCA_016787545.1 Saprospiraceae bacterium
TAGCAAGCCTCTCTTGCTGCTTTTATCCGTCTCATGCCCACATTCACCCGTCAGGAGCGACTCAAGAGCCAGGCTGCCATTGGCGCCCTGTTTAAGGGTGGGCAATCTTACGTGGCTTATCCCTTGCGGGTGGTATGGAAAACAGCTCCTCCGCATCTGGCAGCTATGAGCAGGGTGCAAGTGGTTATTACTGTGCCCAAGCGCGTGTTTAAAACCGCTGTTGCCCGCAACCGTATCAAGCGTCAAATCCGCGAAGCTTTTCGCCTGAATAAAGACGCGCTGCTCCAAAATCTTACGGAGTCTGATCAGCACATTTCCCTGATGCTCGGGTATATAGCCAAAGAGTCGCTGCCATACGCAGAGATTGCAGCAGGCGTGGAGAAGATGATCCGGAAGTTCCCTGGAAAGTGAACGCGTATTTTGAACGCGGATTTCAATTGGAACGCGGATGACGCGGGTGACGCGGATTTTTGAACGTGGATTTTTTTGGGGAACGCGGATGACGCGGGTGACGCGGATTTTTTTGGGGAACGCGGATGACGCGGATGACGCGGATTTTTGGTTATGCCTTCGGCATATTTTTTCTCCTGATTTTTATTGTAGCTGGGTTGTCATCCCGCGCAGCGGGACCTACACAAGACAGGCATTTCGAATGCGTGTTGCCAGGTAATCAATAAGTATAACTTGTGTTGGTCCCGCTGCGCGGGATGACAACCCAGCTACAGCAAATGAACCCAAATGGCCTCAAAATGACCCCAAATGATCCCAAATGACCTCAAAATGACCTCAAATGACCTCACCCCCCCTTCTCTCTCGTCCAGTACCAATAAAACGGCACACCTGTCAGCATCAGTACTACACCGAGGCCGGCCTCTCTTGGATGGGTGAAACAGGTGACTACAATAAGCGTAGCGCAGAACAGTACAAATAAAGCTGGCACCAGCGGGTATCCCCATACTTTGTAAGGGCGTTCGGCATTGGGTTCGCGTTTGCGGAGAATAAATACGCCGAATGCAGTGGCTCCATAAAAGAAAAAGGCAGCAAAAATCAACATATCGGTGAGCTGGTCAAAGCTGCCGGAAAGCACCAGCAGACAAGCCCAGAGCCCCTGCATCCACAGTGCAGGGTTAGGGGTATTGTAGGTAGGATGGATTTCTTTTGCACGAGTAAAGAAAAGGCCGTCTTTGGCCATGGCGTAATATACCCGTGGAGGCATCAAAATAGTGGCATTGGTGCAGCCCAGGGTGGTAATCAGGATAGTAATGGAAATGAGGGTTGCGCCGATATCTCCGGCAAAATGACGCACCACCGCAACGGCAGCTATCTCGTTTTGTGATTTGTAAACATTGATAATCTGATCAATGGGTAACACATACAGGTAGGTGAAATTCACCAGCAAATAGGCGCCCATGATGATCAACATGCCGGAAAACAAAGCCAGGGGCAGATTCCGGTTTGGGTTTTTGATCTCGCCACCAATAAATCCAAGCGTGTTCCAGCCTTCATAACCCCAAAAAGCGGCCAATAGTGCCGTAAACATGGCTTTGATGAAGCTGAAATCCGTCCAGGAGCGATCCACAAACGCCACCGATGAGGTCTGGAAGTTCTGCATACTGCCACCGCCAAAAAGTAGCCCTGACAAAACCACGCCAGCCAAACCCACAATGACCAGTCGGGTAGCCCAGGTACTCAGGAACTCCCCGTTTTTGAGTCCGCGGGAATTCAGCCAGGTCAGTACCAGTATCAGCGCAATGGTGAGCGCCTTCACCCCGGCATTTTCAAAAGGTTTAAATACCAGAAACTGAATGCTTTCAATGGATTCAGGTAAATGAGGTAAAGGAAAAATGGCATTAAATGATTGCGAAAACACATACGCAATACCAGCCACAGCTGCCGTTTTGATCACGGCAAACGTACTCCAACCCCACATGAAGGCCATGAATTTGCCATATATCTTCCGGAAATAAACGTATTCCCCGCCCGAATCGGCCATCATGCCGGCAATCTCTGCATTGCTCAAAGCGCCGCATAAGCTGATAATCCCGGCCAGCGCCCAGGCCCACAGCACCAGATCCGGCGACAGTAGTTCGGCCGACATAGGCGCCACTTTTTTATATACGCCTGATCCGATTACAGAACTGACAACCAGAATGGTGGCGCCTGCCAGCGTCACACTGCGTACGAGTTGACCTTGTTTCTTTTCCATGGAGGCAAACATAGGGAAAGTTGATTACATGATTACATGATTGACGAGTACATGAGTACATGATTGAAGAGGG
>JAEUUS010000572.1 GCA_016787545.1 Saprospiraceae bacterium
GATTGGTTTCTTCCTGCCAGAGGCTGCAGAAGCTACGCTTTCAGTTTTGGACGAGAGTGGCCGATTGGTTTATCAGCAAAAAGGACAATTTGCACAGGGAGACAATGCTATTGTGTTGGATCGTGCGCTTTTGAACACCAGTGGAGTGTTGTACTACAAGCTGGATACAAATGCGGGTACCGCTACCAGAAAGATGATCCAGACGAAGTAGGAGGGGAAGGCAGTGTAAAAAAATGAGTCATCCCAATGGGGTGGCTCATTTTTTTATACACCTCTTTGATGTAATGCAGGAATCCGACATTTCTGCAAATTATTTTAGATTTAACTTTAAGGTTGGTGGCGGAAGGTTATCTTTGTTGCCATTAACCTGAAAAAACCGGTTGTACCTCCCGGTGCAACATAGTTCATCCAAACCGTTGGCTTCCATATAATCCAGATTTTTTGGGCTGATATTGCAAAAGCTCGATAATTGCCCATTTGTATTTTTAGAGATTGATTGATGGCAATAGCCAAGTTCAAGGCTGCTCTTACCAGAGTAGGCAAGGTGTATTTTAGGCTATTCCGGATGGTATTATTTAAGTTAAAACACAAAATGTTCACGTTTTTTACATATTTTAAATTTTTTCTACCATGTTTAACAAAAGTTTCTTTTGTAAAGGTCGGGGGGGGGGCAATTTTGCTTCTGCTCTTAGCTGTTATTTTTCACTCAACACCTAAAGTTTGCGCTCAGGGGGATCCCTGTGAACCTGCTACCTGTAGTCGTTTGAGGGTAGAGGTATTCCGGGAAGCCACTTCGGCCAATACTTGTGGCCCGGCTTTAGCGGGATCTTGTAATTACGATCGCTTTAATAAGCTTGCTTACACGGTTTACTTACGACACGACCGGGGTCCGAGCGAACCTGAGCACTTCCTTAATTATGAAAAATTGGATGTCATTTTAACATTGAATAACACCCAGTTTTCGCACATTGATGTGGCAGCAACCGAAGAATGTTTTAAAACCGGAATTGGCGCTGTTTGGCAAATGAATCCACCAACGCCAAATACAGTAATTTTCACACCCACCGAAAGAGAGGTATCCATCAGTTTTGACAATGATGGTGCTCCTGATTGTGGAGTTTTAGGATCTAAGATTTGGTTTTCTGCTGACGGCGTTGATCTCAACCAACAAGTACAACTTTGCCCGCCTGGAAGGGTTTGTTATTACGCTAAGTTGTTTACAGTAATCGTAAATGCCTATCCTGAAGAGAATATCTCCTTTAGTTTTAGCGAAAGATCTTATTTGAATCCGGTATCAGGATTATGCAATATTACCACTTCTAATAACAATAACACGACAACCGTATTAAATCCCATTCATTTCACGGGCACCGTCAATGAGAATATAAGGGCTGAATTAGGAGGTATTAGTCCAGTTGTAGGAACTAATCAAAGAGAAATGCCAATCATTTTAAAGAATTTTGGCGCCACTGCACTTGATATTTCTTATCTGGAATTCATGGTTAGAGCGGTGACAACAAATATTACAGAACCGTTAACGTACGATCCTATGGCATTACCACCGAGGGTATATACAAGCGGTGGCGGTAACGCACCATTGGTTACTGACCTGCATTTTATTGTTCACAATGAAGGTATGTTAAACCCGGGTGATGCTATAACGATCAATAAAATCATATTCAAGGAGCCTGCTTTAGGGAATCAAAATTGGGTTGTAAACTTCTCTTTTCGCGATTCTGGGGCCAACCCGGCAAAATCAAGGATTAAAACAACCGGAGCAAGCAATGTATGTACCTCCTTGAATGTATTTGACCAGCCTAGAACAGCAACAAACAATGGAGATAATGCTTGTTCCGATCCAAGCATCCAATTTAAAATAGAAGGCGTAGGATCTGATTGTGGTACTTCCAAGGTAAAAGTTGGGTTGAAAACTACTGCTCCACCGGCCATTATCCGTCTGAGCAAGGTTGAGTTTGAACTTGAATTTGGATGGTCTGCTCCAGGCATTTCCATTACAGGCGTGAATTACGCGCTTTGGCCAAACGCTGATATTGATTGTGGCGTTATTGGATGTGCAGCGCCTCCTGGTTTGCCTAAAAGCTGCTGGACTACAGCCGGAGGAAACACTTTTAAGTATTGCTATGAAACTAATGACCTGAATGCGCCATTATTCGTTTTGAATGATTATGCAGAAATGGAAATCCTTTTCAATACACCTGAAAATGCCTGTATTGAGAGTGTTAAGATAAAAAAACTCCGGATCACTTACGTATTAAGCAATGATGTTGCCTGTATCCCTGTAATAGATCAGCCAACCGGATTTCCACTCTGCGGGGCTATGGCTACTATGCTGACTGGAGAAATTAAAACGGAAGATTTGGATAAAGTAGAGAATGTGAGTGTGGATTTGAGTGGTGCGGAAACTGGCAATTGTCCAAACGCTAATTGCTCCACCCCTTGCTCCGCCACAGATTTAACGGGTTCAGACGGCCTCTACCAATTCTCCTGCACTGCCTGCACCACCTGTAATAAGGTAAAGGTTGTCCCCACCAGAAATGATAATTGGCTTGAGGGCGTAACAACTTATGATCTTGTTTTGATCAGTAAACATATCCTGTCGTTGGAGCCTTTAACCTCTCCCTATAAGATCATTGCGGCAGATGCAGATAAAATGGGTTCCATAACTACTTTCGATATTGTGACGATTAGGAAACTAATACTTGGTATTATTCCATCCTTTCCCAACAATACCTCCTGGCGCTTTGTGGATGCAGACTATATATTCCCCGCTCCCAATGATCCTTTCTCATCCGGGTTCCCGGAAATCATCAACTGCCTTAATTTTCCATCTTCCAACAATGATTTTGTAGCCATCAAAGTGGGCGATGTCAACGACAGCTCAATGGGAGGGAATCGCCCTGGCCAACGTCCGGCACTTGGTCTGAGCTGGCCCAATTTGCGCAGACAACCAGGCGATGTTCTAAGCATACCCATACGGTACAACGGCACAGAGCCCATTGAAGCCATCCAGCTGGGTTTGCGCTTTGACCCAGCGGCCCTGGAGCTGATTGGCCCTTCTGTGGGCGAAGTAGAAACCTACCTGTCAGGCAATTTCAATCTATCAAAGGCTGCCGAAGGGGAGATTCGTACCCTCTGGATTCCGATGACGGATGCTGAAATGCTCATTAAGCCAGGCAGCGTCTTGTTCCACCTGAACTTTAAAGTGCTTTCCGGGGCCGCTGAAGGCTTCCTTCCGTTGTGGATAGATCACCAACTGTTAGACGGCGCAGCCTGGAAGCCGGGCGGGGAAGAATGCAGCCTGCAACAAGTGGCGCCCGGAGCCCGGCGCGATGATCCGAAGACTTTACTTGCTTCAGGTCTTACCGCTACGGTACAACCCAACCCCGCCTCTGGTGGTGTTACGCTGTCTGTACAAGCCGAAAAAGCGGATAAATGCCGCGTGGCCGTATTCGACGCCTTCGGCCAGATGCTGTTTTTCCGCGAATTCGAGCTTCGGGAAGGCGCTCAGGAATTCCCGCTGCCCGAGGTAGCTCCATTGCCCGCTGGCGTGTATTCCTGGAAAGTGTATACCCCAAGCCTGGAAACGCAGGGGCAGTTGATTAAGCAATAAACAGGCAGTCTCAAAGTAATTTTACCGCTGAGGCGGAGAGACGCAGAGGTTTTGAGTGCTAAATCCCTCTGCGTCTCTCCAACTCTGCGGTAAAATTTACTTACAAGTCAGTCTCTCTTACCACTATAGCAACTCACATGAAATACTTACTTTTACTCTCCATATACACCGCCCTATTCTCGACTTCCATCATCCAGGCCCAAAACCGGTATTATGTCAGGGCGGCAGCTACCGGGGCCAATACCGGCGTTTCCTGGACGGATGCTTTTACCGATCTTCAGGCCGCGCTGCAGATAGCCGTGGCCGGCGATGAAGTCTGGGTGGCCGAAGGGGTTTATTACCCTACCGCCGATACCGTAAGGAATATCTCCTTTGAACCTAAAAGTGGTGTGCAAGTATACGGCGGATTTGCCGGCAATGAAACCGCTGTAGAACAGCGTGACTGGACCACTCATGTCAGTATGCTCAGCGGCGATATCGGCCTACAGGGCGACAGCACCGACAACAGCCTCAATGTGATGTATCTTTTTCAACCGGATACCAATACCGTTGTAGACGGGTTTACCCTGTGTTTTGGTCGTGCGGATGATGAACCGGCATCTAACGGCAGCCGCCACAGAGCCATTTGCGGGGGCGGTTTGTACATAGAGGCCGGGAATTGGGATGCCCTAGCCACTGTTCGGCATTGCCGGTTTTGGCGCAACAGCGCCTTGTCGTTTGGCGGTGGCGTGATGACCAACGGCGCTTCCATGGCGGGCGTAGCCCCCAGGTTTATAGATTGTCGTTTTGAAGAAAACCATGCAGCCGTCAACGGCGGAGGTATGGCTCGTTTTGGGGGCAGTTGGAAAGAAAGGGGGAATGAATTAGAAAGCTGTGTATTTATGCACAACCGTGCAAAGAATGGCGGCGGCTTGTATTATGCCGATAGCAATGGCCCCAATAACGTATCCGTAGTATCCTGCGCATTTGAACAGAACAGGGCAACTGTAACCGGAGGTGCTTTATATTTATCAACCGGGAAAAATGGGTTAAGTCATATCTCAGTTGAGGGCTGCTACTTTAAAGCAAATGTTGCGCTGGATGCTGCAGCTATAAAACTGTTCCCCAACGGAAACGACTTGAATGGGGAGGTGGTGATGGATGGGTGCCAATTATTAGAGCATAAATCAATGCCGGGAGAAGAAATTAAAAATCTGATTAATACTGATCAAATAAGCAATCTTACAGGCAAAATAACATTGAAAAATTTTATAGTTAAATACAATATTCTTTCTCAAAATAATTTCATTTTAGCTTTTGCTTTTGCAGAACTATTTGTGGATAATTTGATACTTGACGGAAACTATTCCTCGACCATAATTCGAACATCCAACTTTATAAACAACAAACTATCAAACTGCGTTTTTCGGTCGAACGAAAGTATATCTTTAGGCGCGATGGGATTAATGGGAAATAACCCCCAAAGCTATATTTCTAATTCACTTTTTTTGAAGAATAAAACAACTAATCCATTTGGCCTTTTTTCTACTTTTGGAGTTAAAAAGTTTGAAATTACAAATTGTGCATTTTTGTTTGAAGAACGACCTGGAAACTATTTTGATTATTTTATTAGTCCAGAATGTGATTCCTTATTTCTATTTAATACAATTATCACAGATAGTTTATCAAGATGGTCTGTGTATAATGAAACGAAGCCAGTTATTCTTTCACATAACAGTTTCGGTTTTTTTGATTGTAATGACCAATTTCCAAACATCACCTGCGGCCCGGGCAATCTCTCCGGTCTTGACCCTATGTTTCGCGATACTGCAGCGGGTGATTATACCCTGCTGCCCTGTTCGCCGCTGATCAATGCAGGCAGTAATGCGGCAGTGGGCGGGTTGCTGACAGACCTCGCGGGTAATCCTCGCATACAGGAAGGGGTGGTGGATATCGGGCCGTATGAGGCTCCGGCATTTGCACAGGCGGCTGAACCACTCGTAAAACCGGCCTGTATCGGCGCTTCCAATGGCAGCATCACCGTCAGCCCGGCATACGGCTGCGAGCCATATACCTATCAGTGGGATCCCGATGCGGACAATGGGCCGGAGCTAAACGGTTTGCCTCCAGGCCCCTATCGGCTCACCATTACAGACGGCAGCGGCCGGCAAATCAAAGATACTTTGCAGGTTGGTATAGCGCCTGTGCCAGAGCTTGCCCTTACATCCACAGATGTACAGTGCGGCGCCACGCTGGGCGGAACACTTACTTCAGGCGTGAGCGGCGGCACCCCACCGTACCAACACCAATGGCTGCCCACCGCTCCGGATACCTCCTTTGTATCGCACCTCGGGCCTGGGCAGTTTGCCCTCACGGTTACGGATGCGCACGGTTGTCAGGATTCTGCCTCGGCGCAAATTAGTCTGCAAGGGCTGATTACCCTGTTGGTGAACGGTCAGGCCATACCCTGCTATGGAGAAACGGGGTGGTTGTCGGCTACGCCGGTTACCGGTGCGGCGCCCTTTACCTGGCAGTGGCAGGGATGGGCTGGAACAGATTCTCTGGCGCAACCCCTTGAGCCGGGCGCCTATGCCGTAACCGTTTCTGATGTATACGGTTGCACGGCAAGCTTTGCTTTCCCGCCCTTTACGCAGCCGGATTCCCTCTGGGCTGTCTCTACCGCCACCGACCAAACCCAGGCTAATCCGCCCAATGGCGAGGCAGCAGTATTGGCGGTATTGGGGGGTAAATCGCCCTATGCATTTCTCTGGAGTACCGGAGGCACTACGCAGGTGATCACGGATTTGCTGGCAGGTGAGTATATCGTCACTACTACGGATAAAAACGGATGTACTACCGTAAATACAGTTGTGGTGGAGTATATGGTATCCACAGGCAGTCCGGAAGATAACCAGGGAAACGCCATAATCGTATACCCCAATCCGGCAACAGAATGGGTACAAGTGGAAATGCCCGAGGCACAACATTCGTGGCGCTTGGTACTCACGGATGCAGGAGGCCGGGAGGTGGCGACTACCACAGGCCGAAGGTTGGATCTTCGTTCAGTGGCATCTGCTATGTATGTGCTGCACGTGCTGGATGAAGCAGGGCAGGTGCGGTATGTACGGGAGGTAGTGAAGCGATGATGAGGGGTTCGTTTCCCGTTTCACTTTGCCAACCACAGACAAATTCGACCAAAAGTATTGAAGTGGATAGGGCTTTTACTACATTTGCTCGCATTTTTCACCAACTATAACATTGCTAAACATGATGAAAAGATTATCCATCCTGGTTTTCATCCTCGCTTGCACCCTGGCTGCCTCTGCTCAGCACCAGCGCCGTGTGCTTATTGAGGAGTTTACCAACGCTTCCTGCCCTCCTTGCGCAGCGCAAAATCCTGGCTTCAACGCAGTAGTTGACGCAAATATTCAATTCCTGACGCCAATCAAATACCAAACCAACTGGCCTGGTTTTGACCCAATGAACGTTCAAACCCAGTCTGATGTGGGCCCACGCGTAACCTATTACGGTGTAACAGGTGTTCCAAATGGTCGCCAAAACGGCTCTACCGAAGTATTCCCGCTGTCTAACTTCACGCCTGCCGTGATCCAGCAGCAGTACAATAACCTCACTCCGGTAACCATCAACCTCAATCACGCGCTGAGCCCTAACTACGATTCTGTGTACATCACGGTTGCAGTTACCTCTGACGCTGCCCTGACAGGCAACCTCCGTCTGCGTGTAGCAGTAGTAGAAGACGAAATCATCTTTGCTTCTGCTCCTGGCACCAACGGTGAAGCTGATTTTTACCAGATCATGCGCAAAATGCTGCCTAACCCAACGGGTACTTCTACGGGCGATTTTGCAGCTGGTGAAACCAAAACGTACAGCTTCGCATGGAAATTGGCTTATTTCTATGACCTGAACGAAATGAGCGTAGCTGCATGGCTGCAAAACGACGGCACTAAAGAAGTGCT
>JAEUUS010000579.1 GCA_016787545.1 Saprospiraceae bacterium
CACCAGATGTACCAATCCATCAAGCGTTTTGCCGAATTGCCGGATTATATTCAGGTTTGGCCTGGCCACGGCGCCGGTTCTGCCTGTGGTAAAGCCCTGGGCGCTGTGCCAAGCTCCACGGTGGGGTATGAAAAAATCCGCAACTGGGCCTTGCAGTACAACAACAACGAACCTGGCTTTGTACAATATCTTCTGGCCGACCAGCCCGAGCCGCCCAAGTACTTTGCCATGATGAAAAAACTGAACAAGGTGGATCGCCCCTTGCTCACCTCGGTTCCCAAACAGCAAAAACTAAGCACCGATGCCCTTGTTGCCAACCTGCAAAAAGGCATAAAACTCATCGATGCGCGCAACAAAACAGAGTTTGCCAAAGGATTCATTCCAGGCAGCCTCAACATTCAGGGCAACAATGCCTTTGCCACCTGGGCAGGCTGGTTCCTGGAATACAACGAACCATTCATGCTGGTGGCATCCGATGAACAAATAGACGACCTGACCCGCAAACTGATGCGTATCGGCCTGGATAATGTGCTGGGATATGTAAATGACGTAACCGAATGGGCAGCACAAACCGGGCAGGAACTTGAACAGGTAAAACTGCTCTCCCTCGACGAGTTTAAAGAGAAAAAAGAAGCAAACAACCTGCAGGTTGTGGATTTACGCGGCGCAGCAGAATTTAACTCCGGACATATCAATGGCGCCGACCACGTATTTGTAGGTACCCTGGAAAAAAACCTGGACAAAGTGAGTAAGGAAGGTCAGGTAATCATCCACTGTCAGGGCGGCGACCGGGCCTCCATTGCCTATTCTATACTGGCCAAACACGGGTACAACAACGTACTCAACTACTCGCCGGGTATGAATGAATGGGTCAACACCGGCAATCCGGTGGTTTCAGAAAATTAATTAAAAATCGCGCTTGCTGTGACTTTCGTCACAGGATACCGCTTTTGGCCCGGCTTAACTTTGTAGCATCAAATCAATTCCATCCACGTTTAAAACTTTTCAGACATGAAGATCGAACAAATTTATACCGGTTGTCTGGCACATGCGGCTTATTACCTTGAAAGCAACGGTGAAGCCGCCATATTTGACCCGCTCCGGGAAATTGAGCCATATCTGCAACGTGCAGCCAAAAGCAATGCCCAAATCAAGTACGTTTTTGAAACCCACTTCCACGCTGATTTCGTAAGCGGTCACCTGGATCTGGCTAGCAAAACAGGCGCTAAAATCGTTTTTGGCCCAACGGCAAAACCTGGCTATGACGCCATTACCGCAGAAGACAATCAGGTGTTTAAAGTAGGCGATTACTCTGTGAAGGTGCTCCATACACCCGGACACACCATGGAAAGCACCACGTATTTGTTGATGGATGAAAATGGTAAAGAACACGGCATTATTTCCGGCGATACCCTTTTCATTGGCGATGTGGGAAGGCCAGACCTGGCGCAACACGTAATTGCAGACCTGACGGAAGAAAAACTGGCAGGCCACCTGTACGATTCTCTGCGCAATAAAATCATGCCGCTGAGCGACGACCTCATTGTGTACCCCAACCACGGCGCGGGCAGCGCTTGCGGTAAAAACATGAGCAAGGAAACCACGGATACCCTTGGTCACCAAAAACTGGTGAACTACGCCCTCAACCCTGCGCTGACGAAAGAAGAGTTCATCAAAGAAATTCTAACCGGACTGACTCCGCCTCCGGGATATTTCCCGCAGAATGTACTCATGAATATCAAAGGCTATGAAAGCTTTGATGAAGTGAAAAAACGCGGCACACAGGCCCTGTCCCCCCGCGCATTCGACGCTGCAGCGAACGAAACCGAGGCCCTGGTACTGGATACGCGTGAAGCGCAGAAATTCTCCGAAGGCTTCATTCCAAACTCCATCAACATTGGTATTGACGGCAACTTTGCTACCTGGGTTGGCACGCTGATTCCGGATATCAAGCAACAAATTCTGCTGATAACCGATCCGGGACGCGAAGAAGAAGTAGTAACCCGTATGGCCCGCGTAGGGTACGACTACTGCATTGGCTACCTGGAAGGAGGCTTCGAAGCCTGGAAAAATGCGGGTATGGAAGTTGATTCTATTCAGCGCGTATCTGCTGAAGAATTGGCAGATATTCTTGCCAAAGCTCCTGAAACAGCTGTATTCGATGTGCGTAAAAAGAGCGAGTATTTCAGCGAACACGTAGTGGAAGCGGAAAATGCGCCGCTGGATTATGTCAACGAATCCATGCTGCTTATTCCAAAAGATAAAACCGTGTATGTACACTGCGCAGCCGGCTATCGTTCCATGATCTTCACCAGCATCCTGCGCGCACGCGGATACGACAACCTGATCGACGTAAACGGTGGCTTTAAAGCCATCAAGGAAAGTAGTAAATTCAACCTCACAGACTACGTTTGTCCGACTACGATGTTGTAAACGGCCTACGGTACGTTAGACGGCCTACGGTGGACGGCGGTGTTATTCTTAATTAAGATAACGTCGCCGCCCCTTCAAACCATTCGAACCTTTCAAACCCCTCAAACCATTCGAACCCTTCAAACCCCTCAAACCCCTCAAACCCCTCAAATTTTTCAAACATCTCACTATGTCCTGGGATTCATTTTTAAAAAACATTTTCGGCGGAGCCGAAGAAACCGAAACAGAAGTTGCCACTGAAGGTGGCCCACGCAACGAGAACCTTTCCGGCCGTGCGTTCAAACAGCAATTGCAAGAGACTGAAAATGCCGTATTATTGGATGTGCGAACAGCTGGTGAATACGCTGGTGGTACCATTCCTGGCGCCAAAAACATCGACTATCTTTCACCTGCTTTTATGCAAAAGGTGGAGAAATTAGATAAAAATGCCACGTATTTCCTGTTTTGTCGGAGTGGAAACCGCTCCGGTCAGGCATGCAAAATGATGCTTAAAATGGGATTTAACGTAAGAAACCTCTCCGGCGGCATTGGCGCTTACCCTGGTTAGAAGAAAAAAAGTTGTTGAAAGGCACGAAGGCGGGGATACGCAAAGGCACGAAGACACAAAGGCGCTAAGGCGCTAAGGTGTGACTGCGTCACACTTTAGTTTGGTAGATGAAATATTTGCGCGCAGCGCAAAAACCTTCGCGTCTTTGTGCCTTCGCGCCTTTGTGCCTACGCGCCTTTGTGCCTTCGTGTTTCCGTTTCTTTGTGCCTTCTTATGGATTTTTCATTTCGCGTCTTTTCCCCGGTCTTGTTAATGCTTGGCTCCTGGCAATGTTCTACCCAGAATATTCCGGCGCTGGAAGGCAGGATTCAAGCTGCTGAAGGATGGAAACCTATGGTTTACCTCATTCAACCCAGGCAGTTTGCAGAAGTGGCCTCGAGCTACACAGGTTTGGTACTGGATTCAGCGCAAATAGCGCCTGATGGT
>JAEUUS010000653.1 GCA_016787545.1 Saprospiraceae bacterium
GACTTCCGTTTTCCTAATTACAACTATGCCGTTTTTGCAGAAAACATCTTCTGGGTTTCGCCGAAGTTCAGCCTCACGCCGGGTGTTCGTTTTGAAAACATCCAAACATTTGCCGACGGTTATTACCAGCAACGTGTGTACGATTTTGCCGGCAATTTGATTTCCGAAAGCCGGGAAACAGAAGAACTCTCCCGCAAACGATCCTTTGTGCTGTTTGGCCTGGGAGCCAGTTGGAAAACCAGTCGCAACCTGGAGTTGTATGCCAATGTATCGCAAAACTATCGCGCCATCAACTTCACCGATCTTCGTATTGACAATCCCAACGGCCGGGTGGACCCGAATATCCGCGATGAACGCGGGTACACCGCCGATCTGGGTTTGCGCACCCGCAGGAATACCTGGTGGTATGCCGATGTAACCGCTTTTTATCTGGGCTACAACGACCGAATCGGGCAATTGCTCAAATCCGATCAGCCGCCTTTGTACAACGATTATCGCCTGCGCACCAACATCGCTGATGCACGCAATGTGGGCGTGGAAGCCTTTGCCGAAGCCAACCTCTGGCATCTTTGGGCTCCGAAAGACAGCCTTCGTCGCCTCACGGTATTTGTGAATGCCTCCGTAATTGATGCCCGTTACATCAACACCGACGATGCCAGCATCCGCAACCGCAGGGTGGAACTGGTACCGCCCATGACCTTCCGCACCGGCATCAGTTGGGCGCAGGGTCGTTTTCGGAGCAGCTTCAACTGGGCATACACGGCGGAACATTTTACAGACGCCACCAATGCCCGGCGCACTTCATCGGCGGTGAATGGCATCATTCCGGCTTATATGGTTGCGGATTTCTCCATGGGCTGGTCGTGGCGTTGCTTGCTTGTAGAGGCCAGTTGCAACAACCTGTTTGATGCCCGTTATTTTACCAGAAGAGCGGATGCTTACCCCGGGCCGGGGATTATCCCGGCAGATGGCCGGGGGTGGTTTGTGACGCTTGGGCTGAGGTTGTGATAAAAACTTCTCCGCCGGGCCATGTATTTTCAGACCTATAAGGTTTTAGAAACCTTATAGGTCTGAAAATACATGGCCCGGCGATGGGGATAAAAACATATCAAACTCCACTACCTTAGCCTCATGGCGCTAATCCTCAAACTGATTCCTATTGCCGGGATACTTTGCACCGGCATGCTGCTGGGCTTGCTGGACAACACCCTGGTTTCAGGCTGGCTCGTGCTGTTTGCTGCCGGTGTGCTTTTCCTGTTGATTGGTGGATTAGTCAAATGGCTGTGGGGTGTTGCCGATGTTTGGAGTAACGCCAGTGTATCGGTGATACTTCTTTTTCTGGCCTTTTACGGAAACGCAAACCTGCCTTTTTCACAAAAATACATCACCTTGCCTATAAGCTCCCGTGGATGCAGGGGCTGCAGCAAACCCGATTCCGCTGCGCACCGGCCATATGTGGTGGTCCATTATCAGGGTAAAAATGTGGAATTGGACTGTGACAGCCAGGATCTCGCAGAGCAGTCAGACAGTTGCAGAATTAGTCTGAGCAAAGGCTTTTTGGGGCTTGAATTCATGGGAAAATGGCAGCTAAAGTGATAACGCATGCTCAATAAACCAATTCTTCGTCAGCAAATGCTTGCCGCACGGGCTGCCATGCCAGCCGCGGAAAAAACCCTGCTGGACCAGGCCATTTGCAACCAACTCTGGGCCTGGACCCTGGAGCATCAACCCGGCGTGGTGCATACCTACCTGCCCATGGGCGATGAAGTGGATGTACGTCCGTTCATTCAGCAGGCGCTTCAGGCAGGCATCACCGTAGTGGCGCCAAAATCGCTCAAAGGGCGGCAACTAGAGCACCTCGTCCTGCGATCTTTGGATGAACTGGAGCCAGGCATATTTGGCACCTCGCACCCCGCGGGCGGGCAGGTGTACACGGGTGCGTACGACCTGTTTGTGGTACCCGGATTGGCGTTCGATATCCAGGGCAATCGGGTAGGATATGGGGCAGGGTACTATGATAACTTTTTGATAGAACAGCAAATGGGGTACAAGGCCGGAGTTTGTTATCCGTTCCAGCTTGTCCGTGAAATACCGCTGGAGCCCCATGACGTACCGATGGATGTTGTTTGGGTTGGTTAAAACGACCGATTTTGTCCTGCTTTTCATAAAAAAAAGCGCACCCGTAAAAACCCCTGATTTTTTTAAGCAGGTATTTCAACCGGCGGACATTCAAATCCGATTACCTACTTTTACTGCAATTTATTAGATAGTATGTGAAATTAATCCGATATACTATCTATTGGCTTGTCACTTTTTCCATTCATTCAATATACAAAAATCATGCAAAAACAATCGATTAACCTTTTTTCTACACTGGTCATTTGGAGTTTTCTATTCCTATTTGGCACAGCAGCATCTGCCCAAAATCAAAAAAAACCAGCAAAGGCTCCGGCCATGGAACCAACTGTGTATTGCCATCAGGTGACTGAGCTTTATACTGCAGAACTACAGGAAAAAGCAAACAAGGATTGCAGAACGGTCTATCCCTGTGTTGACTGTAAGGATCAGAATACCGGAGTGAAAACCTGTGTACAACTGGCCATTCAACCAGATAAAAATGCTAAATGCAGAGCAACCATTAAGCCTGTTGTGGATCCTAAAGTAGCA
>JAEUUS010000683.1 GCA_016787545.1 Saprospiraceae bacterium
ATATTAGGTTCACACCAAAAAAATCCCCCAAACTGCTGTATAAGCGTTTGAAAACCAAACACTTAATATGATGCAAGAAGAAGAAAAAGATCCAATCCAGGATCAGCAGGAAGAAACTCCTGTCACTTCGGAGGAAACCACTCCGGAAGTAGTAGCTGAAGCTGAAACCGTAGTTGAAGCCGCTGCTGAAGAAGTAGAAGCTGAAACTGAAGCGGTTGTTGAAGCTGCTGCCGAAGAAGTTGCACCAGAAGTAGTAGCCGAGGCTGTTGTGGAAGAAGTAGCTGAAGAAGCTGCTCCGGAAGTAGTTGCTGAAGAAGCTCCGGCGCCTAAAAAGGCAAAAACGGCTAAAGCGCCTGTTGCAGAAGCACCTGCAGCAGAAGCTCCAGCTGCAGAAGAGGAAGAAGAAGAGGACGAAGTTCTCCCGCTTCTTGAAACATTGGCAGCAACCACTGCGTTCGATGATTTCAACTGGAATCTGGACAAGCGTGGCGCTATTGTGTACAGTGACGCAGAGCGTGCCCAAATGCTGAAATCTTATGATGCAGCATTGCACCAGATCGAAGAAAATCAGGTGATTAAAGGTCGCGTTAGCTCCATTAGCGGTGGCGACGTAGTTCTGGACATCAACTACAAAAGCGACGGTCTGATCCCTGTTAGCGAATTCCGCGATACGCCAAATCTCGCCCCTGGTGATGATGTGGAAGTATTTGTAGAAAGTCAGGAAGACAGCCAGGGCCAACTTGGTCTTTCCCGTCGCAAAGCAAAAATCCTTCGCGCCTGGGAAAGCATCGTGGATTCCTTCAAAAACGGCACCATCATTCGTGGTTCTGTTATCAGCAAAACCAAAGGTGGTTTGATCGTTGACTGCAACGGTCTGGAAACCTTCCTTCCAGGTTCTCAAATTGACATCAAGCCGGTACTCGACTACGATCAGTACGTTGGCAAGATGATGGAATTCAAAGTAGTAAAAGTAAACGAACAGATCAAGAACGCTGTCGTGAGCCACAAAGCGCTCATCGAAAGCGATCTGGCTGAACAACGTGAGCAAATCCTCGGCAGCCTCGAAAAAGGTCAGGTACTGGAAGGTATCGTTAAGAACATCACCGACTTCGGTGCGTTCCTCGACCTCGGTGGCGTTGACGGTCTGTTGTACATCACGGATATCTCCTGGGGCCGTATCAACCACCCATCAGACGTTCTGTCGCTCAACCAGCGCATCAACGTGGTGGTACTCGACTTCGACGATCAGAAGAAGCGTATCAGCCTCGGTCTCAAACAGCTCACTCCACACCCATGGGAAGTGCTGCCATCCGATGTGGGTGAAGGCTCTACCGTGAAAGGTAAAGTAGTGAACATTGAAGATTACGGCGCATTCGTAGAAATCCAGCCAGGTGTTGAAGGTCTGATCCACGTGAGTGAAATCACCTGGGGCAACCAGACTGTACACGCGAAGGAATTCTTCAAAATGGGCCAGGAAGTGGAAGCGCGCGTAGTCAGCATCGACCGCGGCGACCGCAAAATGTCGCTCTCTGTGAAGCAACTGACTTCCGATCCTTGGAGCGATATCGAAGCTCGCTACCCGGTTGGCAGCCGCCACGACGGTGTGGTTAAAAACATCACCAACTACGGAATCTTCGTTGAATTTGGCGACGGTGTAGGTGGTATGGTTCACATCAGCGACCTGTCCTGGACCAAGCGTTACGCTCACCCAAGCGAGTTCACCAAGCCTGGCAGCCCGCTGGAAGTGGTAGTGCTCAACATCGACAACGAAAAGCGTCAGATCAGCCTGGGCCACAAACAAATCCAGGAGAACCCATGGGATGCCTTCGACAGCGTATTCCCGGTTGGTTCTTACCACGAGGCTACGGTTCTGAAGCGCGACGACAAAGGCGCAACCTTCCAGATGCCACAAGGCATTGAGGCTTTCTCTCCTGCCAAGCACATCCGCAAGGAAGATGGTTCTACACTGGAGCCAGGCGAAACTGTAACGGTAAAAGTGATCGAGTTCAATAAGGACGACCGCCGCTTGCTCGTTTCTCACGCCCGCTACTTAGAGGATCTGAAGTACAAAGCTGAAGCTGCAGTGAAAGCTGAACGTGCAAAAGAAGATGGTGAAAACCAGGCTGCAATTGCAGACGTTCAGAAGAAAGTGGAAAAAGAGACCCTTGGTGATCTCTCTATCCTCGCTCAACTGCGCGAACAGTTGGAGAACAAGTAAATCACGGCTCACGGTGGACGGCTTACAGTAGACGGACATCGGCCTGATCAGATAAAAGCGCCCCCGCTCCTTTTGGATGCGGGGGCGCTTTGTATTAACACAAGTCTCTATCTTTGTGAGGAACGTTGGATGTTAGACTGCTGGACGTTGGACTTGATTCGAAGGAAATTTTTGTAGATGTCTAATATCCAGCAGTCCAACGTCTAACAGTCTAAAGTCCAACATCCAGTAATCCAACGTCTAACCTCCTTACAGTCGCCGTGCAGCGTTTCAACCAGCTTGTTCATCGGGTCATAAGATATTTTACCCAACATCCGATTTTATTAAAACTGGTGGAATGGACCAAAACCCATTCTCTGCCGGGCCTGAACCGTATACCGATTTACAACCTGTTCCGGTTTATTGAAGCAGAGTTGACCGAGGATGCGATCATGACACGGGCGAACAGTATGGCATTTAGTTTTCTACTGGCCATTTTCCCAGGCTTGATTGTGCTCATTTCCCTGCTGCCTTATTTCCCAATCAGCCTGGATTTCTTTGGAACCTTACAGAGTTCCATCAAAGAAATCATACCAGGCAGCGCAGGTGATATGATTTTTAAAACCATCAAAGACATTGCCACCATTCCGAGAGAGGGCGTTTTGTCGTTTGGTTTTTTTCTCTCCATCTGGTTTGCCAGCAATGGCATGATGTCGATGATGCGCGGATTGGAAAAAGAATACCCTTCCACCTTCAAGCAGCGCAGTGATATCAAACGGCGGATCATTTCCATTCAGTTGACTTTTTTACTGGCATTTGTGCTGGTATCTTCAATGGTATTAGTCATTTTGGGTAATACTATTCTAAATTTTGTTGTACAGTTCATCCATATTGATGCACTTACAGAATTAGCTTTTTCGGCCTTGCGCTGGCTGGTGGTATTGCTGCTGTTTTACACCACCTTTTCGAGCATATACCGCTACGGTTCCTCTACACTGCGCCCCATTCCTTTTTTTAATCCGGGCGCCATGCTGGCCACCACCTTGTCTATCCTGATCTCTTGGGGATTTTCTTTTTATGTAGATAATTTTGGCAGCTACAATAAACTCTACGGGTCAATTGGTACCCTGATCGTACTCATGATCTGGATACAACTCAACTGCCTGATTCTGCTTATCGGATTTGAGCTTAATGCAGGAATTGCCGTGCTGAGAGACAGACGTACAGCGAGTAGGGAGGAGGTGGAGATTTCGGGGAATTAGGGGATTAAAAGGTTGGCCAATACCTATATCCACTCTCCTCCCCGGGGCTTTAGCCCCAATATGTTGGTAGCCCAGTGTTTGAGTTAGAATCCCCTGCCGCATCGCGGCAAAAACCGCCTCAAGGATTAACCATTAATGTGTCCTGTTGCCACCAGGGTTTTAATACCCAGGCAAGGCCTAAACTGTGGCATTGTTACTTTTCTTTTTGGGACACAATTGGAAAAAAAAAAGAATATTATCTAAAGACTGATTTTACTAAATCAAGGCAAATCTGGGGGGATAGATTTTGCCGCGATGCGGCAGGGGACTCTTGCTACTGTCTTGGGCTACCAATATTATAGGGTTAAAGCCCCGGGGATGGGGGGAATTCTGCAGACAATGGGCAGTTTTGAGAGATTTAGCCGCCGCTATTAGAAAGAACTACCTATTCTGGTTAATTGAGCAGGTGATTACTTTTTCAGTGCGGGTCATTGTCAGGCTTTTAGAGATTGTTACTCCTGCGCTATCTATATCAATCGAGGAATCTTTGAGTACGTGTTTAGGAAATTGCTCCAGATCCGCTTTTGCATCAAACAAGAGCACCACGGAGCTATCCTTGAGGAGTTGTATTTCTTTATGGCCGAATGAACAGACCATTTCTATGCTGGCCTCCACATACTGATTATTCTGAAAGCTATATAACTCCTTAATATCCGGCTTAACAACAAAAAGCGAATCACAAATTGGGCCTCCCAGTTGAATATAAACCCGATCATAACCATGGTTGGTGTACTGCAATGCTATTAAGCCACTCTTTTCCAAAGAATACAGGAGCGAATCATCAACGATCTGCCCACACATCGTTGCAGGCCAATGTATATACGCATCTAAAGGCACCATTTGCACCTCTATTTCCGACTTATTTTCGGGAGGATGAAAACAGGCTGTAAACAGCATGCAGGCATAAAACCACCACGAACGAGGCATTATTTGGTTTGTTTTGGGTATAATTTGTACCTAAATAACTACTTTTTGTCCCACTTGCTAAACGGTGTCAAAGTCAAATTAGCATTGTAATACCTGGGATCATCTGTCACTTCCTGATCAATCCAGTCGGGAAGCACAAAGGTTTCTGTTTCGGATTCCAGTTCAATTTCTGCCACAATGAGTCCTTGATTTTCGCCTAAAAACTCATCCACTTCCCAGTGTTTATAGGCATAATCCAGGTCATACCGAATTTTGGTGAGTTCTGTTTCTGCAAACTGCTCCAATAATTCTACTGCCTCGTGTACAGGGATTGGGTACTCAAACTCTGATCTGCTGGCGCCGGTGGTGAGTCCTTTAATCGTCAGTGTAGCTGTATCGCCTGCCACGCGCACCCGGATGGTTTTGTGCGGGTCGGTCAATAAATATCCTTGCCGAAAAAGTCGGCCTTCCGGCTTATTGATTTCTGCCCACCTTTGGTGGTTGACGAGAAACTTGCGCTCAATCTCTTTGCCCATGTGGAAATATCGTTTTAAACAAGTACAAAGGTGCAGTTTTTTTGGGGGTTATTAGTGTCGGGGTGACTGCCAGTCACCCCGACACTAATAACCCCCAAACATCAGAGACATTACCTCCTGAAACGCTGCCACACTTCTTAAACCTTATCCTTGTTTTTGCGTTTTCCCCGCATGAAAAATTTGACCAGCCTTCGTACGCTCGGCGAACTGAAAAAAAGCGGTTACAAGCCGCAATCTGTAAAGGACGAGCTGCGTAACAACCTTCTGCAAAAAATCCAACAAAAAGCCGTTGTATTCCCGGGTATTTATGGTTTTGATGATACCGTACTGCCGGATGTAGAACGCGCCATCCTGAGTCGGCACAACATCCTGCTGCTGGGCTTGCGCGGACAGGCCAAAACACGTATTGCCCGGATGCTGGTGCATTTGCTGGACGAACACATACCCATTGTGGCCGGCAGTGAACTCAACGACGACCCACTGGCGCCAATTAGTCGCTGGGCTAAAGATTTAATAGCCGAAAAAGGTGATGATACCCCCATTGAATGGCTGCATCGCGATGAACGGTATATTGAAAAATTAGCTACTCCAGACGTGAGTATTGCCGATTTGGTGGGTGATGTGGACCCCATCAAGGCGGCAAATCTTCGGCTGCCCTATTCGGATGAACGGGTGATTCACTTTGGATTGATCCCGCGCGCGCACCGGTGTTTGTTTGTCATCAATGAATTGCCTGATCTTCAGGCGCGCATTCAGGTATCCCTCTTCAACGTGTTACAGGAGGGCGATATGCAGATCAGGGGTTTCAAGCTCCGTTTGCCGCTGGATGTGGAGTTTGTTTTCACCGCCAACCCGGAAGATTACACCAACCGCGGCAGTATTATCACGCCTTTGAAAGACCGCATTGAAAGCCAGATTACCACGCACTACCCCACCGATATCGAAATTGGTCGCAAAATCACCGAGCAGGAAGCCCGTGTGAGCGCCGAACAGCGTGAACGTATTTATGTGCCTGATGTACTGAAAGATCTGGTAGAACAGGTGGCGTTTGCGGCCCGCGATTCGGAGTATGTAGACAAAAAAAGTGGAGTGAGTGCGCGCTTAACCATTGCCGCCTTTGAAAACCTGTATTCAGCTGCCGAGCGCCGGATGCTGCGCAACGGAGAAAAACAAACCACGGCCAGGATTACCGATTTCTGGGGCGTTATTCCGGCCATTACCGGCAAGGTGGAAATGGTTTATGAGGGTGAACAGGAGGGTCCTCATGCTGTGGCCCTGCACCTGATAGGGCAGGCGGTTAAAAAGGTGTTTTTGCAATATTTCCCCAATCCCAACAAGTTAAAAAAAGGTCAGGAGCGCGATCCATACGGCGTACTCAAATCCTGGTTTGCCGGAGGCAACCTGGTAGATCTGCTCACTGAAATCAGCGATAAAGAATACAAAAAAGCGCTGGATCAGGTGGCCGGGCTCAAGGCACTGACCGAAACTGCCAAAATATCCGACAAAGACCTGATCACCTTCATGGAGCTGGCGCTTCATGGACTTGCCGAATTTGATGTACTGAGTAAAAGTTTTGTACAAACCAGATGGGTGTTCAAAGACCACCTCACCGGCGCTATGGGCGATGATGAAGGAGGGGATGACTTGCGTGACCTCTTTAATTAAAAGGCACAAAGCGGGAAACGCGAAGACGCAAAGACACGAAGGCGCGAAGTTGGCTTGCAGCCAATGATTATGTGGGTGTCTCACAAGTCACTGTTTTATTTTTACCGCAGAGGCGGAGAGACGCAGAGGTTTAAATGATTGATTTTCAAGCTCCCTGCGTCTCTCCGCCTCTGCGGTAAAATTACTCTTGAGACACCCGCTACGCATTTTAATTATTGGCCGTAGGCCAACTTTGCGCCTTTGTGCCTTCGTGTCTTCGCGCCTTCGCGTTTCCACTTTGTGCCTTCCCTATTAAACTTTTGTTCTTTTCATGGAACTACGGGATGCTTTACCGAGTTTTGCGTTTGAATGCAAACAGGAACTGTAATTAAATCTACCGGCAGCTGGTATAGTATCAGGCTGAACGACACCGGTGAAACCCTGCAATGCCGTATTGTAGGCAAATTCAGGCTCGATGATATCCCGCTCACCAATCCGGTGGCTGTAGGCGATCAGGTAGGGCTTGAGCGGGAAGGAGATGGCCAGGGATTAATCAAAAAAATCCTTCCCCGTCGGAATTATGTCATCCGGCAATCGCCGCGCAACAAGCACGAAATGCACCTGCTGGCGGCCAACATTGACCAGGCACTGCTTATTGTTACCGTGGTAAACCCCACCCTGAAACCCGGGTTTATTGACCGTTTTATCGTTATGATAGAACGGGATGATATTCCGGTAACCATTGTATTTAACAAAGCTGATTTGTACGATGCCGAAGACATGGAACGCTTCGAAGAAATGCGGGCAGTGTATGAAAAAATAGGCTATCCGTGTTTACTGACATCTGTACCCAATCAATTGGGATTGGATGCGCTCAGAGAAACCTTGAAAGGAAAAACCACACTGATCAGCGGACAATCCGGCGTTGGCAAAAGCACATTGGTGAATGCCATCCAGCCACAGCTGGAGTTGCGCACCGGCGAAATCAGCGATTACTCCGGCAAGGGTCAGCACACCACCACCTTTGCAGAAATGTTTCCGTTGAGCTTTGGCGGGAACCTGATTGACACCCCTGGTATTAAATTATTGGGATTCAACTACAAAGACAAAACCAATATTGCCCATAGCTTCCGGGAATTCTTCCAGCTATCGGAAAACTGCCGCTTTGGCGGAGCTTGCCTGCACCGAAATGAACCCGGCTGCGCCGTACACGAAGCCCTGGAAAACGGTGAAGTGAGCGCTTTGCGATACACCCACTACCTCACCCTCCTCGATGAAGTAGACGAGCAAAACTACTGGGAAAGAAAAAAAGTCTGAGGAGAAGACACAAAGAGGAACGCGAAGACGCGAAGGCACGAAGACGCAAAGGCACGAAGACGCAAAGGCGCAAAGACGCGAAGACGCAAAGGCACAAAGACGCAAAGCCACAAAGATAATTTTCGTGGCTTTCAGCGGGAGTGTAAACGATTTTGTGTAAACTGATTTTTCAGTTGAGATTTGAGATTTCCGCTGCTCTCCTTTTTTGGGGCATGCCCCAAAAAAGGAGAGCAGCGGAAGAATTTTTACTTTCACCTTCTCAATCTCATTTTCTGTGTCAAAAAAAGATTCAAACCCGTTAGATCTACCCAAGGATTTCTTCAAACAATTCAAGGGCAAGGATCAGTTCAATGATTTTTTCGCTTCCTTTTTCAAGCAAGGTGTGGAAGCTATGCTTCAGGCAGAGCTGGATGAACATCTGGGCTACGATAAGCATTCGGTCGATGGCTACAAAAGCGGAAACAGCCGCAACGGTTTTTCCAATAAAACAGTCAAAACAGATTCTGTCGGCGATATGGTTTTGGCCATTCCTCGCGATCGAAATTCCACTTTTGAACCCGGCCTGATTCCCAAGCATGGGCGCATGTCGGATAAACTTGAGCAAGCCATTACAGGCATGTATGCTCGTGGCATGAGCACCATGGATATCGAAGAACAAGTGCGCGAAATCTATGGCGTTGAGGTCAGCAGCGGTACAGTCTCCAACATCACCAACAAGTTGCTTGACAACATCAAACAATGGCAAAACCGGGCTTTAGAGAGCGTATACTTTGCCGTTTGGATGGATGGCATTGCTTTGAAAATCAGGCAAAACCACAAAATAATCAACAAAACGATCTTTTTAGTTATCGGACTTACTAAGACCGGTCACAAAGAGGTTTTAGGCATGTGGATCAATGAAACAGAGTCCGCTTCCTTTTGGCTAAACATCCTCACAGACCTCAAAGCCCGAGGGGTGGAAGACATCCTTATCGCCAGCACCGACAACCTTACAGGATTCACCAGCGCGATTAAAGCGGCATTCCCACGGACCGTAACCCAACTGTGCGTCGTTCACCAAATCCGAAACTCTGCTAAGTTTGTAGTCTGGAAAGAACGCAAAGAATTCTGCACCGATTTGAAGACTGTATACCAGGCTACAAACCGAGAAGTCGCTGCTCAAGCACTCGATGCATTTGAACTTAAATGGGGAAAAAAATATGGATACGCTATACTGTCTTGGAGGGCTAATTGGGAGAACCTGACCTCGTTCTTTGATTACTCGCTCGAAATCAGGCGTATTATTTACACCACCAACCCCATTGAAAGTCTCAATGCAGGAATCAGAAAATACACCAAATCAAAGAACATTTTCCCAGACGATTCCGCCGCTCAAAAGGCGGTTTATCTAGCTGTAGCAAACTTAGAAAAAAAATGGACTGTACCAATTCCTAACTGGGGTATCATCCTAAATGCCTTTTTAACTACTTTTGAAAATCGTTGCCAAATCAATCTCATTTGAAAATCAGTTTACACAAAAATCTTTACACTCTCTTGGCCGCAGGCCAACCAGTATCCCTTCGCGCCTTCGTGGCTTAGTGTCTTCGCGCCTTCGCGTTTGTTCCTTCGCTCCTTCGCGGCTTAGTGTCTTTGCGCCTTTGCGTCTTCGTGCCTTTGTGCCTTTGTGTACACACGCCTTTGCGTCTTCGTGCCTTTGCGTCTTCGTGTACACACGCCTTTGTGCCTTCGTATACTTAGTGCCTTATCAATTTAAGCAGGAACGCTTTTTCGGTGAGTACTTCTTCTTTTTCGATGGCTTGCCTGAGGGTTTGGGCGGCTGAACGGTCGTTGGGCGCCAGTTTGAGGATTTTCTCGGCGTATCGGATGAGGTTCAGGTAATTGGTGCGGTGGTAGCCCAGCACCCGTTTGCGCTGAATGTAGTTGCGCATGGCATCGAGGTGCGATTGCAGGGAATCGTATTCCCCCAAATCGAAATAGGTTTTGAGCAACAGGGTTTTGGCGGCCAGATTGTGCAGGGGGTCGCGGTAATTGGCTGTTTGCAGGAGCTCCAGCACGTGACTATGCTTGCGTTCGGCGTACGACAAACGCGCCAGGTTGAAACTGAACACGCTCTCCCGGTAGCGTCGTTCCAGCTTGTTCTTGTACTCGTTGATAAAATACCGCACCCACTCCAGTTCTCCCACATGGAGCCCTAGCGCCACAATGTTGTGGAACGTAAAACGGGATAAAATACCATCTTCCAGAATATGATTCCGGGCCAGACCCTCCCTGTACAATTCAAAACCCTCGCGGTAAAAGCGCGTGTCTCCGGCATTCAACCTACGCACGCAGTAATTGATGGCCAGAATAAACAATCCGTGTATTTCCTCCTCCGAAAACTGAGCGCCCTGTTCGAATAAAATATGCTTAAAGTGTTGAAAATGAGTCTCCTCTGTGGGTTCTTTCAACATGTGGTAACAGTGCAGGTATACCGCCACGGAAGGCAGCTCTGCGTAAGCGCTTTGGGCAGCCATATTGATCAACTCCTCCTCCCAGGCTACTTCCTGCGTGGTTTTATACACCGTACGATGTGCCACCAGCAGGCATACCAACTGCAATTTGCGGGATAAATAAGCCGTATCCAGCGCCTGACCGGCATTGAGCAGCCAGGAAACATCGGTGGGATTTTGTGGATACTCCACCTGGTGGGTCTCCCAATGAAGCCAGTAACTGCAGTCGTGAAACCAGGCATTGCGCAGACTTTGTTGTTCCAGCGATTGCTGCACGGCCTTGCGCTCCCGCTCAAAAGCAACCGGCATTTTGCGTTTGCGGTATGCGCGTACCAACTGTACCTCCAGAAACTTGGGGTCCGACATGGTTTCCCGCACGGCGAGGTACTGCTCCAGCAATTTGTGCAAATAACTCATTACCAGCCGGAGTTTGGGCAGCTCAAACTCGGCGCCTTTCCCAAATACGGCTTTCCAGGCGCCTTCACGCGTAGGACTGCCACCTATGGCCAGGTAATCGAACAGCGAGACCACATCCTGGCGCTGGTTGAAAAAGGGCGACAACAGGAATTTGCGCACCTCGCGTACTTCCCCGGTGGGAATTGCCCGTACCAATGCCAATATTGTGCTGTTTTCCATAGATCTTTGGCGAGATTTGATACAAAGTTTCCGGTTATGTGCCGGTTGGAAAAGTTTTTTGCAGTATTTTTTCAAAAAAAATACGTGTTTTGTTCAATAAATTATTTTTAATTAATTGATTATCAATAATTTAAAACAAAATAGATTGTAATGTTTTCAATAAATGCCGTTTTTTGATGTTGGTGGGGCATTGGAACACCCGCACTTTTGTACTGTCAAAAATAGCATTTGACCATTTTGACAGAGGGCGCCCTCTCCCCCGCTGGTCAACCAACTTGTCACCTTCTTTTGAGAAAAAAA
>JAEUUS010000707.1 GCA_016787545.1 Saprospiraceae bacterium
ACAAATCTGGGCTTCCATTCCCGAAACCAGAATCATAACCTCTTCCTCTGTTCGTCCGCAAAAGGAACAATAACTTGGAGGATTTTTTCCGCGTTTATTCATATTATTAAAGAGAAAAATGGGACGCAAAGGTACGTCGACCGTTGCCCAAAAAAGGCATTTGCCGGTCCGAATTTTCGGACCG
This sequence comes from Saprospiraceae bacterium, assembly GCA_016787545.1. Lineage (GTDB taxonomy): Bacteria > Bacteroidota > Bacteroidia > Chitinophagales > Saprospiraceae > M3007. The sequence continues at coordinate 185 of JAEUUS010000707.1, forward strand.
GCAAAAAATAGCTGTACGGTAGACGGTGGAGGGTAGATCGCTCCAGTGTGCTATCGTTGAATCAACAATCGGGCAGTACGGTTGAGGGCAGGCGCCAATACCTGGTACCATCCGGGAGGAAATTTACCGAGTGAAACAACAGCATTTGATCCTTGCAGCCAAACTGATTCACACAGCTGGCCGTTGGCGCTGAATACCTGCACTAAAGTAGGCTCCAACTCCGGCAAGGTGAGTTGAATCTGGTTGCTGGCAGGATTGGGGAATAAAGCCAAAGGCTGTGCAAAATCCCACTCACGGGTGGCCGAAGTAGCCGTGAGAATCACAGGAGTAAGCACGAAAGTGCAGCCATTGGCATCGGTAGCCGTTTGGGTGTAGGCGCCTGCCGGAGCATCAATCAGGTCTTCCTCATTGGAAAACGGAATATTAGCCTGGTTTACCCATTGATACGCAACCGGCATGGTGCCGCCGGTGGTTTCCACTTCCACAGAGCCTGTGGGATTTACCAGCAACGGCAGTTCTGTAATGGCTGTTAATTGCAAGGCTTCCGGCTCAGTGAGTATGGCTGTTGCCATGGCAGCCCCCCCGGCCGCATTTTGTACGGTTACGGCATATGCGCCAGCAGGCAAACCGGTCAGGGAAGCGCTTGTGGCGCCGTTAGACCACTGGAAGGTATACGTTGAACCAGGCGGATTCACTACGGCGGTAAGCGCCCCATCGGCAGCACCGTTGCATTGAACGTTTTGGTTGACCTGGATCTGAACATTGAATTGGGCGTGCATGATTTGGGCCATAAAGAGCAGGCCCAGCAGCAGGCTGGAGGTTTGCATTTTCATAATCAAATAGTAAAAAGGTGGAGAATGAGGTTATTTTCCTTTGGAAAAACGGACTTCAAATGGTTCGCTGAGGTCCGATTCGCCGCCGTCGGCCCAAATGACCTTGACAGCATACTGGAAGCCTTCTTTGTTGGATACCAGGCTTTCATCGGTAAATTTTCGGTCGGAACCCGGCACCTGGGCAATGGGCTCCGGAGCGCTCCCCGGAATATTGCGGTAGATCATAAATTGATAGCGGCCGGAAGGCTTGTAATCCCATTGCAGCGAAAAGGATTTGGCTTTGGTATCATAAACGCCTTGTAGCGCTTTGATTCCCGGACGCATTCCATTGTCAGCTCCGGCAACACTCAGGGTAATGGATTTGCCAGACGACAAACCGGCATCATCAAATGTTTCCAGGGCGTATTCATACTGCATACCCTGACGGGCAGAGGTATCTAAAAATTCTGTTTTTGCAAAAGCCGTTACATCTGCCAGGGTTTTCCAGTTATTATCAGAAGCATTTCTGCGGAGCAGAAGTGTTTTGACCACGTCCTTACTGCCACTTTTAGCCCATTTCAGCAGTATACCTTTTTGAGAAGCGGAATAATCATTGATCAAGGCTTTTTCTGGAGCGATGGTATCCGGCAAGGCAACTTCAATCATCTCTGCAAATTCAGAAGCATTGAAACTGAAATCCATCGCCACAACGGTGAAATAGACTTTTTCTGTGAGGGAATTGAGTTTAACCCTGTGTTCAAAATGGGGTTCAAGGGGCAGTTCCTGATCTGTAATCTGAAACCATTCCCGGTCTTTGGCGGTGGCCATAAACACCCTGTAACCCATGATATCCGGTTCTTTTCCGGCCTCCCAATGCAACGAAATAAGGCCCGTTGAGTCGCAAACGCCTTTCAAACCAAGGGGTTTTGCCGGAGCTTCGGCATCGTGGTGAATACCGCCAACCACAGGACTCATATTGAAATTTTGCTTGTCGTCCAGCGCAAAAACCACGTAATAGTTGGTCATGAGCGGCACCGGATTTTCATCCACAAACTTTCGGGTTTCCTTTGGCAGCGGCTTTTCCATTAATGGGGCAAATGGGCCGTTGGCACTTAGCGACCGACCGATAATCCAGCCGGCATGGTCTGCAAACAGGGTATGATCGGCTTTCCAGCTAATTTCAAACTTATTACCGATGTCGTTTGCCCACAATTCAACCGGAGGCAAGGGCGCATTCAGGTCTTTTCCCATACCGGTGAGCACTTCGCTGGGCAAACCAAACTCTGCAAAAGAGTTAACCCCAATTACCCGGTATTGGTAAGCCCGGCCATTAACCACCTGGGAGTCTACCAGGTTGAAGTCTTCATGTTGCCCTTCATTGAATCCAAACACCAGCGGGTATTCATTCAATCGGTTGAAGGTTTTGCCGCCATCCGAAGATTTTTCAACGAAATAGGATGAGAAAAGGGTTCTGTTTGCCGGTCTGCTCCAGGCAATTTTAATGTTGTGATCTCCTTCTTCCAGGTAGGCAGAAAGCACACTTTGAGGTTCCTGGGGAAAGGCCGGATAAACCATTACGTAGGCAGTATCCGTCACAAAACCTTTGGTAGACGGAACATTAAATATGCGGTAAACGTATTCTTTGGACTTATCCAGTCCTTTGTCTTCAAAGCGCAATCCGAGTCCTTCGGCAGCCTGTTGGTTTAATTCGGCGGCTTGAAGTGCAAAAGCATGTCGGAGGGATTGTTCGTTGTGTTGCTCATGCAGCAAACCCATCCCGGAGGCTCCGTTTTTCCCAAACATACTTTGTCCGTACAAAGCCTGGGCGGCGGTGCCGATGGCTACATTGGTTGTATCTGCCTTACTTTTCCATTCAGCCAGGGTGTAGGGTTTAAAAGGCTGAGGTTGTACCCGTTGAAAAGCCAGTTTGCGCAGGTCGCCGGGTTTTTCCGGCACCTCGGCCCGTTCCAGCACATAGCCGTTTTTATTGCCGAGTCGCCAAACAGCATAGGAGCGCGGCGCCCATCGGATGACTACTGATTCAGGCTTCACTAGGGCAGCAATGCCATAGCTTGCTGAAGTATCCATAGGCGCCTGTTGAGCCTGCACAGAGGATAAGACCAGCAGGACAAAAAAACAGAAGAATGTTATCTTTTTCATATTGCAGGGTTGTATTGCTATTTTGTTAAAACAAAGGTCCGAGCCGCAGCCCGGACCATTTTTCAAGCAAAACACAACAAGTGTAAAAAAAGGTAAATCCCTACTTCTTCCAGGTATACGACTTCGAGCTTCCGTTCATGAGGATACTTTGTTTTGCCTCGGAACGGGGCTTGAGGTAATCCTGCATGTAATCGTAGGTATTCTGAAGCCAAAGCTGCTTGGAGGGCTCATCGTAATGGGTTTTAAAATAACCCCATCCATCGCGCATGTAGAGCCAGTAATCCCGGTTAATCACAAACAAGGATTCATTAACGATTGGCACACAAAAATCGCTGTCGGCGCCGGCAGCCAGACCCATTCCAGGCATATTCATACCATTTCCTGGTTGTTGAACATTCAGCACAATGTGGCCGATGTTGCCGTTGCCTTGTTGTGGCGCCTGAGCGATAGCCGCATCAATTTCCGTTTTAGAAAGTGGTTTTGCAGGCAAAAGCACTTTTAATCCGGCGGGTTTGTATGCATTGATACTTCCATGTTCGCTGTTGCGCCAAAATTCTATGTACCCCGACCAGTTGACATTGGCCAATTGTTGATGTGTAGGTGTATGCACATCAGAAATGTACGGCCAGCCGGTTCCAAACCAATCACGACCTTCGAACATCTTTCTAATTTCAATATCACTGGGGTTTTGGCCAATAAGATATCGTTCATAGTATTCGAAAGGCACTTTTTGATCTGAGCCTGTTTCAAAAGTGACATGCGGATCTACTTTGATCTCGTAATTCCCTGGATCAAGGGTGTAGCCATAGGCATCGTACTCATCAAACTGCTCGCCACCCGCCATGAACAAGATGGGTAATTCCGTAGTAACGGCTTTGTTTTCCTCCACACTATAAGAAAAGCCCTGCCCTTTTGGTGTAACCTTGATAAATCGCTGATGCGTAACATGCGGCAAATACCCAACACCTTTCACTTGATAGGTGGCTACTTTTTCTGCCAGCGTTTGGTATTTGCTGGTTTTGAAATAAATACGACACAGCGCTACACGCACTTTTTTAGTGGTGGTGTCTGGCAATAACAGTCGGTTAATGCGGTACACCCCTCCACCGTACAACTCTTTCCATTCAGCATCGGTGTATTGACCACCTTCTGAATTCCCGTTACTATCTCCCTGCCCCCAGCCGCCACCGGTATCCGGATTGTTCGGATCATCCTGATCTTCCACCGGTTTGGGCAAAGTAGTCAGCTCCTTGATGAGTTCAAAAGAATAAATCGTGGTTTTCTTCAGATCTGATGGTATCGGAAACTCAATCAAGCTGCCATCATTGTTGTATGTGAAGGTTCCGTAACTGCGTTTACCGGTTTTCAATTCGGTAAATACCGTGTAGTATTTGGTTTTCGACACATCGTACAATGCCTTATCGTCATTCTGGGGATTGAAGATATACCCCTGTCCCTTGTTGGGTTTGTATTTCAAAAAGCCCTTTTTACCATTGTGATTGAAGTACCTTTTATTAGGTTGTGGATTGCTTTCCTGCAACATGGCCCAATCCACTTTTTTAGGCCATTCGCGGGTATTGAATTCTACTGTATCACGTTCAGGCTTTTTTGTTACCGGAGCAGCTTTGCCTTTTTCATAGCCGTTTACTTCAATAAACAACCGCAAATGCGCTTTTTCAGGCCACAACCCGTATTGGGTTTTCGGATAGTATTGCGCATGGTATTCATCCACATAATCAATAGCCGACATCGGCAGGCTTTGATTACCGTGTTTTACCTCAAATTTTTCTATCTTGTAGCAATAGAATTTTGCCGGTATCTCTGGCTGTTCTGTGTTAGCCACTTCGAAATATCCTTTCGGGAAATTGAAGGCAATCTGCACGTTTTTATGCGCCGCCACTTTATCATTCTCCTTCGGAGAGATGGCCGCAACAATCGGGTATTGTCCAAACGGACTCTGATTGAAGCAGGGTTTTTCTCCGGTTTCGAACTGGAAGGAACGATTCACCTTGATCAAACCATTCAAAGCCTCGCCTTTTACAGCTATAAAGCCTTTGAAATAGTTGGGATTGGGGAAACTACCTTCCAAAACGGCCACCGCATACATATCAAACAATTTCCATGAGGGGCTCTTCCAAAACCAAAGATCCAGGCGAAGCCCCACTTCAGCGTCCAACAGCGCGTATGCCTGTCCTTGTGCATACCAGCCATTTACCCCAACGGTATTGCCATCGCAAGTAGTGGCGCCTTTCAAATCCTGGAGTACGGCATCAAAACCAATGGTGATATCTATGTCAGCATAAACAATCAACACACTGATATCGATCTCTGCTTTGAGGGCTGCACCGAATCCAAAGCCTGGTTTAGCACCATCAAAAGATCCAAAATCCGGGCGGTTATCACTTACAGGTTTATTGTTTTGGTCTACCATTTTATCCCGTATAGATTTAGGGAGCGGCGGCAGGCCCGGTACATCCGAGCCAATCATGAAATAACAGCCAACCGAAGCCTCCAGCACTTTCAAGTCGATATTGAGGTTGCAACGGGTGTTTTCGGGGCTATCGCTCCAGGGGTCCATCCCCTCCAGTTCTTTAGTAGACCATTTACCCAGATGTACATACCATTCCTGTTTGGAAAAGTGCATCGCCAGGGTAGCATCGCCACTTAACACACTCCCAAGATCTACCTGGAGCCCGGCCACAAGCGTAAAGCTTGGTGAAACAAAATCCATTTGCATGTGCATGAAGCCATGGATTCTGGCATTATTTCGTGAATCCATTGGCTGTACTACGTATGCATTGCCATCCAGAACGATGGAATCCAAGCGGAATTTATCCTCCGTAGACAAGTACATAGTGAAGGTTACGTCGCCATTGAAGGTTTTACCTCCTGCCTGTGCCCCTCCACTCAAACCAAACAATACTTTTGCTTTAAAGCCAAGTTTACCAAGTTGTGGTTCGAAAACAACTCCCGTTGCCGTGCTGCCTGGTTTATTCAAATCGCCAGGATTTTCACCGTATGCAGCGTAGTTAAAGTCCTTGAGGGGGGAAGTAGGCTCCATGTTGTACCAAACACCACCGCCAAATCCGTAGATGGAAGCCATTGGCGCTCCTGGGATTTTGAAACCCTGGTCGTATTTGAACAAGCCGTCAAAGAAGAAATAATCAAAATTCTGACCTTCCTCTGTCACATTGCCCACCTGAAGGGTTGCTATTACGCCAATACCGATGCCTCTGATGGTAGCTGTGATAGATCCTTTAAATCCATTACCGAAGGTTGGGTCTTTCTTGTACAAGGCCAGTGCGCCGCCAATTTCTGCCACCGAAAGCTTAGCATTCACGCTAATGGAATCAATGGTGGTATTTTTATACAAATAACACTTCTTATCATTGTCGTATAGGCCATTGATGGAAAAAGCAGTACTGCCTTTCAAACCATTTTTATTGGCTTCGCCCTTGGTAAGGGTAATATCCAGATCGAGACCCAGCGCCAGCACGTCACCATCGCAGTCAACACTCAAACCGCCCAATTTCAGCGGGAACCCCGCCAGTTTATGCTGGTCATTTTGTTTTATGTTAGGGTTATCCCAGTCAATTTTGAACTCCTGTACACGGGGTTTTCCCTGCGCATTGTTTTGAATAAGCAACTTGGAAAATTGCAGCGTTGGCAATTTGAAGGAAGACACGGCATTTTCTTTTTGTGCATCCTTATTGGCTTCTTCCCAACCAACTGTAATAGAGCCGTTTACATCAGCAGCAGGGCTCCATTTGCCGTCTTTTTTGGCTACTGTGATGGAAGAATTTGGCCCAAATACCGCCTTGGCGATGAAGGCATCAATTTCTACTTCATCCGTGGTTTTTACACTGAAACTGAAATCAGCTTCCGGATTTCCGGCGGCAATGGTGGCAGAGTATTTTACACCACTTTCACATACCGGCAAGCGCAGGTAGCCCCCTACCCCACCGCCAGTGAGTGCGCTTGATTCTATTTTCAGTCGGATGGTATCTACAGAAAATGCCCAACCAGCCAGATCGCCATCGTCGAGTTTAGGCATCACGTTCAAGGCCTGAACGTTGGTCCAGAGACCGGTTTTATCCAACAATAAATCAGATAACCCTACCACGGCCACCGGGGCATTTTTCTTGCCGTCTTTCATCCATTCCGGCATGGTAATGCTTACGGTGCCCAGGTAAATACCTCGCCAATCCACCTTGTTTTTCTTTGGGTGATTGGAAGGAAACTTCATGCCGGGCACATTGGCTGTGCTCGACTGGTCGATTTTCAGGTTTTGGGCACTGAACAGGATGCCTTCAGCATGAGGGACGGAGAACTTTGGGTGCGACAAAGTTGCATCTGCGGTCCAGTTCATGGCATTTTCAATGGCTACTTCGAACTTCGCCACCAGCCTGGCCGGGGCCGCCACCACCTTATTCTGAGCATCTACCGGAATGGCTTTTTCACGGGAAAACTCCATACCTCCGTTCAGTTGTACCTTGCTGATGCCTTTACAATCAAATTCCAGATAGGTTTTGGTTGCTCCGCCAAACAAAATAAAATTGGTGTGATCGGTGAGTGCAAAGGTTTTATCACTGGCCAGGGAAATTTTGCCGCCATCCAAACCAAAACCGTTTGGGCGGATGCCCACTCCTTTGGTACCAAGCTGGAACCAATCGTTGTTCAAAGCCTCAGGAACCGGCATCCCGTACACGATATTGGCCTGGGCTTTGGTGGCCGTAAAAATGATGCCCAGCAGAATCAGGTTCTGGTTTTTGGCATTATCCAGGGCAAACGGCACACCAATGGGTTGGCTTTGCTCGCCGATGAACTTGCTGACTTTTTTATTGGCATTTTGCACAAAATCGTTGATGTCTTTAACCTTCACATTGTTCAGGTTGCCGGTTGGATCGTTGGCCATGGCCTGCTCCACCAGATTAGCCTGATCAATTTTTACCCAGGCTTTACTGTTGCCATAGGCCTGTTTCTGGCCATTTACCTGCAGGTTTTCAAAGGTTACTTTGACCTTGGTTTTGAGAAAGGCAACGTAAATTTCTCCATCACCGCTGCCACCAGCTATGTTCAGGATTTTCATTCTGAATTTGCCAATCAACACGGTATCGCCCGTTTTGGGGGTGTATTGCGTTGCGGAAGAGGGCATGGCTACTTCAAATGCGGCCATACAATCCAGCGGATCATTTGGGTCGGGTGTATTGAACACGGGATCCTGTTTGGGATTAGCCAGATCATCAAAAGGGATGTCTATGCCGCCTCCGCCAGAAGGGCCTCCCGGAAGATTGGTGGAGCCATAAATAAAGGTAGTTACCTGACTCCGGCCTTCATTTTTGTATTTCAAATTGCCCTGAGGGTCGTACGCCTGCACACGCACTGCATACTTGTGTCCGGGCGTGAGGGGCGGCTCCGCCAAACCCAAAGGATGACCAAGCGTGAGCAGGTTGTCTTTTTGGAAAAAAGGCGGGAAACCCATGTTAAAAGCATCATTTGGGTTGGCAAGTCCATTAGCCGTCATGTCCATCAGCAACAACTTGTAACGGGTTACTCCACCAATACCGGAGGGTGTCCAGCCAATGTTGACAAACTGTGGCTGCAATACCGGCACTGTTGTCTTATCAGAGGGCTGCATAACCACCGGCGGATCGTACCAGGTAATATTGAATGGGGCACATCCGGAGCCGTCTTTCGACAACTGGGTATTGGAATTAAAATCAAAGGCACGCACACAGAGATCGTACAGACCTTCCGGCAATGTTTCGGTGCGGATGATTTGCTGCACGTTCACCCCTTTGATGTCCATGTTTTCCAAAGAAATACCCATGTTGAGTGATTGCAGTTGTCCGCCTGTGAGCACACGGGTTTCCAATGGACCGAGGAGTAAGGGGCTGGGCGGACGATACCCGGGTTTCAGGGTAGCGGAAATACCATTTTGCCCCTGCACGGAAGGCACCAGGCGCAGTTGCAAGGGCGTTTGGCCGGTATTTATCAGGGTAATGATAACTTGTCCCTTCATTTGGGCATAATCCTCTAAATGAATGGGATAAGGTGGCGCCAGTGCCACGGATATTTGCACTGGTTGCGCCTGAGCTGTAGCTGCCCAAAGTAAAAGGCTGTACAGGAAGATGGTTTTCAATATTTTCGAGACCATGTCGAAACAGATTTAGGTGATAGAATCTGCGACAAAGGTCCTCCTGCGCTCAAGGCCGGAGGGTTAAGGGGATTTCAAGAAAGGTAAAAAAAGGTAAACGACTTACGACTTGCGATGTACGACTTACGATGCGCGACTTGGGATTTACGATTTTTCCTTTTAGGTACTTTCATTTTGCGGACAGATTAAATAGTCAAAGCATGTACACTATTTTAGAGCATTTTGTACGGTCTTGTTATTGAAAAATGAACCCAACAGTAGCAAATTTGTCTAATGATTTATGCGAAACTTGATCCTTGTTGTACTGATTTGCTGGTTGTTTTTGCCTTTTACCCTGGCAGCGCAATCAGACTCCAGCGGTACCGGATTGGCAGGCCGGGTGATGAACTGGTTATCCCAGGAGAACAAACCTCCTGAAAAGCCCCGGTTTTTGTTTTATCCAACGTTTGGGTATTCACCGGAAACCAGCCTGGAAATTGGCGTAGCGGGCTCCGTATTATTCCATGCCAAAAATCAATACCTGAAAAACCGACTGAGTGAAATCACCTTGTTCGGGTTTGGCACTTTGCGCAACCAATACGGGCTTTGGGTGGATAATGCAGTGTACACTGACCAGGATAAGTGGTTGATTCTGGGCAGATTGCGTTTGCAACGATTCCCTTTATTGTACTATGGCATCGGCCCGGAAGCGCCGGAAGCTGATCCTGTAACCGTGAACGGTGTGTATTACCTGCTGCGGGAACGCATCATGCACCGCGTGGCGCACAATATGTTTGCCGGAGTACTGTTGGACGCACAATATTTGGGCAAGGTGGATTTTGGTGGAGATCAGCCTACGCGCCCGTTGCCGGAAGGATCAGGTGGTTCGACCAATGTAGCTGCTGGCATTGGATGGGTGTACGATTCTCGTCCCAATATGCTCAACACCCGAAAAGGCTGGTTTGCCGAAATAGCCTGGTTGCACTACGGGCATGCATTGGGCAGCGATTATGCTTTTGATAATTTCAGCGCTGAAGTGCGCCAGTACATACCTGTGGGCAAAAATCAGGTATTTGCCTGGCAGGCTAGCGGCAATGTTGTTTCGGGGAATGCGCCATTCAATATGCTCAGTTTGATGGGTAATGAATCCCTGATGCGGGGTTATTACACCGGACGCTACCGGGATCATCAGTATTATGCGGCCCAGGCAGAGTATCGTTTTTTACCCCTGCCGTTTAGCAAACGAATTGGTGCGGCAGTTTTTGCGGGCGCAGGTTCGGTGGCTCCCAACCTCCGATCCCTGGATTTGGCACACGTCCGTTTCAGTGGCGGAGGCGGCCTGAGGTATCTGTTATTCCCTAAAAAAGACATTTTTGTGCGCTTTGATGTGGGTATAACAAGGGAAGGCGCCAGTTTTTACATTTTTACGGGAGAGGCGTTTTAGAAACCTCATTTCCACACAATGCACTCAACAATTGGGAAAAAATTCAGTCGTCTGACTGATTTCTGTCATTTGTTTTGCGACAATATTCCAGAACGTTTGTGGTAACTTTCACCAACTGCATCATGAACGTTCATCAGTTTCACAAAAACCTGCGTCAACAGCTCAGATACCCGGGCGACTCGGAAGAAACGATTGATTTAAAAACCACACTGGTCTATTATACCGCTGTTGTTCTGCCGCCGGTAATTGGCATGACGGCGTTATGTTATTATTGGAAAATGCCGATTCTCTGGCAATTTGGCTGGCTTATCATTGGGTTTTACCTGACATCACTTGGTTGTTTTTTTGCAGTAAAAAAATACGTTGAGGCATTTTTTTATGTCAACCAGATCGGCATGTTGCTCATCACCATGGGTACTGCTGCCCGACTTGGCGGCATTTTGGTGTCGGGAGGTATTTTGTATGCGGCGTTGGCCATTCTTGTTTTTGCTTTTGTTTATCCGCACCCGCGCCTTGCTATCGTTGCTTCAATGCTCTACATCTTGGGTATTGTGGTACTTGCACTTGCCCAACCATGGCTTGTTACCGCCCCGGAGATGCTTGAACCGAATGTTAACCTAACTTTCACGGTACTCAATACAACTTGGATCTCCACTTACATATTATTGGTTGTTTTTCAAATTTTTGATAAAAGAGCAAAAGATGAACGCGCTAAAAACCAACGCTTAAAGGAACTTGACGACCTTAAAACACACCTTTACACCAATATTACCCACGAATTTCGCACTCCGCTGACCATCATTTTGGGTGCCGCAAACCCCAGTCCCATAACCTCTGCCAACCCTATTCCGCTCGATGGTCCTGGCGGTCGACTCGATCTTATCCGCCGAAACGCCAATCGGCTGCTCCGGCTTGTCAACCAAATGCTCAACCTCGCCCGACTCGAATCGGGCGCCATGCCTATTCACAATATCCAAGGTGATGTATTGCCGATTTTGCACTATTTCACGGATTCGTTCCGGAGTATGGCCGAACGCCGCAAAGTTCGCCTGCATTTTCTGTGCAGTTATCCTGAAATCACCATGGACTACGATCCTGACAAACTCGAAGACATCTTTACTAACCTGCTTTCCAATGCCATTAAATTCACTCCTCCGGATGGTGACGTTTACATTTCAGCAGAAATTTTAGTCCAAACAGGTTCTATCAACCACTTTTCACTCAAAATTCGGGATACTGGCATAGGAATTCCGTCAGACAAGTTGGGTTTCATTTTTGACCGCTTTTTTCAAATTGATCCTGAAAACGCCCACGTCGATGAGGGCAGTGGCATTGGTTTGACCCTTGTGAAAGAGTATGTTCGGCTTCTGGGGGGCGATATTACCGTACAAAGCACTCCTGGCAAGGGAACCGAGTTCCATTTACGGTTACCCATCTCCCATGACACTCCACGTAAGGAATTTGTGGTGCCTGAATCCGGAGCGTCCGGCATACATGTTGATGACGATGGTGGCTTTAAATTCGAATACCGGCAAATTCCGGAAAACGGCAACCCAGAATTACCTGTCCTG